>JBBDTK010000106.1:0-25031 GCA_040904405.1 Solirubrobacterales bacterium | reverse complement strand
CGCAGTGCGGCAAGCGCGCGCTCACCCCGGTTCGCAAGCCGCTGTTCGAGAAGGCGCGCGGAACGCAGCAGTCGATCATCGGCTTCCGGATCGCCAAGGAGTGCTCCTCTTGCGGCTGGGCCTCCGAGGAGCTGTGAGCGCGGCGAGCCGCTGTTGAGAGCGTCCATGTCGACCTCCCGGGCGGCGGGCATCGTCGCCCTCGCGGCCTGCGCCAAGTTCTGCTCGGCTCCCGGCCAGTCGTTCTTCATCGCGATCTTCGTCGATCACTTGATCGCGGGCACGAGCGTGACCAGGACGGGCTTCGCGGCGATGTACGGGCTGGCGACGGTCTTCTCGGCGGCGACCGTTCTGGGCGTCGGCCGCGCCGTCGATCGCCGCGGCGTCGCCCCGGTCTGGGCGGCGGTCGCGCTCGGTCTCAGCGCCGGCTGCCTCGCTCTCAGCCTCGCCACCGGCCCGGCGCTCGTTTTCCTCGCGCTGTGCCTGATGCGCGGCTTCGGCCAGGGCTCCTTCCCGCTGCTCGGCACCGTGCTCGTCGCCTCCTCCTTCGAGGCGGCGCGCGGACGGGCGCTGAGCCTCTCATCGCAGGGGATCGCCGCCGCCACGGCGACCCTGCCGGGTCTCTGCGTGGCGCTGATCGCCGCCTTCGGCTGGCGCCCGACCCTGCAGATCGTCGCCGCGGCCCTCGCCCTAGTCGTGCTGCCGCTCAGCCTTTTGGCGCGCACGGGCCGGCGCCGGCGCGTGGCGTCGCATTCGACACCCGCCGGCCTGCGCGAGACGCTGCGCCGCCCCGGCGTGCGCTCGCTGCTGCTGATCTTCGCCGTGCCGCCGCTGGTCACCACGGCGATCGTCGTCAACGCCGTCTCGGTGCTGGGCGAAATCGGCCTCGGCTCCGGCGAGGCCGCGGGCGCGATCGGCGTGATGGCGCTGAGCGCCGTGGGCGGCGCGCTGATCGGCGGTGTGCTCGTCGACCGCTTCGCGCCCCGGGTCGTGCTCGCGGCGCTCGGCGTTGCGCTCACCCTGAGCGTCGCCCTGCTGGCGCTCGGCGTGCCCGTCCTCGCCTACGGGTCCTTCGTAGCTCTGGGCGTCGCCAACGGCCTCTACGCGACCGCAAACGGCTCGCTTTGGGCGCAGACCTACGGCGCCGAGGGCCTCGGGCGGCTGCAGAGTCTCGCCTCCTCGGGCCAGATCCTCGGTGCGGCGCTCGGGCCCCTGCCGCTGGCCCTCTCGCTCTCGTTGACCGGCAGTTACGCGCCCGGCCTGGCGCTGCTCGCGGCGCTTGCCGGCGCCGGGCTCCTCGGCGGGTGGCTGTGGGCGGCGCGGACCTCACGGCGCGGTGGGCCGATCCCGGCCAGCGCATTTGAACCGCTGCCCCAGGAGGCCGCTTGAGCTGGGCGTCTAGCGAGAGGGAATCTGCGAGACGACGTCGGGTCGCCCGGCGCGCTCGGCCAGCCGGTCGGCGAGCGATTCGACGTGTTCGCGACCCTTCTCGCCTTTCTCCAAGGCATCCAGCCAGCGCCCGGGAATCGCTGCGGCGCCGAGCCGGCCGCCGACGATCGCCCCAGTCATCGAGGCGATCGTGTCGGTGTCCCCGCCGCAAGAGACCGCCAGGGTCAACGCCGCCTCGAAGTCCTCGGCGGCAGCGGCGATGCATACGGCGACCGGCACCGAGTGGTGCGCGGCGACCGTGGCGCCGAGCTGCTCTTGGAGATGTGCCGGGTCGAGTCGCTCCTCGCGCAGGATGTCGGTGACCAAGGTACCCGCGATCGTTCTCAGTGGCCTGTATGAGCTGCGTAAGGTGGGTGAGGACGGTGGCGCGTCAGCTGGCGCGACCGCGCTCGCCACCCTGACCGCCTTCCTCGCCAGCTACCTCGCGATCGCCTGGCTGCTGCGCTACTTGGGTATCGACCTCCCAGGCGCCCTGGAAGGCGCGAAACATCTGCCGTAGCGGGAAGGGGTAGCTCTCGGTCCGCACCCGCATCTCGTAGCCGCGGCCCTCCTCCCACAGCGTGCATTCCTCATCCCAGCCGCGCGCGCGAGTCATAGCAGCGGCGCCGCTGCTATGCCCTGGCCGGGGTCGCCGGATATCTCGACGCGGCTGAGGCCGGGCGCCGCACCTTGCGCCGGCTCCGGGCTCTTTTCCCGCCAGGCTGAGACCCGAGTCGGGTGACCGAGCTTCCGATTTCGTCGCCACGCGAGCGCGCTCCTGCGAAGATCGGGGGGTGAGAGACGCGGTGCGAATCTGCCTGCGCCGCGAGCATCTGCGGCGCACCGGCGCGATTGCCCTCGTGGTCGGGACGATCTTGACGGCGATCAACCATGCCGACGTCATCCTTGGCGGCGACGCGGTGACCCTCACCTGGATCAAGGCGGGACTCAACTACTGCGTGCCGTTCGTGGTCGCCAATCTCGGCCTGCTGGCGGGACAGCGCCGGTGAGCTCCTGGGACCGCGCGGCGTGTCTGTCGCCGCCCGGCTCAGCGAAAGGGGCTGCCGTCGCCCGAGTCAACGAGCCCGGCCTGATCTTCGTAGAGGCCCTCGTGCCCCCGGCGTCCGCGCTGTCGAGCACCGCAAGGAAGGTCTCGACGACAGCCGGGTCGAACTGCGTTCCCGCGCCCGCCCGCAGACGATCCACAGCCTCCTCGTACGCGAGGGCGGCGCGATAGGGGCGATCGGAGGTCATCGCGTGAAGGGCGTCGCAGACGAGGATGATCCTGGCGCCGAGCGGTATCTCCTCGCCGGAGAGGCCGTCGGGGTATCCGTAGCCATCCCAGCGCTCATGCTCGTGGCGGACGAGCGGAAGCGCCGGGCACATGAAGTCGAGCGGGGCGAGAATCTGCTCCCCGATCAGGGTGTGCCGCTCCATCACGACCCACTCCTCTTCCGTCAGCGGGCCGGGCTTGTTGAGGATCCGGTCGGGGATGCCGATCTTGCCGATGTCGTGGAAGAGCGCCGCGTAGCGCAGGGCGCTCAGCCCGGACTCGTCCATTCCCATCTTGCTGCCCACCGCTGCGACCATGTCGGTGACGCTCTCGGAATGATCGCTGGTGTAGCGGTCGCGGGCGTCCAGCGCGCTCGACAAGGCCTTGATCGCGGACAGATAGCTCTCCTGAAGCGCCTCGAAGGAGTCCTCGGCCTCCGCGCTCACGAAGCGAATGCTCCAGATCAGGACGGCTCCTCCGACCGCCAGCCCACCGAGGAAGATCAGGTTCGTCTCCAACCAGTTGAGACCCCCGGCGGCGAGCAGGAAGTGAACGATCGTCAGCGCGACGATGACCGCGAGCACCAGTCCCATCTGACGACGGAAGAGGCGCCGAAAGCGTGAGGCACGGGCCTCGGTGCGTATAGACGGAGTTGACATCTCATCCTGGATCGACAGGTTCGACGCTGCGCTTGACCCACGCAGGACGCGAAGGTTGACGAATTGGGGTGGGACGCTCGAATCGTTTGCCGCGGCGCCGGGTCGAACCTGCGATGACGCCCACGACGGACGCGCCGCAGGGAGGGCTCGGCACCACGGGGCTCGGGCCGACCACCTCGATCTGCCCGCGCTGCAAGCAGCAGCTCGACGCCGAGCTGATCGAGCGCGACGGGCGGGTGTTGCTGGCGCGCGCCTGTCCCGACCATGGCGCCTTCGAGGCTGTCGTCTACGGTGACGCGGAGCGCTACCGCGAGATCCAGCGCTTCAGCAAACCCGGCACCGAGCCGCTGGAGCGCCAGACCGAGAGCGATCGCGGCTGCCCCCACGACTGCGGCATCTGCCCCGAGCACACCCAGCACACCTGCCTCGGGATCATCGAGGTCAATACCGCCTGCAACCTCGACTGCCCGATCTGCTTCGCCGACTCCGGCACCGGCCACCAGGAGCATGGCTTCTCGCTCAGCCTGGAGCAGGTCGAGTCGATGCTCGACGCCTTCGTCGCCGCCGAGGGGGAACCGGAGTCGGTGCAGCTCTCCGGCGGCGAGCCCTCGATCCACCCGCAGATCCTCGAGATGCTTCGCGCCGCCCGCGCCCGCGGCATCCCGCTGGTGATGCTGAACACCAACGGTATCCGGCTCGCCCGCGACCCGAGCTTCGCGCCGGCGTTGGCCGAGATCGGGATCCACGTCTACCTCCAGTTCGACGGCTTTAGCGAGTCGACGCAGATCGCGATCCGCGGCCGCTCGCTGATCGAGGAGAAGCTGAGGGCTCTGGAGCGCTGCGCCGAGGCCGGGGTCAGCGTCTCCCTCGCCGCAGCGGTCGAGCGCGACCTCAACGAGCACGAGGTCGGCCAGATCGTCAGCTTCGGGGTCGAGCACCCGGCTGTGACCGGCGTCTTCTTCCAGCCGGTCACGCACTCGGGGCGCTTCCGCGCCGACGCCGACCCGCTCGACAAGCTGACCAACTCCGACGTGATCGAGGCGGTCGCCGCGCAGCTGCCCGAGTGGTTTCGTCCCGACGACTTCGTCCCGGTTCCCTGCTGCTCGCCCAGCTGCCGCTCGGCCACCTTCGCCCTCTACGACGGCGAGGACCTGGTGCCGCTGCCGCGCCTGGTCGACGTCGAGGACTACCTCGACTACGTCACCAACCGCGCTCTGCCCGACCTCGACGTGCGCGAGGCGCTGGAGGGGCTGTGGTCGGCGAAGGCGGCCGGTGGCAGCGGCCCGGTCGCCGAGCGCCTGGAGTGCATCGCCTGCGCGACCGCGATGCCGCCGGAGCTGCGCGAGGTGGCGGCGCGCGGCTTCATGATCGTCGTCCAGGACTTCCAGGACCCCTACACGCTCGACGTCGAGAAGCTGCGCAAGTGCTGCGTCGCGGAGATCGTCCCCGACGGCCGCCTGATCCCCTTCTGCGCCTACAACTCGGTCGGCTACCGTGAGCAGGTGCGGCTGGAGATGTCAGGGCACGGCGGCAACGGGGCGGCGGGGCTCGCATGAAGCCCGCGGGTGCCGAGCTCGGCGAGGTGCTTCCCAGCGGGGACGCCCAGCTCTCGGGCGCGGCGCTGAAGTCCTGCTGCGCAGCTGTCTACGCGCACCCCGCGGTGCGCTGGCTGCTCGACGACGAGCTGCATCCCGGCGGCGCGGCAACGACCCGCCGCGCGCTGGAGATGGCGGGGCTGAAGGGGGGAGACCACCTCCTCGACGTCGCCTCGGGGAGCGGCGCCTCGGCGCTGCTCGCCGCCGAGGAGCTGGGCGCGACGGTCGTCGGGGTCGAGTACGGCGCCGACGCGGTTCGCGAGGCGGTGGAGGCGGCGAGCGCTGCCGGCCTGGGAGGGCGGGTCAGCTTCGTGCGGGGCGATGCCGAGGCGCTGCCGGTGGCCGACAGCTCCTTCGAGGTGGCGCTCTGCGAGTGCTCGCTGTGCACCTTCGCGGACCAGGAGCGGGCGATGGGCGAGCTTCACCGCGCCCTGCGCCCCGGCGGCCGGCTGGCGCTCTGCGACGTCGTCTCCGAGGGGCGCCTACCGGCCGAGTTGAGGGGCGGCCTCGCGACAATTGCCTGCGTCGGCTCGGCGCTCTCCCGGGAGGGCTACGAGCGGCTGCTCGCCGGGGCGGGCTTCGAGCTGGTCGAGATGGAGTCGCGCTCCGAGGACGCCGCCCGGCTCGCCGCGCGGGTCGCCGAGCGCCTGCGCGGCGCCCGCCTGCTCGGCTTCGGCTCGCTGGCCGAGCTGCCGCTCTCGGTTCCCGAGGCGCTCGAGGCCGTCGGCGCGGCGCGGGAGGCGATCGCCGACGGCGCGCTCGGCTACACGATCTTCAGCGCGGTGCGCCGGTGATCCGACCGCTCAACGACAGCGGCCCACCGTCCACCTCCCCGGAGCCCGATCCCGCCGGGCTCTCGCAGCGGATCCTCGCTGAGGCACGGCGGGTGGAGAGGCCCGAGCAGTGCGGCACGCTGACCGAGCTGACGGGCCTTCTGTGCCGCGTCGACCCCGCCGCGATCGAGGGCGACGGCGCGCGGCTTGCCTTCTGGATCAACCTCTACAACGCCCTGCTCCTGCACCGCCTCTGCCTGCGGCCGATCCGCGGCAGCGTTCTCTGGCAGCTGCGCCTCTTCTCTACGGTCGCCTACGAGGTCGGCGGCAACCCCTACTCCCTCAACCTGATCGAGCACGGCGTGCTGCGCCGCAACGCCCGCCCGCCCTACCGCCTGCGACGGCCGCTGCGCCCTGGAGATCCGAGGGCCCTCGCGGCGCCCGCTCGGCTCAACCCGCGCCTCCACTTCGCGCTCAACTGCGGCGCGCGCTCCTGCCCGCCGATCCACGTCTACGAGCCCGACTCGATCGACGAGCAACTGGAGCTCGCCACCCGCGCCTACCTGCGAGCGGAGACGAGCGTTGACAACGAGCGCGGGCGCGTCACCCTGCCTCGCCTGATGCGGCTCTACCGCGCCGACTTCGGCGACCGCGCCGCCCAGCTCGATCTGGCGGCGCGCCATGTCGCGGTGGTGCGGGAGCGCCGCGAGGCGAGCGCCGAGCGGCTCAGAGTGCGCTACGGGCGCTTCGACTGGACAGCGGCGCCGAGCGCCCCGCGGGCGACCGGCTGAACGCCTCACACCTCGTTGAAGAAATCGAGGCCGATCCTTTCCAGCAGGCGCTGCGCCTCGATGTTGAGTTGGAAGAGCTCGTTGGTGTAGACAAGGACGCCCATCGCGATCAGGATCGCGCCGCCGGTGGCGATGATCGCCGGGTAGTGGCGCTTGATGACCGCGAAGGCGCTGGTCGCCCGCGAGAAGGCGAGCGCGGTGGCGAGGAACGGAATCGCCAACCCGGCCGAGTAGAAGGCGAGCAGCAGCGCGCCGTGGCCGGCGGACTCGGTGATCGCCGCGGCGCTGAGGATCGCCGCCAGGGTCGGGCCGACGCAGGGGGTCCAGGCGACCGCGAAGGCGGCGCCGACGACCAGCGGCCCGCCGGCGCGGGCGCGGCCGGCGAGCGCGTCGGGGCGCCACTCGCGGTTCAGCCGCGCGACGAACATGCTCGCGACGAAGAGGATCCCCATCGCGACGATCAGGGCGCCGGCGATCTTGTTGAGCAGCTGCCGGTTGTCGCGCAGCGTCTCGCCGAGGCCGGTCGCGGTGAGGCCGAGCGCGATGAAGATCGCCGAGAAGGCGGCGACGAAGAGCAGGCTGGGAACGAGCACACGGCGCCAACCGGCCTCCTCGATCTCACCGGGGTCGAGGCCGGTGACCGCGGCGAGGTAGGCCGGCACCAGCGGCAGCACGCACGGAGAGAGGAAGGAGACCATCCCGGCCGCCAGCGCGGCCAGCGCGCCGACCCCGGCCGTCGGATCGGTTCCCTCCATCGCGGCTCCTACCCGTTGAGCAGGAACGACTCGACATCGGCTTCCAGCTGCGCCCGATCGGCGTAGGCGCCGGGCCGCTGGTGGACGATCTCGCCGCCCTCGTCGATGAACCAGGTGGTCGGCGAGGACTGCCCCCAGCCGAGCGAGAAGACCGCTTCGGCGTCGGGGTCGTAGATGCTCGGGTAGGGGACCGGCAGTTCGGCGAGGAAGTCCTCGGCGGCCTCGCGGTCGTCCTGGATGTCGATTCCTACGAAGGCGACCTGCCCTTCATGCGCGGCGGCGGACTCGGCGAAGAAGGGGAACTCGGCCCGGCAGGGCGGGCACCACGACCCCCACTGGTTGACGACGACCGGGTGACCGCGCAGCTCGGCCAGCTTGGCATCAAGCGCCTCTTCGCCGCCGTCGATCAACTGGTTGGCCTGGGCGCGGTTGGCGGCCAGCGCCCCGCCGGAGGGGCGGTTCGCCCCTTTCTCCGCGGCACCGGACTCCGTCGCGAGACCGCTCTGCACCTCGCTCGCCGCGCTCGCACCTAAGGGCTCGGGGTCCGAACCGCCGGAGACGATCGCGGCCACCGCCAGGCCGATTGCCACCAGCCCGGCCACGGCGCTGCCGAGTGCCAGCCTGCGGCGCCGGGCGCGGCCCTCCGCACCGGTGCGCTCACGCGCCAAGCGCTCCTCGCGGAGGCGATCCTTTCTGGCCCGCTTGCCCGACATCGCCCCTTTGACCCGCCCGTGCGCTCGACGATTCAGGCTTTGGGATCTTTCGCTTGCTTGGCAAGCGAGCCGACCTCGACCAGCACCCGCTCGAGCGGCGGGTAGTCGCCGAGCGCCCGCCCGCGGTGGACCCAGACAGCGTTCGCCTCCGCGTCGAGCACCGCGAGGCCGGGAAGCTGGTTCGGCTCGATGATCCTGCCCTGCCTTCCAGATCATCACCTTCTGAATGCGCGCAGCCTGAGACCGCGCAGACGCTTCAGGGTTCATGAGCCTAGGTTGTGTCACGACACCCGAGCGCCAAAGGAGAGCGACCAGTGAGCAATCCAGATGTCCTCGACGAGAAGCAGGCCAAGATGTGCGAGGAGAGCGACACCGACTACTCGGACCTGCGGGCGATGTTCGTCAACTGCACGCTGAAGCGCGGGCCCGAGCGCTCCCACACCCAGGGCCTGATGGACATCTCAATCGAGATCATGCGCCGCAACGGGGTCGAGGTCGAGTGCATCCGCGCGATCGACCACGAGATCGCGACCGGCGTCTGGCCGGACATGACCGAGCACGGGTGGAAGGCGGACGAGTGGCCGGCGATCTTCGAGCGGGTGATGGCCTCAGACATCCTCGTCCTCGGGATGCCGATCTGGCTCGGCGAGAAGTCGTCGGTCTGCACGAGGGTCATCGAGCGCCTCTACGGGAACTCGCACCTGCTCAACGACGCCGGCCAGTACGCCTACTACGGGCGGGTCGGCGGCTGTCTGGTCACGGGCAACGAGGACGGGGTCAAGCACTGCGCGCTGGAGACGCTCTACGCGCTCCAGCACCTCGGCTACACGATCCCGCCGCAGGCGGATGCCGGCTGGATCGGCGAAGCCGGGCCGGGGCCGTCGTATCTCGACGAGGGCTCAGGTGGGCCCGAGAACGACTTCACCAACCGCAACACGACCTTCATGACCTGGAACCTGCTCCACCTGGCGCGGATGCTCAAGGACGTGGGCGGGATTCCCGCGCACGGCAACCAGCGCTCCGAGTGGGACGCCGGCTGCCGCTTCGACTTCCCCAACCCCGAGCACCGCTGAGGCGAGCCGAGGCACCGAGCGTGAGCGACATCGTCAGTGTCTCCACGCGAGCCGACGGCGCGCCGGAAGCTGAATCGTCCCGCCCTGCGGCGGGTCCAAGCCAGTGGTGAGATCGAGGCTGACACTCGCCGTGGCCGTCGTATTCGCTCTCGGCCTGGCCGGCTGCGGGGCCGGTGGCGGTTCCGCGCCGGATCCGGGCTCGGTCGAGTTCGACACTGCCGCCTGGGGCACCGACTTCTCGGAGCGCAGCGTGCCGCTGGAGGAGTTCGCCAGCGGCGGCCCGGGGAAGGACGGCATCCCGGCGATCGACCGGCCGCGCTTCGTGGCGGTCGAGGAGGCCGAGCGCATCCTCGAGGACCGCGAGTCGATCGCCGTGGTCGAGATCGGTGGCGCCGCCAAGGCCTACCCGATCCGGATCATGGTCTGGCACGAGATCGTCAACGACCACCTCGGCGATCGCCCGATCGCCCTCACCTACTGCCCGCTGTGCAATTCGACCGTGGCGTTCAACCGCCAGGTGGGCGATCGCACCCTCGATTTCGGCACCACCGGCAACCTGCGCAAATCCGACCTGGTGATGTACGACCGCCAGACCGAGTCGTGGTGGCAGCAGCTGACCGGCGAGGCGGTGGTGGGCGAGTTGACCGGCGAGACGCTGGAGGCGATCCCCTCCCAGATCCTCTCCTGGCGTGAGTTCAAGCGCCTGTACCCGGACGGCCGCGTGCTCTCGACCGAGACCGGCCACGATCGCCCCTACGGAGAGAACCCCTACGTCGGCTACGAGCAGCCCGACAGCGCCCCCTTCGCGCTCGCCGGGCAGGCGGACAGCCGCCTGCCGCCCAAGGAACGGGTCGCCGCGGTACAGACCGGGGCGGAGTCGGCCATCGTCTACCCGTTCTCGAAGCTGCGCCGCGAGGCGCCGCTGCCCGACCAGCTCGACGGCCGGCCGGTGGTCGTCTTCTTCGACTCCTCGGTCGCCTCCGCCCTCGACGAGGCCGCGGTGGCCGGCGGCCGATCGGTCGGCGCCGCGGCGGTGTTCTCCCGCCGGCTGGCGGGGCGCACGCTCAACTTCGCTCCGGGACCGCGACCTGGCGCCTTCCGCGACGCCCAGACCGGCTCGACCTGGACGATGGACGGGCGGGCAGTCGACGGGCAGCTGCGCGGCGAGCGGCTGACGCCGCTGGTCAGCGACGACCAGTTCTGGTTCGCGCTGGCGGCCTTCTTCCCCGAGGCGAGCATCCGCCGTTGATGGATGCCCTCGCGGTGATCCGCAAGGGGAGGGGACCCGAAATCCTGCTCGTCCACGGCGACACCCGCCCATACTCCACTTGGGAGGCACTTGCTCCCCTGCAGGCTCGCTGGACGCTCGCGCTTGTGCATCGCCGCGGCTACCCGCCGAGCCCGCGACCGGTCAACGGGCGCGAGGACTTCGCCGTGGACGCAGCCGACCTCGCCTCGCTGCTCCACGGCCGCCCGCACCTGGTCGCGCACTCCTACGGGGCGTTGGGGGCTCTGCTCGCGGCCGCTCGCCGGCCCGCCCGCGTGCGCTCGCTGACGCTGATCGAGCCGCCGCTCTACGGCCTTCTTCTCCGGGACGATCCCGAGGTGGCGCGCCTGGAGCGCGTCAGCGACACCGGGGAAGGCCGCCCGCCGGGCAAGGCGTGCTGTGCGCTTGGGCCGCTTCGCGAGGCCGGCGTCCCGACGCTGGTGGCCTCGGGTGGTCATGCCGTCGGGGTCGAGCGGATCTGCGACGCACTCGCCGCGGCGCTGCGCGGCGAGCGGCTGGTTGCGCCCGGGGCGGGCTGTTTTGTGGCGGCGGCGCCCGGCTTCGCCGAGTCGCTGGAGCGATTCCTCGCCTCGCCACGTGAACCGAAATACCGGCACCCAGGTCCAATCGACGATGAGCAGCACGGCTTCGATGGTCCCGATCGGGTGGGCGGCGCAGCCCCGAAGAGGCAGCGCACACGTCGCTCCTGACAAGCTTGGCTGGATGCCGCGGCTGTCCACGCAGGAAGAGGGGGTGTTGATCGAGCGCGCCCAGGCCGGTGACCGGTTCGCCTTCGAGGAACTGGTCCGGCGCAATGCCGACCGGCTCTACGCGGTCGTGCTGCGCTTCCTCGGCGACAGCCGCGAGGCCGAGGACGTGACTCAGGAGGCCTTTCTGCGCGCCTGGCGCGGCATCGGCGGCTTCAAGGGCGGCTCCCAGTTCTACACCTGGCTCTACCGGATCGGCCTCAACGAGGCAAAGCGCCGCGCGGCGCGGCGACCGCCTCCGGGGAAGCTCACCTCCCTGGACGAGCACCCCCATACGGAGGCCCCCGACTGGAGCGAGGCGCCCGAGACGCGCGCCGCCGAAGGAGAGCTGCGCGGCGTGCTGGAGCGCGCGGTGCGCGCCCTCGCCCCCGACTACCGGGCGCCGCTGGTCCTGCGCGACGTCGAGGGGCTCTCGACCGCCGAGGCGGCCGACGTCATGGGCCTCGGCGAGGCGGCCTTCAAGAGCCGCCTGCACCGGGCGCGGCTGGCGGTGCGGGCGGCGATCGACGAGTATCTGGAGGAGGAACGATGATCCGGCGCTGGCTTCAGAAACGACGTTTCATGCACGAGCACCGCTGGACCGGCGCGCGGATGGACGCCTACTTCGACGACGAGCTTTCCTCGCGCGAGCGCCACCGCCTGGAGGCCCACGCCGGCATCTGCCCGGAGTGCAAGCGGATGCTGGCCACCCTGCGCAAGACCCTGGAAGGGCTGCGCGGCCTGTCGCGAGACCCCTCGCCCCCGGCCGGCCTCGCCGACTCGGTGATCGAGCGGCTGCGCGGCCAGGGCTGAGGCCGGCTACGAACCGAGTGTCACTCCCGGATCCTCGGGTCGGGTGACCGATAGCGTCACCGACGCGATGGCTCAACGCGCGACGACGCGGCGAGCCACGGCGGCGCGGTACCTGTAGGGCTGCAGCGCGGTGATGCTCGAGTAGCCGACCAGGTAGATGCGGTGCCCGTCGGAGACCACCGGGGTGTAGGTGCCGCGCGGGTAGCGCCAGACGGTGCGGCCGCCCTTCATCGCGAAGCCGGTGGTCGAGGTGTCGTCGAACTCGGCGATGTAGACGATGTTGCCGATCGCGGTCGCCGAGCCGATCACCTGGCCGCCGGCGGAGCGGATCCAGCGCGGCTCGCCGCTCTACGCGTTGAGCGCGTAGAGGTTGCCGTCGAAAGAGCCGATGTACACCGTCGGCCCGGTGCGGCTCGTGCGCGCCGCGGCCGGGCCCGAGTAGGCGCAGCCGCCGGTCGAGTAGGTCCAGGCGATCGTCCCGTCGCGGCGGTCGAAGCTGTAGACGCGGGTGTCGTTGTTGCCGGCGTAGACGCGGCCGAAGGCGACCGCGGGGGTCGAGTAGAAGGCGCCCGAGGTGCCGAAGCCCTGCCCGAGCGAGTCGCTCTGGGCAACCACGGGCGGGAACTCGAGCAGCGGCCGGTCGGTGTAGCGCCAGACTTTGCGAAACGGCGGCTTGATCCCCTTCGCCGGCAGGTAGCGGGTGCGGGCGCGGTTGTAGCCGTACTGCGGCCAGGTCACGGCCCTGCGCTTCTGCTTCTTCGGCTTTTGGGACTTGAAGTCGGCGCTCGGGTTGTGGACGTCGGGCGGGCGCTTCAACACGAGGTAGGCCGCCACGACGGCGACCGCCACGGCGACGACGCCCACGCCGAGGGCCGCAACAGTGTTAGGGCGACGGGTGAGAGTCCTGCGCATGTGAGCCGGGGGGCGCTTCCGTGGCAGCCCGGGCCTCCCGCTTGATCTGCAGCAGCTGCCGGCGCAACTGCGGGCGGGTGCCCGGCGCCGCCTCCCGCAGGGCCCGCGAGGCGGCGCGGTCGCCCCTGGCGACGTTTCCGGCGGCGTATTCGTAGAAGGCCAGGGTGCCCAGGGTTCCCGAGGAAGGCGCCCGCCGGGCGACGATCTCCTGGGCCCGCGCGGCACCGCGCGCGTCGCCGAGCCCGGCGAACGCCTGCGCGGCGATCCGGGCTGCTGAGACGTCAGTGCGCCCCGGCCCCAGCGCGCGGTAGCGCTCCCAGGCGCTTGTCGCCCGCCCGAACTCCTCGCGCGACTCCTCGGTCAGCTCGACCTGGCCGCCGTGGCCGCCGCCGGAGTCGGCCGCAGCGACGCCGGCCTGGTAGCGGCTCCTGACGACCTGCGGGAGCAGTGACCCGTCGCCGGGTCGCCCGGAGAGCCGCTCTTCGAGATCCTCGGCGCGCTCGGCGAAGTCGGGGCCGCTGCCGCCCCCTCCATGCCCGCCTCCGCCACCACCGTGACCGCTGCCGAGCAGACCGCCGGGGGATTCACCGCCGATCCCGAAGAGCAACAGGCCGCCGGCCATCAGAACCGCCAGCAGGGCGTATATCGCCTGCACCAGCCGCCTGCGCCTGCCCTGGAGGTCGAAGATCATCGTCATGTGTATGACCGCCCTGAGGCGGTGGCGATTCAAGCGTCGGCGGAATCGTTCCTGCGCGGTTTCGGTCCCAGCCAGTGGTGAAGGCGCGCAGGCGAACGCTCATCTTCCTCCTCTGGCCCCCGCTCGCCGGGTTGGCGGTCGGGGCGGTCCTGTCGCTGACGTTCAGCGCTGTCGACGCCAACACGGCCCCCGTTACCCACCGCTTTCGCGACGTCGCCGTGGCGCACGGCATCGTCACTCGCCAGCGCGGCCTGCCCCCGTGCGGGCTGAACGCCGCCGGCGTGGCCTGGGGTGACGTAGAGGGCGACGGCGACCTCGACCTCTTCCTGCCGCGGCAGCTGGCGTCCAACCAGCTCTGGGTCCAGGGGCCGAGCGGCGACTTCGAGGAGCGGGGCCGGGCCGCGGGAGTGGACCTGGGCGACCTGGCGACAAGCGCCGCCTTCGCCGACTACGACAACGACGGCGACCAGGACCTGTTCGTTGGCGCCAACGGCCCCGACCACCTCTATAAGAACCTGGGTAATGGCACGTTCTCCGAGGTCACGTTCCTCTCCGGCACAAGCGATCTCGGCCAGGCGAGCAGCGCCGCTTGGGCCGACTACGACGGCGATGGGCGCCTCGACCTGCACGTCGCGAACGGATTCAACTGCGCAGCCGACCCTTCGCCGGCCCCCAACCGGCTCTACCGCAACGCCGGTGGCGATCGCTTCGAGGACGTCAGCGCGCTCCTCCCCGCGCGCCCCGCCTCCGGGGTGACGCTGGACGCGCTCTGGCTCGACTTCGACCGCGACGGCGACCAGGATCTCTACCTGGGAAACGACAACCTGAACGAGCGCGGCAACGCGCTGCTCGCCAACTCGGGAGGCCGCTTCCACGACGTCTCACAGACCGCCGGCGCCGACCTGTCCCGCTTCACGATGGGCGTCGCCGCCGGAGACGTCGACGGCGACGGCAACCTCGACCTCGTCTCGACCGATATCGGCCGTGAGGCGCTGCTTCTCTCCGGGGGAGCAGGCCGCTTCGACGAGCGGGCCACGGAGGCGGGGTTCGGCAGGGAGCGGGCCGGGGGGGCCGAGTCGATCACCTGGGGCACCGTCCTCGCCGACTTCGACAACGACACAGACCTCGACGCCTACAGCGCCGCCGGGGCTCTCGGCCTGGGGAGCAAGCCTCAGGACGACGCCCTCTACGAGAACCTGGGCGAGGGCGGATTCCGCCCGCTCACGGTTTCGGCCCCGCGCGCGGGGCGGACCGTCGCCCCAGCGGATTGGGACGGCGACGGCGACGTCGACCTGGCCGTCGCGCAGCTCGACGGGCCGCTGCTGCTGCTGGAGAATCGCGGCCCCCGCAGTGCGCACTGGCTGGAGTTGCGGCTGCTCGGCCGCGTCGCCCCCCGCGATGCCTGCGGCGCCCGGGTCATCCTGCGCGCGGCCGGGCGCCGCCAGGTCCGCGCGGTCGAGTGCCGCGCCGGCGATCGCGCCGTTCACTTCGGCCTCGAGGGCGAGAGCCGCATCGAATCGGTGCGGGTGGAGTGGCCGAGCGGCCGCCGGCAGGTGCTTCGCTCGCTGCGCGCCGACCGGCTGCTGCGAGTGGTCGAACCGCGTGCCAGGCCCTGAATCCCCGTGCCCTTTCCCGGGTCTCATCTGGTGAGGCAAGCGACGAGTGACGAGCGGCCGAAGGAGACGCGATGAAGGCGGTCTGGAACGGAGTTGTCCTGGCGGATAGCGAGGAGACCCTGGTGATCGAGGGCAACCACTACTTCCCGCCCGAGAGCGTCGAGATGCGCTACCTGAAGCCGAGCATGATGCGCTCGCTCTGCCCCTGGAAGGGCGTCGCCGGCTACTACACGGTCGAGGTCGAGGGCAAGACCGACCGCAACGCCGCCTGGACCTACCGGCACCCCTTCCCCTGGATCCGCAAGATCCGCGACCACGTCGCCTTCTGGGGCGATGTCGAGGTAAGGCCGTAGGCCTTGCCGGTCATGGTCAACCGAGGTCGGCGAGGGCGCCGACGAAGGCCTCCGAGAAGGTAGGGAACGGCTGGATCGTGTCGCGCAGCACATCGAGCGGCACTTCGGCGCGGATCGCAAGGGTCGCCTGCTGCAGCCACTCGCCCGCCTCCGGGCCGACCGCGTGGGCCCCGGTCAGCTTCTCGCCGTCGGAGAGGAGAGTCAGGAACCCTGGCCGCTCCGCGTACTCGCGGGTAAAGATGGAGGTGCGGGCGACGGCGGCGAGCTGCACCGTGCCGCTCGCCTCGTCTTCCGCCCTGCCGACCGCGGCAACCTGGGGATCGGTGAAGACGACCCGGGGAATCGCCCGGTAGTCGGCGCTTGCGCTCTGGCCGAGGATGTCACGGGCGGCGACCCGCGCCTGATACTTGCCGACGTGGGTGAACGCCGCTACCCCGGTCGCGTCGCCGATCGCCCACAGCCCCTCGCCGGCGCGGAGGCGCTTGTCGACCGCGATCCCCGTCCGCTCCGGCTCGACGCCGACTTTCTCCAGGCCGAGACCGTCGAGTCGCGGCGTGCGTCCCGTGGCCACCAGCAGGCGATCGCCGCGCAGCTCCTCCTCCCGGTCGAAGCGAAGGACGAAGTCGGTACTCTGGCGTGCCGCGACTGCGGCCCGGCTGCCGAGGCGCAGCTCTATCCCCTCTGAGCGCAGCGCTTCCGCGAGCGCCGCGCCGACCGCCGGCGCCTCGCGCGGCAGCAGGCGCGGCTCGCCCTCGACGATCGTCACCGAGGTGCCCATCCGGGCGAACGCCTGGCCCAGCTCAACCCCGACCGGACCGCCGCCGAGAACCAGCAGGTGCTCGGGCAGCTCCTTTGCCGCGGTTGCCTCTCGGTTGGTCCAGATCTCCTTGAGGTCGCGCATGCCCTCGATCGGCGGGATCACCGGGTCCGATCCGGTGGCGATCACGACGTGCTCGGCTTGGTGGACGTCCCCGTCGACCGCGACTCTGCCCGGTCCGGCGAGCGAGCCCTGCCCGCGCAGCAGCGCGATGCCCTTCTGCTCGAGCCAGCCGACCTGGCCGCTGTCGTCCCAGTCGGCGACCATGAAGTCGCGCCAGGCCAGCGCCGCCCCGACATCGAGCGCGCCGCTGACCGCCTCCCTTGCCCCCGGCGCTTGACGGGCGGCCGAGATCGCTTCGCCGGGCCGCAGCAGGGTCTTGGAGGGGATGCAGGCCCAATAGGAGCACTCGCCGGCGACCAACTCGCGCTCGACTATGGCCACGCGCAGCCCGCCGTCGGCCAGCTCGCCCGCGCAGACCTCACCGGCCGGGCCGGCACCGATCACAATCGCGTCGAAATGCCGCTCCTCGCTCATTCTCACCTCTCCTCGATTTTCATCGCCTGGACTCGAGGTTTGACCGAGAACGGCTGCCATCGGTTCGCGGTGGCGTCCAGGATCGGCCGTTCCGACACTCCTACATGCACCTGACACGTGGTGGCGCGGCGGCAGGGCGGTGGACCCGATGCCCTTCCTGCGCGAATGGGATCGAGGACGCCGTTTGCGCGGGGCGAAATAGCCCTGAATCGTCTGTGAAGCGCCGGGGTCGAAGGTGGCGACCACAAACGATTGAAAGAGGAGGCGGTGCATGAACTTCGATGCGGCTCGCACCGTTCCTGACGGGCTACGTGGTCTGAGTTGCCCGGCGGTAGGTCAGGCATTCTCTCGGGCCGTCTGCGCGCGGGTCGCGCGTCGGTAGGGTCCGGCCGAGGTGACCGCCCTCACCTCAGTTATCACGATCGGAATCGACCCGACGATCGAGCTCGGGCCGCTGACGATCGCCTGGCACGGGCTGACGATCGCGATCGGGATCGTCGTGGGCGGTGCGTTGGCCGCCTACGAGGCGCGGCGGCGCGGACTCGACCCCGAGCCCCTCTACGCGATCGCGATGATCGTCGTCCTCGCCGCCCTTGTGGGTGGGCGGGTCTTCTACCTGCTCGAGCACGGCCTGCTCGACGAGCCAAGCGAGTGGTTCTCGACGACGGGCTTCACCTTCTACGGCGGCTTCATCGCAGCCGCGCTCGGCATCGCCTACTACATACGTCGCTGGCATCTCAGCCTCTCCTACCTCGACGCGATCGCTGCCGCCCTGCCGCTCGGCGTCGCGGTGGGCCGGATCGGCGACGTGATCAACGGCGAGCACTACGGGCCGGCGAGCGAGTTCTTCTTGGCTGTGCGCAACACCCATCCCGAAGCGCTCACCCCCAGCCCCGAGCTCGCCTACCACTCCGGCGGCCTCTACGAAGTGCTGCTGGCCTCGATCGTCTTCGCGATCGCCTGGCCGCTGCGCAAGCGCCTGCGCCGTCCACTGGCGCTGATGTGGCTGGTGATCGCGCTGTTCGCGGCGGGGCGCTTCCTGCAGTTCTTCTGGCGCTCGGACTCCGCCGAGGTGGCGCTCGGGCTGGAGACCGCCCAGTGGACGAGCTTGACGCTGCTCGGGGTCGCCGCCGTGGGCGCCTGGCTTACTCTGCGCCAGCAGACGGGTGATCCCGCGGCTTCGGCAACGCAAGAGTAGGACGACCTCACCTAATACAACCCCGCACCCATTTGCAGCACGTCTACCCCACAGTAATTCGTGTAGATGGTGGGCCAAGGCGTCGGCTCAGTCGGATACCCGCCGTTAAGGTCGGGAGCGCAAAGGGCAGTCTTGGCCATTCCCTGGGCATTTCCCCTGGAGTTGACGTCGACTAGGATTTGGCTCTGAAGTGCCCCCGGGGGAGTGAGTTAACGGCTATGCGCACGGTCTCCAAAACCGGCGATTCCAGGTTCGAGTCCTGGCTGCCCCGCTTCTCGCTGTCCGCCGCCCACCTTCTGGGAAGATCCGGCGCGTGTCCGAGGAGGGAGCGGAGCGCGAGGACCTGGCTGAGCTGCGGCGGCGCGCGGCGCTGACCGAGGATGCGGCGCGGGCCGAGGCGGTGGCGCGGCGCCACCGCGCCGGGGGGCGGACGGCGCGGGAGAACGTCGCCGACCTGGTCGACCCAGGCTCCTTCGTCGAGTACGGCCGCTTCGCGGTCGCCGCGCAGCGTGGGCGGCGCGAGCTTGAGGAGCTGATCGCCCGTACGCCCGCCGACGGGCTTGTCGGCGGCACCGCGCGGGTCAACGGCGACCTGTTCGGCGAGCGAGCGGCCTGCGCCGTGCTCTCCTACGACTACACGGTGCTGGCCGGCACGCAGGGCGCGCTGGGCCACCGCAAGAAGGACCGCCTCTTCGAGCTGATCGAGCGGATGCGGCTGCCGACCGTGCTCTTCGCCGAGGGCGGGGGAGGGCGGCCCGGCGACACCGACTACCCGGTGGTCTCCGCGCTAGACACCCGCGCCTTCGCTCTCTGGGCCGGCCTCTCCGGGCTGGTTCCCCGGATCGCCGTGGTCGCGGGGCGCTGCTTCGCCGGCAACGCCGTGCTCGCCGGCTGCTCGGACCTGATCGTCGCCACCGAGAACGTCTCGCTCGGCATGGGCGGGCCGGCGATGATCGAGGGCGGCGGGCTGGGCAAGGTCGACCCCGACGAGGTCGGCCCGCTGGCGATGCAGGAGCGCAACGGGGTGGTCGACCTGGCGGTCGCCGACGAGGCCGAGGCGACCGCGGCGGCGAAGCGCCTGCTCGCCTACTTCCAGGGTGCGACCGCGCCGGGTCCCGAACCCGACCAGGCGACGCTGCGCGAGATCGTCCCCGAGCGCGAGCGGCGCGCCTACGCGGTCGCGCCCGTGATCGAGACGCTCGCCGACGAGGGCTCGGTCACCCTCCTGCGCGAGCGCTTTGCGCCGGAGATGGTTACTGCGCTGGGGCGAATCGAGGGCCGCCCGCTCGGCTTCATCGCCAACGACAGCCGCCATACCGCCGGCGCGATCACCAGTGACTCCTCCGACAAGGCAGCTCGTTTCCTGCAGCTGTGCGATTCGTTTGGGCTGCCGGTCGTCTCGCTGATCGACACGCCCGGATTCATGGTCGGCCCCGAGGTCGAGGCGACCGGCCTCGTGCGCCACGCCTCGCGGCTGCTGATCGGCGGCGCCGCTCTGCGCGTGCCGCTGATCGCCGTGATCCTGCGCCGGGGCTACGGCCTCGGCGCCCAGGCGATGGCCGGGGGAAGCTTGCATGAGCCATTGCTGACCGTCGCCTGGCCCGGCGCCCACCTCGGCCCGATGGGGCTGGAAGGAGCGGTGAAGCTGGCGCTGCGCAAGGAGCTGGAGGCGATCGAGGACGAGGGGGAGCGCGAGCAGCGGGTGCGCGAGCTGACCGCGCAGGCGGAGCGCAACGCGAAGGCGCTCAACGCGGCGACCCTGTTCGAGCTCGACGACGTGATCGACCCGGCCGAGACCCGGTCGCTGATCGCCTCGACCCTGGCCGCCGCGGCGGCGCACGCCGGGCCGGCCGGCGGCGATCGCTTCGTCGACGCCTGGTAGCCCAGCGCCGGATCGGTCGCAGCCCGATCAGCTCGAACCCGATCAGGTAGAGGCGGCGACCGTCGGAGACGACCGGGGGTGTAGCCCCGCCTGGCCGACCTCGAAGGTCTTCCTGCCGCTGCGGGCGTCGAGGCCGATCGTCTTGTCGGTCTTGAAACTCGAGGTGTAGACGGTGCGGCCGATGACCACGGCGGTGCCCGGGACCGGGCCGCCGGTCTCGGCGTCGCCTGCGGCGACGTTGCCGTCGAGGAAGGCGCCGTAGACGCGGCCCTCGTGGTAGACCGGGGCGGTCACGTCGGTCGGCTTGCCGTGGTCGCTCGGGTGGACCTTGACTTCCCACAGCACCTTGCGGTCGCTGAGCCGCACCGCTTTGCCGTTGCCGTACTTGTTGATCACATAGGCGACGCCGTTCGCAATCGCCGGCGGGAACTCGATCAGCGCGTGCGTGTTGATCGACCACGCTTGGCGCAGCGGCGGGTCGAGGCCGCGCCTTTCGGCCGGCAAGTAATGCGTCCGCTCCGGCACCCGGCCAAAAGAGCGGCCAGTCGACCATCGACGTTGCGCTGCTGCCGCGGAGGGGACTGAACCGCTGGTGCCGCCGCAGCCGCCCAGAAGAACCGAGGCGAGGAAACGCTAGGCAGACGAGAAAGCCGACCTGTTTACTCGCCGTGCGCGTCATTGCGCGCCGTATCGGCAGCTATGACCGTGCGGATGAAACCTCCTCGGTGATTTGTCCGGCGCCGATGGCAGTTGGCGCACACGACCTCGCACTTCTCGATCTCGGCCAAGACAGCGTTCCAGGGCCGTTCGCGCATGCCCCGGCCGATGCCGAATCGCTTTTCTCCCAGGTGATCGAACTCGAGTACGAGCGGGTCGCCCTCCCCGCAATCGACACAAGGATGCTCACGAAAAAAGGCAATGAGATAGGCCGTCCGCTCTGAGACGATCCTTTCTGTGCGGCGGCGAGCAGAATCGATGTAGCGCTGCTTATTACGGGCATAGTGCTCGTGCTTGTAAGCAGTTCGACAGGCGCGGCAGTAGTTGTCGCGTTGGCCGCGTGATTTCCGGCGCCAGGCGAATTCATCTGGTGCCTTTCTCTCCCTGCAGCGCCCACATGCCCTCATGAGTCGGGACCCTATTGATACGAACAGACGTTCCCACAACCGCAAGCAGCGACGAAGCGGCGGACGGGAATTGAACCCGCATCATCGCCTTGGAAGGGCGAGGCTCTACCGTTGAGCTACCGCCGCGTGCGCGAGTCGCCTCCCGCCTGCGATCCCGCATCGCCTCGACAGTTTGCCGGAATCCGTCAGAATGCGGATCAGCCACGGGGAGTGGCGCAGTCTGGTAGCGCACTCGGCTGGGGGCCGAGCGGTCGCAGGTTCAAATCCTGTCTCCCCGATTCAGTACCGCGCCGCCCGTCGGGCGGCTAGGCGTTCCCGGTTCTTGTCGGCCGTCAGCGCTTGACGATGTTGTGGATCTCCAGGATTTCCGGCTCGCCGGGGTCGATGCCGACCTCAGCAAGTACGGGCATCAGCCGCTCCCCGAATGCTTCGAGTTGCTGCCGGGAATCCCAGATCTCGCTGACGCGAAGGCTTCCTTCGGTGCCGAAACAGACGTGGTAGTCGAGTCCGTCGGGAGGGAAGTCGCCGGCGGTTTCGAGCTTGCTGACGGACTCGTCGTATTGGGCAGCCGTCAGGGCAGAGGGGGCAAAGCGGATAAGGACGCTCATCGAGCTCCTCCTTCATTGGGGTTTGCTCAGCCTATCCCCGAGATGCGATTCGGCCAGCGCTCGGGGAATACGGCCCAGGACACCCCCTACCGGGATAGGTTCTTAGCGCTGCTCCCCGTACGGCGCGCCTACCGCTTTGGCCCAGTCCTGATCGACGTGTAGCTGGCCGTTCTCGTCGGTCTCGACGATCACCACGGTCGCCGGCTGGCGGTTGCCGTTCTTGGCGTCGATCGTCACCGCTCCGGTCCAGCCCTGCCAGCCTTCGACCCCGTCGAGGGCTTTGGTGAGCTCGCCAGCGGCGGTTCCGCCCGCCTGCTCGGCGCCGTCGGCGAGGAAGTTCACCGAGTCGTAGGTGTAGGGGCTCCAGGTGCCCGGGGCCTCGCCGAACTCGTCTTCGTAGGCGCCGACCTCGGCGGTGGCGCCGGAGAAGTCCTCGGGGGCCGGCACGCCGACGACCGGGCAGGCCCGCGCGGCGGCGACCCCGGCGGTTTCGACGAAGCCGGTGTCGTAGGAGGCGTAGTCGGCGATGCATTGCGACTCGATCCCGTCCTGCTGCATCTGCTTGGCGATCAGGCCGCCCTCGGGGAAGTAGACGGCGGCGTAGACCACGTCCGGTTCGCTGGCGGCGAGCTCGTCGACGACAGCGGCGTAGGAGCCCTTGCCGGGCTCGATCCGCTTGTACGCGGTCACCTCGACACCGGCTTCTTCGAGCGAGCCTTTCAGCGCCTCGGACACGGAGACGGTGTAGTTCTGCGTCGGGTCGTAGGCGATCGCCACGGATTCCGCACCCTGCCACTCGGTCAGCGCCTGCGAGGCCACCGGCGCGATCTGGTAGGTCATCGGCTGCAGGGTGAAGCCGAGGCCGTTGGTCGAGTTGTCCGAGGTCAGCCTGATCGGAACCAGGCCGGCCTCGACGTAGAGCGGCAGGGTCTCGATGCCGACGCCGGAGTTGTAGGGGCCGACGATGCCGTCGAGCCCCTCGTCGATCGCCGCCTGGGCCGCTTCGACGCCGGTCGCCGGGTCGGCGGCGTCGTCGATCGGAACGACCTCGACCTCCCGCCCGAGGATCCCGCCGTCCTCGTTGAGCTGCGCCGCGGCCAGCTCCGCGCCCTTCAGCATCCCCTCGCCGAGGTTCGACTGTTCGCCGGAGAGCGGCGCCTCCAACCCGACCCGGAACGTGCCGGATTCGGACCCGCCGTCCTCGGAGTCGGAGCTGCCGCAGCTCGCGGCGAGGAGGGCGAGGGCGGCGAGGGCGAGGACGGGGGTGAGGCGGAACCTGGGTCGCACGAGTGGCTGCTCCTTTCGAGAGCGCTGCTTTGGCGTTTGAGCCGGTCCGCCCGACCCTCTCACGTTTGGCGGTTGCGCGCGACGGTAGGGTCTCTGCGTGGACGCGACCGGCGGCTTCGAAGCGCACGAGGTCGATCTGCACGGCCATCGTGCGGTCTACCGGGTTGCGGGCAGCGGGCCGACCGTGGTTCTGATCCACGGGATGGTCAACTCCTCGCGGCACTGGCAGCCGGTCGCCGCGCGGTTGGCCGGCTCGCACCGGGTGGTCGCGCCCGACCTGATCGGGCACGGCGACTCGGCGACGCCGCGCGGCGACCACTCGCTGGGCGCCCACGCCTCGAGCATCCGCGACCTGCTGACCACGATCGGGGCCGAGCGGGCGACGATCGTCGGCCACTCGCTCGGCGGCGGCGTGGCGATGCAGTTTTTCTACCAGTTCCCCCAGCGCACCGAGCGCCTCGTCCTGGTCTCCAGCGGCGGCCTCGGGCGCGAGGTCAGCCCGCTGCTGCGCGGCGCGGCGCTGCCGGGCGCCTCGCCGCTGCTGAAGCTCGCCGCGCACCGCCGCCTGGTCGACGCGATCGACGGCGCCGGCGGCCACCTCCGCTCTCGCGGCAACGCGAAGGGCGTCTACCTGGAGGCGGTGGCGCGAGCGCTGCGACCGCTGGGGGAGCCCGGCTCGCGGCGCGCCTTCCTCGAGACGCTGCGCTCGGTGATCGACGTCCACGGCCAGCGGGTCAGCGCCACCGACCGCCTCTACCTGCTCGGTGAGATGCCGACCCTGATCGTCTGGGGCGAGCGCGACCGGACGATCCCGATCGCGCACGGCCGCGCCGCCGCCGAGGCGATCCCGCGCTCCCGCTTCGAGACCCTGCCGCGCGCCGCCCACTTCCCGCACCTCGAAGATCCCGAGGGGCTCGCCGCAACGCTCGGCGACTTCCTCGCCGCGACCCGGCCCGCCCACATCGTCGACTCCGAATGGGCGGCGGCGATCGCCCAGCGGGCGAAGAGCCGGTTGCGCGCCGTCGCCTGACCCGGGGCCGTGGCCGGGGAAAGCGCCGGGACGCGCGCCGCGCGCGAGGCCCGACCTATACTCGGCGGCGATGGTCGACGGACCCGATCCCCAGGGCGCGCCGCACGGCGAGGCGCCCCCGGACCGCGAGACCCCGCTCTCGCTGCGCCTGCTCGAGGCAGGCGTGCGCGGCGCCCGCTCGGTCGGCAAGGCAACCGGGATCGAGCGCGCGGTCGAGGCCGCCGCCGAGGAGGCGATGGTCGCGGCGATCGAGAGCGAAGCGGTCGAACGGGCGCTGCGACGGGTGCTGAACGGTCCGCTGGTCGAGGAGGCGGTCAACGGGGCGCTGGAGAGCGACACGGTCAGGCGCGCCCTGGTCGAGGCGCTCGACAGCGAGATGGTCGACGAGGTCTGGCGGCGGATGCTGGCCAGCGACGAGACCCAGCGGCTGGTCGAGCGGATCGCCGAGGCGCCCGAGCTGCGCGCCGCGATCAGCGCCCAGAGCGTCGGCTTCATCGAGGACGTCGGCCACACGATCGGCAACAGCACCCGCCGGCTCGACGGGGCGGTCGAGCGGATCGCCCGCCGGGCCCTGTTCCGGCGCCGCCGCGAGCAGCCGACCGAGCGCGCCGGCGCGGTCACCCGCGGGCTGGCGCTGGCGCTCGACGCGCTGATCGTCAACCTCGCCTTCTCCGGCCTGGCTGCGATCCTGGCCCTGCTCGGCTCCTTCCTCGGCGGCGACGGGACCAGCGTCTCGGGCTTCGCCCTGGCGTTGGGCAGCGCCGCCTGGCTCGGGCTCGGCGGCCTCTACCTGGTCGCCTTCTGGTCGCTCGCCGCGCAGACCCCCGGCATGCGCTTCCTCGGGATCAGGCTCGGCGTCGCGGCGCGTGGCCTGCCGCTGCGAAAATCGCTGAAGCGCCTGCTCGGCATGGCCCTGGCCGCGATCCCGTTCGGGCTCGGCTTCGCCGGCATCCTCTTCGACGAGCGTCGCCGCGGCTGGCAGGACCGCTTGGCTGGGGTCGACGTGCTCTACGAGGAGAACGCGCCGGCGCCGGCGCCCTGGTCGAGGCTCCACCACCGCGAGCCCCCTGCGCACCCCGCGGCCCCC
>JBBDTK010000105.1:0-4326 GCA_040904405.1 Solirubrobacterales bacterium | reverse complement strand
GACGACGTCGTCGACGCCTCCAACCTGCAGCGCCAGGTGATCCACAACACCGAGCGGATCGGGGCGCCCAAGACGGAGTCGGCGCGGCTGACGATCGAGGCGCTCAACCCCGATGTCGAGGTTGTCGAGCACAACTTCCGACTCGACTCGTCCAACATCGTCGAGATCCTCAGCGAGTACGACGTGATCGTCGACGGCGCCGACAACTTCCCCACCCGCTACCTGCTCAACGACGCCTCGGTGCGGTTGCGCAAGCCGGTCGTCTCGGCCTCGATCCTCAGCTTCGACGGCCAGATCTCGACCTTCGTCCCCTTCGAGGGCCCCTGCTACCGCTGCCTCTATCCGACGCCGCCGCCGGCCGAGCTGGCGCCCAGCTGCTCGGCGAACGGCGTGCTCGGCGTGATGGCCGGGACGATGGGCCTGCTCCAGGCGAACGAGGTGCTGAAGCTTGTGATCGGCATCGGCGAGCCGCTGATCGGTCGCCTGCTGCTCTTCGAGGCGCTCAGCACCCGCTTCACCGAGCTCAAGGTGCGTCGCGATCCCGGCTGCCCGATCTGCGGCGAGAACGCGGCCGAGATCGCCGACGAGGATCTCGGCAGGTTTCCGGACTACGAGGCCTTCTGCGCCGGTTGAGACGGCTGCAAACCGGCGCATCCAGCGACTGAAGGGAGCGGTGCGAGCGCGAAGCGCGAGTTCCTCAGTCGGCCGGTTTGGTCACGCACTGGAAGTGCGCTCCCTGCACCGGCCTCCCTGCGTCCACCGACCTGCTTGGTTTTCGCCGTCTCAACTAGGATCGATTTCCAAATGGCAACGATTCGAATTCCACCCGTCCTTCGCGCCCAGACCGGCGGCCAGACCGAGGTCGAGGCGGGCGGCGCCGACGTCGGCGAGGTGCTGCGCGCGTTGACCGCCGAGCACCCGGCGACCGGGGAGCAGCTGTTCGGTCCCGACGGCGACCTCAACCGCTACGTCAACGTCTACCTCAACGACGAGGACGTGCGGGTGCTCGACGGGCTGGAGACCGCGGTCTCCGATGGCGACACGGTCGTCATCCTCCCCGCCATGGCCGGCGGCTGAGACGCCCTCCCACCGGCGCCTGGCGTTGTCCTCGGTCGGCCGGCTGCGGGTCACGCACAAAAAGTGCGCTCCCCTTGCCTGCCTCCCTGCGTCCTAGCCAGGCTTGGTTGGAGGGCGTCTCAGGAAGCCAGGAGCCCTGGCTATACTTTTTGAAGTAACAGGAGTCCGAGATGGCGAGCGACCAGCTACTCAACCGGCCCTGCGGGGGGCGCTATAGCGACATCGTCGAGTCGATCGGCAACACGCCGCTGGTCGAGCTGCCGAAGCTCTCGCCGAAGCCCGGCGTCCACATCTACGCCAAGCTCGAGGGCCGCAACCCGACCGGCTCGGTCAAGGACCGGGTCGCGAAATCGATGATCGAGGCCGCCGAGGCCGAGGGTGCGATCGGGCCCGGGCAGACGATCCTCGAGCCGACCTCGGGCAACACCGGGATCTCGCTGGCGATGATCTGCCGCCGCAAGGGCTACCCGCTGAAGGTGGTGATGCCCGACAACGTGACCGCCGAGCGCACCCAGCTGCTGGAGATGTACGGGGCGGAGATCGTGTATTCGGAGGGCGCCAAGGGCTCCAACGGGGCCGTCGACGTGGCCCTGGAGATGGCCGAGGACTCGCGCTACTACATGCCCTACCAGTACGGCAACGAGGCCAACCCGCTCGCCCACTACAACGGCACCGCGGTCGAGATCCTCGAAGAGCTGGACGAGGTGGCGGCCTTCGTCGGCGGCCTCGGCACCGGCGGCACCCTGATGGGCAACGGGCGGCGATTGAAGGAGCACGATCCGGGGACGCTGCTGGTCGCGGCCGAGCCGATGCAGGGGGAGATGGTGCACGGCCTGCGCTCGCTCGACGACGGCTTCATCCCGCCGATCATCGACATCGAGCTGCTCGATCGCAAGATCATGGTCTCCAACCGCGACGCGGTCGTCTGGACCCGCAAGCTGCTCGACGAAGAGGGCGTCTTCGCCGGCGTCTCCTCCGGCGCGATCGCCCGCATCGCGGTTCGCATCGGCGAGGAGCTCGAGGGCGGCAACGTCGTCTTCCTGATCCCCGACGACGGCTGGAAGTACCTCTCCTCCGGCGTCTACACCCGTCCCGTCGACGAGATCGAGAATCTCGACTCCACCGTCTGGTGGTGACGCCGGGGCATGGGTGGGGGGCTCCACTTAACTTTTTCGGTGGGGCCGTCCCGATTTGGCATCGGCCGCAGCAACGAAAAAGTACAAGACGTTCCGCCCCCCACCCATGCCCCGGCTACCCAGACCGATGAGGATCTCGCGGCAGCTCACTGAGGAGATCGTCGCCCATGCGCGGGGGGATCTGCCCAACGAGTGCTGCGGGATGGTCGGCGGCACCGATGGGGCGGCGGCGACCGTGTACAGGGCAGAGAACGCCGAGGCGAGCCCGCTGCGCTACTCGATCGACGCCAACGAGCAGTTCCGGCTGATGAAAGCGATCGAAGAGGCGGGCGAGGAGCTGGCAGCGATCTACCACTCGCACACCAAGAGCGCCGCCTATCCCTCGCAGACCGACGTCAACCTGGCCGGCTGGCCGGACGCCGTCTACCTGATCGTCTCGCTGGCCGATCCCGAGGCGCCGGAGCTGAAGGGGTTCTGGATCCGCGACGGCGAGATCTCCGAGGCCGAGCTTGTCGTCGAGTAGCGGCAAGCTGGTCAAGGTCGCTTACGCCCAGCAGCAGGCGGAGGCGGAAATGATCCAGGGCCTGCTTTCCGAGCACGGCATCCCGAGCATGCTGCGGCGGGCGGCCGGCTTCGACGTCCCCGACTTCCTCGCCGCCGGCCCGCGTGAAGTGATGGTTGCCGAGGAGGCGGTCGAGCGGGCGCGCGAGGTGCTCGAAGGCACCCCCGGCGCCGGGTAAGCCCTCAGGACCTATCTCGATAGGTCCTGAGACGGCTAGCCGACCGCGGGGCGGGCGACGGAGCGCAGGTAGGCCCGCCAGGCATCCTCGATTTCGGCCGCGCTCGCCTCGAAGGCGGCCTCGAGGGTGGCGGTGGGGCCGTCGGGAACGGTCGTCAGGGCGAGCCGCTCGCAGGCCTCGGCGCCGCGTTCTGTCTCGAGCAGGTCGAAGAGGGTGCCGCCGAGGATCACGGCGTCGCGGCGCGAGGGCGGGAATGAGGGGCGCGAGCTCTCGCGCAGGCGGCGGATGACGGCCGCCCGGTAGAGGCCGACCTGGCGGGCGAAGTACTGGGCGGCGCCCTCGACCAGCCAGGCCCAGCTCAGGTAACGGACGAAGCGGCGCGGCGTCCAGGACGGCGGCAGGTCGGGGTTGTTGGCCGCGATCACGAGCTGGGCGTAGAGCCGCTCGGCGGTGCCGCGCAGCGCTTCGCGCGAGTCCTCGCCGGCGGCGCGGCGCTCCATGTGGAGGTCGTTGAGGACGTGCAGCTCGGTCGCCATCGCCCAGCCGGCCAGGTAGCGGCGGCCCGCCGGCGCCGCCGACCAGCGTGCCGCCGGCAGGAACGGGTGGGCCATCGTCAGCAGGGCGGGATTGGTGTGGACGACGACGGTCACCTCGCCGGGCACATTCTCGAAGCGGTCCTCGAGCCGCAGCCGCAGGTCCTCCATCCGGTCCAGCGTGCGCTCGGCGAAAGCGGCATCGCCACTGTCGTGGCGGGCGGCAAAACTCAGAGAGCGGGTCTCGACCCAAGGCATCTAAGGCTGCCTGGCGCTGCGCATCTCTGCGTCCTCGGTCGGCCGCTTCGGGTCACGCACTAAGAAGTGCGCTCCCCTCACCGGCCTTCCCTGCGTCCTTGATCTGCTTGGCCAGTCGGCCTTAGATCGGTTTCCGTTAAACAAGGACCGGCTCTGAGGCCGTGCAGACGGAGTGGATCTCCTGGCGGGCGCGGTCGAACTCCTCGTCGGCCATCACCGGCGTCCCCTCGAAGGGCAGTTCGCGGTCGATCTCGACCCAGGAGCGGCAGCCGTGGTACTCCTCGCGGACCTTGACCGTGACCGGTCGCGGGATCCGGTGGACCCGCAGCAGCAGGATGTGAAGCGGGTGCCGCCGCTTCCAGTTGAGCCGCTTCTCGGCGTAGTCGGGGGTCCAGACGTAGTAGGGAGAGAGGTCGTCGACGATTCGCGGGTTGGTGATCGTGACGTGATCGGTGACCTCGGCCCAGCAGCGCAGCCGCACGCGGTCGGGCTGGGGGATGCCGCCGTCCTGGATCAGCGCGCCGGGGGGCGGCTCCTCGTCGGGCCAGACACCCTCCTCGAGCGCGCGCCGCAGCTCGGGGT
>JBBDTK010000104.1:19817-26471 GCA_040904405.1 Solirubrobacterales bacterium | reverse complement strand
AGGCGTTGACCTCGATCGCGCCGACGTTGTTGAGGTTGTTGAGGATCTTGATGTCGGGATCGGCATCGGCGTACTCGACGGTCTCCTGGAAGAAGTCCCAGCCCTCGGGATCGTCGGTCGCCATCGAGCCGACCAGCGCCAGCTGCACCTCCGGCATCTGCGCGGTCACCTCGCGGTAGGCGTCGATCACGCCGATCGGGTCCTTCCAGGGGTCGAAGCGGCTGACCTGGGTTATCAGCGGCCGGTCGACGTCGATCCCGAACTGGTGGCAGACGAAGGAGGCGTCGTCGGGCGAGAAGGCCATGTTCTTCGGCGAGAGCGGGTCGATCGCCGGCGGCACGATGCGGACGCCGTTGTGGCCGTCGATCCCGCTCGGCACGTAGGAGGGCATGTGCCAGACCGTCGCGTCGTACTCCTCGATCAGCGGCTGCAGGCGGGCGATCGGCGCCGGGTTGGGCTCGGAGAGGTCGATGTGGCAGCGCCAGATCCAGTTGCGGCTCTTGTCGCGGGCGCCGCGGCGCAGCCCGATCGGCTGCGGGTCGTGGACGACGATCGTGTCCCACTCGCCCTGCAGCCCCTCGGCGTTGGCCTCGTTGATCTCGTCGAAGAGCGCCCACTGCTCCTCGCTCAGCGCCTCCTCGGCCCCCTGCAGCGAGTTGTGCAGCAGCTTGGTCGCGTTGAAGAACTCTTCTTTGCCGAAGATGACGTGCCAGTGGGCGTCGATGCCGGCGTCGCGCATCAGCGGCACGATCGTGTAGAGGATCTCCGAGACGCCGCCGCCGAAGGCGGTGGCGCTGACGTGCAGCACCCGCTGGCCCTGCAGCGGCTCGGCCAGCTCGCGGATCCGCTCGCTCAGCTCCTTGCCGGCGATGTGGGTGTAGTCGGAGAGGGACTTCTGGCCGAGGGCGACTTCCTGAAGCATCGGCGATTTCTACAGGCATCGGCGGCGGCCCGTCAGCCGGGAGAAACGCCGAAGGGCCTTGCGGGCCCTGGTCTGCAGAAGCCTTCAGCCGTTGGGGCGCCTGCCGAGGGTCACCTCGACGTCCTCGCGCTCGCCGCCCCCGCGCAGCACTTCCAGCGTCACCGTCTCGCCGGGACTCAGCATCGCGATGTGGCGGGCGAGGTCGTCCGGGCGCACCACCTTGCGGCCTTCGACGGCGAGGATCGCGTCGCCGCCGGTTTCGTAGGGGACGCCCTGGAAGCGAATTTTGTCGTTGCCGCCCTTCAGGCCGGCCTCGTCTGCGGGCCCGTCGGCGACGACTTCGGCCAGCAGCCCGCCGTAGTCGGCGTCGAGGTCGAGGCGGTCGGCCAGCTGCGGGTAGAGCGCCTGGCTGGAGACGCCGATGTAGGCGTACTCGACTTTGCCGCTGCGCTTCAGCTGGGCGATCGAGCGCTTCACCGAGGAGACCGGCACGGCGAAGCCGACGCCGTCGTTGGCGCCGGATTCGGTCTCGATCTGCTGGCTGATGCCGACCACGCGGGCGCCGGCGTCGAGCAGCGGGCCGCCCGAGTTGCCGGGGTTGATCGAGGCGTCGGTCTGGATCGCGCCCTCGATCTGGAACTGGGTCAGCGAGCGAACCGAGCGATCGGTCGCCGAGACGATCCCGACCGAGAGCGACTGCTGCTCACCGAACGGGCTGCCGATCACCGCCACCGGCTGGCCGACGACCAGCTCGCTGTCATCGCCGAGCGCCAGCGGCCGCAGCTCGAAGCCGTCCGGCTCGATCTCGAGCAGGGCGACGTCGGCGAAGGGGTCGAAGCCGACGATCTCCGCCGGCAGCACGTTGCGGTCCGGGAACTCGACGAAGACCGCCTTCGCCTCGCTGCGGTCGCTGCCCTCGCCGTCGGTGACGACGTGCGCGTTGGTGACGATCCGGCCCTCGCGGTCGAGCACGAACCCCGACCCTTCGCCCCCGCCACGGTCGAAGATCGAGCGGATCGTGACCACACCCGGGGCTGCCTCGCGGTAGACCTCGGCGGCGTCGAAGCCGCCGCCGGCCGCCTGCACAACCACTTGCGTGACGGTCTTCTCCGCCGTGCCGGAGCCCTTCCCGGCCGCGCCGCCGTCCTCGCCGCCGCAGCCGCCGAGCAGCGCCAGGGCGAGCAGCACGGTCGCCGCTCGGGCGCCTTTCTGACCCATAGGTGCAGTAACGCGCCCCGGCCGCCTCACGTCGGCGCCTTGGCCGGGTCGGCGGGAGCGGGGAGGGGCGTCCCCGGCGGCGCCAGCGGCAGGTCGAGGGTGAAGGCGGTGAAGCGCCGGCTCGAGGAGACCCCGATCCGTCCCCCCATCAGCTGCGCGATCTCACGCGCGATCGCCAGCCCAAGCCCCGAGCCGCCCGCGGAGTCGGCGGTGTAGAAGCGCTCGAAGACCCGTTTCTGCGCTCGCTGGGGGATGCCCGGGCCGTCGTCGGAGACGGTCAGCGCGGCGCGGCGGTTGACGGAGTGGATGGTCACGGTGACGCTGGCGCCCTGCGGCGTGTGGGTGAGGGCGTTGTCGAGCAGGATACGGATGATCTGGCGCACCCTGTCCGGGTCGCCGAGGGCGATCGCCGGCCGCGCCGGGGTGCGCAGCTCCAGCCGCGATCCGCGCCGGTCCGCGTGCGGGCCGAACTCGCGCGCGACGTCGCGCGCGAGTTCGCTGACGTCGACCCCGGTGCTTGCGATCACCACCCCGCCGGCGTCGAGCTGGGAGAGGTTGAGCAGATCTGCGGTGAGCTTGGTCAGCCGCTCGACCTGCTGGCGCATCGTGCGCACGAACTCCTCCCGCTCCTCCGGGCTCGGGTCCTCCTCTTCGAGCAGCTCGACGAATCCGCCGAGGCTGAAGATCGGCGTCCGCAGCTCGTGCGACGCGTTGGCGATGAACAGCTTGCGGGCGCTGTCGAGCTCGGCCAGCCGCCGCTGCATCTCGTTGAAGGTGCGGGCCAGCTGGCCGAGCTGACCGGAGGAGTCGACCGGGATGCGGGTGGCGAAGTCGCCGTCGGCGACCTTGCGCGCCGCCCGCTCGATCCGCTTGATCCGCTGCGCGACCAGCTGCGCGAAGTAGAAGCCGATCGCGAGCGCCAGGAGCAGAGCGATCAGGCCACCGATCAGGATCGGGTGGGCGGCCTCGTCGTGGCCGTCGATCAGGACCACCCAGACGTAGACCATGATCGACGTCCCAGCGCCGATCGACAGCGAGACCGTCGTGATCATGCTGCCCAGCGGGGTGAGGCGGAGGCTCCTCATTCGCGGAAGCGGTAGCCGATGCCGCGCACGGTGAACAGGTACTCGGGCTGTTTCGGTGCCGCCTCGATCTTCTCGCGCAGGTGGCGGATGTGGACGTCGATGGTGCGCGGGTCGCGGTATTCGGAGTCCCCCCAGACGTGTTCGAGCAGGGACTGGCGATTCAGCACCTGGCCCGGCGAGCGAGCCAGCGCGGTGAGGATCTCGAACTCGACGTAGGTGACGTCGACCTCCTCGCCGCGCAGCGTCACCATGCGGCGGGCCGGGTCGATCCGCAGCTCCCCCTGCTCGATCGGCAGTTCGCCCTGCGGCTCGGCCACCATCCGCGATCGGCGCAGCGCCGCCTTCACCCGGCTGCGGAACTCGCGCATCGAGAAGGGCTTGGTGATGTAGTCGTCGGCGCCGACCTCGAGCCCGGCGACCTTGTCGGTCTCACTGCCCTTCGCGGTAAGCATGATGATCGGCACCTGGCTGCTGTGCCGCATCTGCCGGCAGACCTCGACCCCGTCGAGCTTGGGCAGCATCAGGTCGAGGATCACGAGGTCGAAGCGCGCCTCGTCGAAGCGAGCCAGCGCCTCGTCGCCGTCGAGGGCCGCGGTGACGTGGTAGCCGTCCTTGCGGAGCGGATAGCTGAGCAGGGTCTGGACCGAGCGCTCGTCGTCGACCAGCAAGATCCGAGTTGCCCCGTTGCCCATGTGTCAAAGGGTAATCTGCCGCCTTTTCCCAGCGCTTGGACGTATGTGTGAGTACCAAGAACTAAGGTTGCGGGACGGGCGGCCGATATGGACCGCATGGAGCGGCGAGAGCTGAAGACCGAGATCGAGCGCGGCAGCTACCGGCCGGTGCCGGAGCAGGTCGCGCAGGCGATGCTGCGCCGCCGCGGCGTTCGCGCTTTCCTGATCGGAGAAGGCGGGATCAGCCCAGCTGATCGAATCCAGCCGGCTTCGACAGGCGGCCGTCGGGCAGCCTGATCTCGACCCCGTCGCCGGCGGCGACCGCGCCGATCCGGGTCAGCGTCGTGCCCGTCTCGCGGACCGCGGCCACCGCCGCTTCGAAGCGCTCCGCGGGCAGCGCCACCAGCAGCTCGTAGTCTTCGCCCGCCGCGGCCGCCAGCTCGAGCGGATCGCGGCTGGTCGCCGCGGCAACCGCGGCGACGCCGGCGGCGACCGGCAGCGCCGCCGCCTCGATCTCGAGCCCGACCCCGCTCGCCGCGGCCAGGTGCTCGGCATCGCCGCCGAGCCCGTCGCTGAGGTCGATCATCGCGCTCGCGCCGGCGGCCGCGAGCGCTTGGCCGGCGGCGATGCGCGGCCACGGTTCGAGCTGGCGGGCCAGCAGCGCCGTGCGCTCGCCGCCCGGTACTGAGTGACTATCCGGAAACCCCCGCGCACGTCTGGCGGCACCGGACACACTGCGCGGTGCGGCGTCCTTGCCCCGCTTGGTCCGGCGCTCGCCAGCCGCACACGCGGGTTTCCGGATAGTCACTGAGGGCGAGCGCGATTCCACGTCCTGCTCAAGCAGGAGCAGGCCCGCCGCCGCGCCGCCGAGCTCGCCGGTTACCGCCAGGACATCCCCGGGGCGGCCGCCGCCGCGGGTGACGAACCCGGCCGGCTCGGGCGCGTGGCCGACCACGGTCATCGCCAGGGTCAGCGCCGGGGCGCGGGTGACGTCGCCGCCGGCCAGCGCGGTGCCGGTCTCGGCGGCGACGGCGGACATGCCGTCGGTCAGCTCGATGCATTCGTCTTCCTCGAGGTCTGTCGGAACGCCGAGGACGACGTAGGCCTCGCCCGGCTCGGCACCCATCGCGGCGAGGTCGGACAGGGCGGCGGCCAGCGCCTTGTGCCCGATCTGCGCCGGGCTGCTCCAGCGGCGACGGAAGTGGACGCCGTCGACGAGAGCGTCGACCGAGGTGGCGGTCGCGCCGCCGGGCACGGTCACCGCCGCGTCGTCGCCGCTGCCCAGCCGCAGCCGCGGCCCCCCGGGGGGCAGCCTCTCGCGCAGCTTCGCCAGCAGCTCGAACTCGCCCATCCGACGACTATCGCAAAATCAGCGCGGGCGCCTGGCGGCGGCGGACGCTGCGCGGTGCGGCGTCCTCAGTCGGCCAAATGGCCCTGCCATTCGGCCGACCCCCGCCGCAGGCGGGGTGCGAGCGCGCCAGCGCGAGTTCCTTGCCCCGCTTGGTCCGGCGCTCGCCAGCCACCCCCGCTGATTTTGGATAGCCGTCGCATGGGCGACCCATTGGTCACTATGGTGCGGCGGGCGTGGGAGACGAGCAACCACTTCTGCACCGGATCGGCGCCGCTGGCGCCCGCTTCGGGACCAAGCCGCCCCGCAGCAAGCGGGTCCGGCTCGCGATTCAGCTCGGGATCGCGATCCTCATCTTCGGCTTCCTCGTCCTCACGGTGATCAACCAGTGGAACGAGATCAAGGACGAGGGCGTCCACTTCCACCTCGTCTGGCTGATCCCGGCCTTCGTCGTGCTGCCGCTCTTCTACGCGCTCAGCGCCCTCGGCTGGGACCTGATCCTGCGCTTCCTCGGCTACCGGATCGGCCTGCGCCGCGCCCAGGTCGCCTGGGGCCAGCCGCTGCTCGCCCGTTACGTGCCCGGCAGCGTCCTCTACGTGCTGGGCCGGGTCCTGCTCTCCGAGCGGGCGGGCGTGCCGCGGCGGATCACGATCGCCAGCATCGTCTACGAACAGGCGATCTCGGCCACCTCGGCGATCGCCGTCGCCGCCTACTTCATCATGAGCCACCAGGACCTGCAGGGCGAGGCGCTGCGCTGGGCCGTGCTGCTGGTGATCCCGGCGCTGATCGTCCTGCTCAGCCCGCGGGTCTTCCGCCCGCTCGCCGACCGCGCGCTGCGCGCCTTCGGGCGCGAATCGCTGCCGGCGGTGATCCCGCTGCGCGGCGTGATCGTCCTGCTCGCCTTCTACGCGCTCAACTGGGGCGTGGTCTCGGTCGGCGTCTACTGCGTCGCCCGCTCGGTCAGCACGATCCCGCTCGACCAGATCCTCTCGGTCGGCTCGGCGCAGGCGGTCGGCTACGTCGCCGCGCTGGTCACCCTGGTCGCGCCGGCCGGGCTGGGCATCCGCGACGCCGCCTTCGCCTGGGCGGTGAAGGGGGCCGTGCCGGGAAAGAGCTTCGCGGTCGGCTCGCTGATCGCGATCGCCGTGCGCGGGGTGCTGACCATGGTCGAGCTGATCTACGTCGGCCTGGTCACGGCGCTGGGGCGGCGCGAGGGGTGGTCGATCCCGACCGGGGTCATCCATCCTTCGGCCGAGGAGCAGGAAGAGGAGGGGCGCGACCGCCAAGCCGGCGCGCACGCCCCCGAGATCCTCTAGGCCCGAGCCTGTCCCGGTAGGGGTTCCACTTAACTTTTTCTGAAGACAGTTGCCAGCCACCCCGCACGGCCTCGCGTTGGACTTTGTACGTGTT
>JBBDTK010000104.1:0-19807 GCA_040904405.1 Solirubrobacterales bacterium | reverse complement strand
CCCCCAACGCGGTCAGAGGGGCATGCGGGCTGGGAGTTGGTAGGCGGTCAGGGCGAGGGTTAGGAGTTGTAGGGGGCGGTCTCTCGATAGGGCGGCCAGGGGGAGGAGCCAGATCAGGTACCAGGGGAGGAGCCAGGCGGTGGCGAGGAGGAGGGCGAAGGTCGCCCAGGCGGCCATCCGGAGCCAGTCGGCGCCCTGCCAGGTCCGGGCGAGCAGGTAGACGAAGGTCGCGCTGAAGAGGACGATGGCGGCGGCGCGGACCGGGCCGGGGTCGAGGCCGGTGAGGCGGGCGGTGGTGATCGGGACGCTCATCTGACTGGTGCGGCTCTGGTTCTCCCCGGCCAGCCCGATCGTGCTCAGCCAGCCCCAGCCGAAGGCGGCGTGCGCGGCGAAGCCGATCGCGAGCGCGGCGGCTGCCGCGCCGAGCAGGAATCGCGGGCCGCCACTCTCCGTGACCGCGCTTCCGACATTGACCCCCCTCCGGTGTGGTGAATGTCGGATGCGCGCCGCGGCAAGCAGGGCGAAGGGGGCGAGGATCGCGGTCGAGGACTTGACCGCCACGGCGGCGGCCAGCGCCGCGCCCCCCGCTGCCTCGCGGGCGCTCAGCAGCGCGGCGACCGCGACCATCGTCAGCAGGATCGCCAGGCCGTCGTTGTGGGCGCCGCCGACGACGTGGATCAGGACCAGCGGGTTGAGGGCGACGAAGGCGGCGGCGGGGAGCGCGGCGACGCCGCGCGAGGGGGCGACGCGGTACACCAGCGCGGCGATGCCGAGGACGGAGAGCGCCGCGGCGGCCTTCAGCGCCGCCACCGCGGCGGCCGGCGGCAGCCAGGCGAGCGGGTAGGTGAGCAGCGTGAACAGCGGCCCGTAGGCGCTGGTCGCCTCGGTCCACTCGACCTGCGGGTAGATCGGGTCGGTCGGCGCCGCCGCCGGCGGGAAGACGTAGGGGTCGAGCCCGTGCAGGACGCCGAGCCGGGCGTAGTCGACGTAGCTGTAGACGTCGTGGGAGAGCAGGACGGGCGCCGCGGCGAAGGCCGTGACAAGGATGGCGATCGCGGTCCAAATCCTGCCGGCGGCGCGGGAGGATCTTCGGCCCTGCCTGTCGATGGCGCGCCACGACAGGCCACGCCCCCGGTCTGGGCTCACGATCGCCGCGGCCTATTCGCTGACTACGCCGCCGGTCGCAACGCCCCCGCCGCCGCCGCCACCACCACCGCCGCCGGAGGGTGGGCTGGGGGCGGGCGCCGGCGCCGGCGTCGGTTTCTGGCCGGCCCCGGGGGCGTAGGCGTCGGGGTCGTAGCCGCCGGTCGCCTCTTTCCCTTTCTTCTCGGCTTCGCTTTCCTCGTCGTCGCTGGACTCTTCGTCGAGCTCGTAGTCGTCGCTCGAGTCGCCCGCCTGCGTGTACTCGCCGTAGAACGGCGCCCAGCTGATCGGCGTCTCCGGCTGCTCGAATTCTTCACAGGGGATTTCGCCGCCGACGTAGAGCGAGTTCCAGATCTGGGCCGGGAAGGTGCCGCCGAACACGGTGGTGCCGTGGACGCTGGTCATTTCGATTTCGTTGGACTGCGGGTAGCCGACCCAGACGGAGGTCGCCAGGTTCGGCTGGTAGCCGGCGAACCAGGCGTCGGTGTAGTTGTCGGTGGTGCCGGTCTTGCCGGCCTGGCCGCCGCAGCCCGTGTAGGCGGAGGTGCCGGTGCCGCCGGTGATGTTGTCGCGCAGCAGCTGCGTCACCTCGTAGGCGACGGCCTCCGGCAGGACCCGCTTCGGGTCGGCGTGCTCGGGATGGTCCACCCGCCCGTCGGAGAAGACCACGCGGCTGACCGCGACCGGGTTGCGGGCGATGCCTCCGGCGGCGAGGGTCGCGTACGCGGCGGAGAGCTCCAGCGGCGAGACGCCGATCCGCAGGCCGCCGATCCCCTCGGCCGGGATCCCGTCCAGCTCGGTCTCGATCCCCATCGACCGCGCCGTCTCGGCGACGTTCTCGGGCCCGACGTCGAGGTCGAGCTGGGCGAAGACCGTGTTGTCGGAGGCGACCGTCGCCTGCTGCAGGTTGATCGTCCCCTGGTAGCCCTCGTCGGCGGTCGCCACCTCCCATTTGCCCCACTCGGGCAGATCCAGTTTGAGCGGTTTCGACGTGTAGTAGGTCGAGTAGGGGTCGACCCCCTGCTTCACCGCCGTGGTCAGGACGAAGGTCTTGAAGGTCGAGCCGGGCTGGCGCTTGCCCTGGGCGGCGAGGTTGAACTGGCTCCTCTCGTAGTTGGAGCTCGAGACCATCGCCTTGATCTGGCCGGTCTGCGGCTCGATCGCGACCAGCGCCGCGGCCGGGTCTTCCTCATAGGGGAGGGCCGACTGCATCGCCTCGAGGCCGACTTCCTGCAGGCGCGGGTCGACCGTGGTGTAGACGCGCAGGCCGCCTTTGCGCACCGTGTTGACGCCGTACTTCTCGATCAGCTTGTCCTCGACGTAGTCGAAGAAGTAGGGCTGGCGTTGGATGAAGTACGTGTTCGAGAGGTCGGTGCCGAGGCCGCGCTGCTGTCCCTCGAGCGCCCGTTCACGGCTGATGTAGCCGAGCTTGGCCATGCTGGAGAGGACTTCGTTGCGGCGGGCGAGGGCGCCTTCGGGGTTGAGGATCGGGTTGTATTCGGAGGGCGCCTGCGGCAGGCCGGCGAGCAGCGCCGACTGCTCCAGGGTGAGCTTCCAGACCGGCTTGGAGAAGTAGATCCGCGAGGCGGCCTGGACGCCGACCGCGGTGGTGCCGTTGATCGTCCCGTAGGAGGCGCCGTTGAGGTACTTGCTGAGGATGTCGCGCTTGGAGAAGCGCTCCTCGTACTCGACGGCCAGCTGCGCCTCCTGGATCTTGCGCTCGAGGTTGCGCTGGGGGTCGGTGATGCAGAGATTGCGCATCAGCTGCATCGTGATCGTCGAGCCGCCCTGGACGACCTTGCCGGCCTCGATGTTCTCGATCAGGGCGCGCAGGCCGCCCTCGACGTCGATCCCCTCGTGCTGGAAGAAGCGCTCGTCCTCGATCGCCACGGTCGCGTACTGGAGATCGGTCGGCACGCGGTCGATCGCAACCGGGGTGCGCGCCTCTTCGGAGGCGATGTAGCCGAGGCGGCTGCCGTCGCCGGCGATCAGCATCGAGTTGCCGCCCTTCTCGATCGGACGGCAGTTGGAGAGCGGCGGCGCCTTGGCGGCGACGTCGAGCACCCAGGAGGCGACCCCGACCACGGCGACCGCGCCCAGGGCGAGCACGCCGCCGAAGACGAAGAGCAGCTTGGAGCGGGCGCCGCCACGGCGGCGGTGACGTCGGCGATTGCGCTGCGTCATGCGGAAAAGGGTACTTCGCCGGTTGTGCCGGTCAGCCCTGCGTGTCGTCGGTGGAGCGGTTGTGCACGATCCCTTCCACCAGCATCTGGTTGGGGATGACGACCGAGCTGCCGTCGCCGGGGTCGACGTAGGTGTAGGAGAGGGTGACGTCGACGACCCGGCCCTCGATCTGCTCGAAGGCGACCCGGTCGCCGATCTTGATCGGCTGCGAGATCGCCAGCTGCACCCCGGCGACCATGTTGCCGATCGTGTGCTGGGCGGCGAAGCCGACGATCGCAGCCAGGACCGCGGTCGAGGCGAGGATGCCGGTTGCGAGCCGTTGCAGCTCGGTGAACTGGGCGAGCGCGAGCGCCGCGAGGACGAGGAATACGACGAGGACGAGCAGGCGGCGGAGGAAGCGCAACCGCGTTCTCGTCGAGCGCGATACCTGTGAGACTGCCGGCGTCATGGACTGCAAGTTAGCCGCGAAGGCCGTCGGCAGCCCCTCCCGGCTCAACTTTCGAGGGGCGAAGGGGTCGGGGACTACTCCCCGCTCAACTTTTTCGGTGAATCGTTGAAGGACTTCCGTTGACGGGGTGGCGAAAAAGTACAAGCCGCGGGGAGCAGTCCCCGACCCCTTTTCCCTACTCCAATTGGGGACCCGGCATGGCGGTTGTGGCTCTGCTGGTGGCTCTTAGTGCGCAGGTCTTTTTTGCGGTTCCGGTTGCGATTGTGGATGGGGGGGCGGAGGAAGAGTTCAGCACCGGGGCGAGCGTGGTGCTGCAGCTGCTGGGCGCCCTGATCTTCGTGCTGGTCTCGTTCGCGGTCGCCTCGATGCGGGGGGCCGACCTGCGCTTGGCGCTCTGGCGGCTCGGCGTGCAGCGCTTCCGCGCCTCCGCCTGGCTCTGGATGCTGGCCGCGATCGGCGCCTACCTGCTCTTCGCGATCCTCTACGTGGCGCTCGTCGGCGAACCCGAACAGGAGGACATAGCCGAGGCCTTCGGCCCTGTCCCGGTGCAGATCCTGCTGATCGTCCTCGCCGCCTCGGTCAGCGAGGAGATCTGCTTCCGCGGCATGCTCTTCGGCGGTCTGCGCGAGCGCCTGCCGCGCTGGCCGGCGGCGCTGATCAGCGCTTCGGTCTTCGGCGCCCTGCACGCCTTCACCGGCGTCAGCGCCGTGCCGCCGCTGATCGCCTTCGGCGTGATCATGGCCCTGCTCTACGAGAGGACCGGCTCGATCGTGCCGGGAATCATCCTGCACATGCTGAACAACTCCGCCGCCCTGGCCGCGCAGTAGCGGAGGGAGACCGAGTCGAGGCAAAGAAACGGCCCGCCAGGGCGGGCCGAATCCGGGTGATGGGGTTAGACCCCCAAGCGCTTGATAACCAACTCAAAGATACCACTTGGCTGAGGTGCGAAGACGAATCGCAAAGGCGGTAGTCAGCCGCAGGCCGCGTGATAGTTGCACCTCGACTCGTCTTCGCAGTCTCAGACATACATGGCGGAGGGCGAGGGACTCGAACCCTATTCGAACGACAGTCGAACCGGCGGTTATCAAGCGCCTGCCAATACCCATCGGCTTCAACCCTCCGCTGGCGGCCACGCTAGTCGAGGAATTCGCTATTCCAAGCCATGTTTCAAACTTTTTACAGGCAATTGACTGTCTTGTCACAAGGGCGTGACAGTCGCCCAGCCGCGGCGTCGGTAAGAATCCAAAGCCCATGAGCCGTCACGTTGCCCCCGCGCTGGTCCTCGTTGCCCTGTTGGCGCTCCCCGCCGCGGCGGGGGCGGAGAAGAAGCCGAACGGCGCCATCGCCTGGCCGGGCGAGATCGAGGCCTTCCACAAGGGCGAGTGCGGCCACAACGTCGCCACCTTCAACAGGCGCCTGGGGAAGATGGGCTATATCGTCAACAGGGGCCGCTGCTTCGAGGGCAAGACCGCGCGCGGCGTGCTCGCCTACCGCAAAGTGAACGGGATGGAGCGCAGCATGCGCGCCGGCAAGGGCCTGGTGAAGAAGGTCTTCGCGGGCCGTGGCGGCTACAGGGTTCGCCACCCGGGCGCCGGCCGCCACGTCGAGGCGCCGCTTTCCAAGCAGGTCGTCGTCTTCGCCAAGGACGGCAAGCCCTACGCGATCTACCCGACCTCCTCGGGCACCTCGGCGACCCCCACGGTCACCGGCCACTACCGTTTCCACCGCACCGAACCCGGCTACAACAACCTCGGCATGTACTACTCCTGGTACTTCCACGGCGGCTACGCGATCCACGGCTACAAGTCGGTGCCCAACTACCCTGCCAGCCACGGCTGTATCCGCACCTTCGTCGCCGACCAGCCCGAGATCTTCAAGCGCATTCAGTACGGCGAAAGCATCTTCGTCTTCTGAGCGGGGGTGTGACCGGCGCATATCCGCGTCCTCGGTCGCTCGCATGCAGAGCACGCCACGCGACCCCCGCCGAAGGCGGGGTGCGAGCGCGCCAGCGCGAGTTCCTTGATCTGCTTGGTCACACCCCCGCTCAGCTACTCGGGTAGCCGCACGTTCTCGAACGGGAGCACGGTGGCGAGCAGGTCGAAGTGGCGGTCGGCGTGGAGGACGCCGAAGCCGCGCTCGGCCGCCGCGGCGGCGATCAGGTAGTCGGCTATCGGCAGTCGCCGTCGCGCCCCCAGCTCGCGCGACGCGGTAAGCGCCGCGTCGCAGACGGACGCCGTCACCGTCGCCTGCCTCAAAGCGCGGAAGTTGTCGTCCAGGGCCTCGAACTCCCCCTCGTTCCTGGAGATTCGCAGGATCTCCAGCGTGGCGACCGGACACGCGACGAGCAGGTCGGCTTCGGCGGCGCTCTCCCAGAGAGGACGCGCGCTGGGGCGGCGATGACGGACCCACGCGGAGGTATCGATGACAAGCGGGATCCTTGACACGGACGCCGTCACTGGATCTCGGCCTCGCGCTCTTCCAAGGCTTCGATCGCGCCCGTCATGTCGATGTCGATTTCCTTTCTGGCGACCTTGAGGAAGAACTCCTTGGCTTTCTCTCGTTTTTCCTTGTCTTCTTCAGTCGCCGCCGCGCCGCGCACCGCGAGGTCGCGGATCAGCCGCGACTTGCTCTTCGGATGGGGGTCAATGGCCGCCATCGCCTCGGCCAGCTCCGGGTCGACGGTCACCTGCACCCTGGGGTTCTTCGGAGCTTTTCTCGCCACCGGCTGAGTGTACCGCATAGACGGTACGCAATCTTTTAGCTTCGATAGCGATGCAGGCCATGCCGGGTCAAGCGCGCAGCGGCACGATCTCTCCCCCCGCCTGGGACGACGCCCTCGCACTTTGCGCAATACGCTGTGGCCTCGATGACCGAGAAGGCGATGAAGGCGGCGCTGGCGATCGTCGCCGCCTACCACGTCCTGCAGGGCGCGCGCGATGAGGGTGCGCGATGAGGGTCTTCGTGGCGGGAGCGAGCGGGGCGATCGGGCTGCCGCTGGCGCGGCAGCTGGTCGCCGCCGGGCACGAGGTGACTGGGACGACGCGGCGCGAGCAGCGCGCCGAGCAGATCCGCGCCGCCGGCGCCAGCGCCGTCGTCTGCGACGTCTTCGACCAGGCGGCGCTCACAGCCGCGGTCGGCGCCGCCGGCCCCGAGGTCGTGGTCAACCAGCTGACCAGCCTGCCGCGGGACTTCAACCCGCGCAAGATCGACTACGGGCCGACCAACCGGGTGCGGCAGGAGGGCGGCGCCAACCTGATGCGCGCCGCGCTCGCCGCCGGGGGGCGCCGCTACGTCACCCAGAGCATCGCCTTCATCTACGCGCCCGAGGGCGATTGGGTCAAGGACGAGACCGCGCCTCTATATGAGGACGCGCCGCCGCCCTTCGACGAGGGCGAGCGGGCGATGGTCGCCCACGAGCGGGAGGTCCTGGGAGCGGAGGGGATCGAGGGCGTGGTGCTGCGCTACGGCCAGTTCTACGGCCCCGGCACCTACTACACGCCCGGCAGCGGCTCGATCGCCAAGCAGGTCGAAAAGCGGATGCTGCCGATCGTCGGGCCGGGCACCGGCATGGCCTCCTTCTGCCAGGTCGAGGACGCCGCCGGCGCCACCGTGGCGGCGCTCGACCGCGGCGGCCCCGGCATCTACAACGTCTGCGACGACGAGCCGGCGCCGGCGAAGGAGTGGCTGCCCGCCTACGCCGAGGCGCTCGGCGCCAAGCCCCCGCGCCGCGTCCCCACCTGGCTCGCCCGTCTCGTCGGCGGCCGCTTCGCGGTCATGTTCGGCACCGAGCTGCGCGGCGCCTCAAACGCCAAGGCCAAGCGCGAGCTCGCCTGGCAGCCTCGCTACCCGAGCTGGCGCCAGGGCTTCCACGAAGCGCTGGGTTAACCGCGGCTCTCCGTAGGATGCGCGGCGCGATGGCAGACCTCGAGGCCGCCAAGGAAACGCTGCTCGCCGAGCTGCGCGAGCACTCGCTGGTCCTCGGCGAGGTGACGCTGGCCAGCGGGGCGACGGCGCAGTACTACGTCGACGCTCGCCGGGCGCTGCTGCGGCCCGCCGGCTTCCGCGCCGCGGGCGAGCTGATCGCCGCCGCCGCGGTCGAGGCCGGGGCGAGCGCCGTCGGCGGCCCGGCCACCGCGGCGATCCCGCCCGCCTGCGCCGCCCTCGCCGTTCCCGCCGGCGCCGGCCTGGTCGGCTTCTTCGTCCGCGCCGAGCGCAAGCAGCACGGCCTGCAGCGCTGGGTCGAGGGCCCGGTCGAGGAGGGCGACCGCGTGCTGGTGGTCGAGGACACGGTCACCTCCGGCGGCTCGACCGTGAAAGCGATCGAGCGCCTGCGCCAGCAGGGCCTCGAGGTAGCCGCCGTCTGCGCCGTGGTCGACCGCCTCGCCGGTGGCGGCGACGCGATCGAAGCGGCCGCCGCGGCCCCCTACCGCGCCCTGGTCACGATCGACGAGCTCTACCCCGACCGCCCCGACCGGGGCTGAGCGCACTCCGCATACCGCGCGGGTACCCGGTGGATTGCGCCTCGCCATGGGGAATCCGCGCCTGCGCCGCTTGACGGCTGAGACATTCCTCTTTCTTTCGAAAACGCAACCCTTGACATTAAAAAGGTCTCTGTTTACAGTGTCAGGCACACCCGTCAATTGGGCGGGCAGGGACTTGCAAGGGAAACCGAGCTTCACACGGGGCCGCCGAGGGAAGCGGCCGGCAGAGGGGCTCACGGGACAAGGAGAAGAGATTTCATGCTCTCGCCACGCAACAACCGCTTCGGGATACCCGGAGTCATCTCGGTAATAGCTTTGGTTTTCGCCCTCGTCGGCGGCGCCTACGCCGCCTCGGGCGAGGAGGCCGGCTCCTCGGCGAAGAAGAACCGCAAGGCCAAAAAAGCAGCCGGCCTCAACGCCAAGCAGAAGCGCCAGGTGCGCAACATCTCGGCCAACATCGCCAAACGCTTCCAGGGCACCGGCCCGCAGGGGCCGCAGGGTGTGCCGGGGGCGCAGGGCCCGGCGGGGGCCGACGGGCAGAACGGCTCCGATGGTTCCGACGGCTCGAACGGCGCCGCCGGGGAAGACGGCGAAGACGGCGCGACCGGGGCCACGGGCGAAACCGGGGCGACTGGTGAAACCGGCGCGACCGGCGAAGAAGGCTCCCCCTGGACCGAACTGGGCACCCTCCCCGAAGGGGAGACGCTGGCTGGAACCTGGACCTCCGCGCCAAGCAGCGACTTCGGCGAAGGTCCCGCCACCACGACGGCGATCTCCTACTCGATACCCGTTAACGGGATCGCAACCGGCGCAGTCGACTACGTGCCCAGCGAAGAACCGTTCGTCCCGGGCTCGACCGAAGACTGCCCGGGCCCGGGCGAAGCCGATGCCGGTCGCCTCTGCATCTACGAGCAGGTCGCGCTCGGCGCAGTGGAAGCAACCCAGGCGCTGGTCGCCGATACGGCCGGCGTAAACCTCCTCATTGTCACCGCCGAAGAGGGACAGTTCGCCTTCGGTAGCTGGGCGGTCACCGCTCCCTAGCCGCCGACTGGCGCGAGGGGCAGGCAAAGCGGATGAAGATCACGGGCAAAAGCAGGGCAGCAGCGAGCGTCGTCCTCGCTGCTGCCCTCGCCCTCGCCGTCGCAACCGCTGCATACGCCACCAAGGGCGGCGATTCCTTCATCGGCCAGGCCGGCGCGCCCCCCACGGGCACCGACGCCGACGGCGGCTTTTTCAACACGCCGCGCGACGTCGCCGCCGACCATGACACCGGTCAGGTCTACGTCGCCGATTCGCAGAACCACCGCATCCAGCGCTTCGACGCCGAAGGCAACTTCGAGCTGGCCTTCGGCCGCGACGCGGTCGAAGCGGGGGGGAGCGGCGACGTCCCCTCGCCCAACGAGGTCCAGCGCCTCACCGTCGACGCCACCGCCGGCGCCTTCAAGCTCCTCGCTCCGAACTTCCTCGGCGATGGCGTCGCGCACAACGAGCACCAGACGGTCTCCGTCGACGCCACGGGGGGTACCTTCGTGCTGCAGTTCAGGCCGCCTTCCGGTGGTAGCGCCAACACCGAGTCGATCCCCTTCGACGCCTCCGCGCTCGCCGTGCAAGAAGCGCTGGAGGCGCTTGACCCGGTGGACCCCGGCGACATCGCCGTCAGCGGGCCCGACGGGGGACCCTGGGATGTGGAGTTCGAAGGCGCCCTGGCCAGCACCGACCTACCGGCGATGCGCCTTTTCGGCAGTCTCACTGGTGGCTCTGGCGGTGGCTCTGGCGATGGTTCGATCGCCGATGGCCAATACACCGCGGCCATCCCCCACGACGCCCCCGCCGTCGCGCTCGAGGCGGCGCTCGAAGCGCTCGACGCGGTGGGGGCCGGGAACGTCTCGGTCAGCGGCGCAGGCCCCTGGGACATCGAGTTCGTCGCCGCCCATGCCGCCGCCGATATCAAGCAGCTCGAAGCCGACCCAGCGGCACTCATCGGCGGCTCCCAGACCGCGTTCGTGGTCACGATCACCGAGGGCGAGAACGCGATGGAGGTCTGCGTTGTCGCCACCGAGTGCCGCGCTGCCCGGCCCGGCGTCAACGGAGGCATGTTCGAGGACCCGCGCGGCCTCGCGGTCGACCCGGACAGCGGCGACCTCTACGTGGCCGACACCGGCAACGGCCGCCTCCAGCACTTTTCCTTCGACGATGGCGGGACCCCCGCCGACCCCTCCGACGACGTCCCCGTCTTCGAGGGCGCCTGGGGCTCCAACACGATCCCCGACGGGGGCGCCGGCAACCTCCCCGGCCCCAACGAGGTGCAGCGCTTCCGAGTCACCATCTCCGATCCCTTCGCACAGGGCCCCCCCGGAGGCGATTTCACGCTCAGCTTCGACGGCCAGACCACGGCGCCGATCGCCTGGGAGCCCGACGCGACGGCGATCGAGGCCGCCCTCGAGGGCCTGCCCAACGTCGCGCCGGGCGACGTCTCTGTCAGCGAGCCGGTCACTATTCCCGACGGAGGAACGCAGTACATCGTGCAGTGGGAAATCGAGTTCTCCGGCGCCTACCAGGACGCCAACGTCCCCCAGGCGAGCCTCGACATCTCCGGGATCGTCTTCCCCCATGGCGAAGTCTTCAGATCCTCCTCCACCCCGATCCAGGGCGACTCCAACTACGAGGTCTGCACGGTTGCCGCCGAGTGCCAGGCCGGCCTGCCAGGACAGACCGCAGGCGCCTTCGACAGCAGCCTAGACGGCGCGACGAACGTTTCTCCGTACCCGCTATTTCAGTTTGGATCTCTCGATGTCTCCAAGGACGGCGCCGCCGGCGCCGGCAAGGTCTTCGCCGCCGATCCCGGCAACCGCCGCGTGATGGAGTTCGACCTCGACGGCGCCTTCGCCCGCGCCTTCGGCTACGGCGTCGACAGCGGCGCCTCGCAGTTCGAGATCTGCACCGCCGCCAGCGAGTGCCGACGGGGCAACACGCTCAGCGCAAACCTGCCGAATGGAGCCTTCTCCAAAGACAATCCTTCCCATGTCGCCATTGACGGTGGGGGAGTCTTGTATGCATCCAGCGGCTCGGGCGCAGGCGGCGTGGTCATGCGCTTCGACACGACGGTCGAAGGCGATGACGAAACGGTTGCCGCGGCCATGCTCCTGCCCGATCCCTATCTGAGCAGTGGTTCTCCAACCGCAGCCAAACCGCTCCTCAGCGGTGGCTCCGGAAGCGGCGGCCTCGAGGTCGACCCGGTCGGCGGCAACCTGCTCCACCTCATCGGCGGCTCCAGCGACACGATCGTCCAGGAGCTCGACACCGCCGCCAATCCCCCGCTCGAGGTCGACCGCCACATGGAGGGCTCCGGTTCGAGCCAGACGGTCAACGGCCTCGGCCTCCTCCACGGCGCCGGCGCCGACAAGCTCTTCGTTTCCTCCGATTCCGGCACGATCGACGATCGCGTCCTCGTCCTCGACGACGACGGTGCCGGCCCGCTCGAGTTGACGATCTCCGCCCCGACCGACGTCGGCCCGTTCGCCGCCACCTTCCATGGGACGGTGGATGTCAACGGTCCCACCCCGTTCGCCGCCTCGCATCGCTTCCAGTACTCCGGTGACGGCGGCACGACCTGGACCGACCTCCCCGCCTCCGACGGCCCGTTCGATGACTCCGACCCACACCCCGTCTCCGACACGGTCTCCGGACTCGATCCCAACACCTCCTACCTCGTCCGCCTCACCGCGTCCCGCGCCTTCAACGGCGGCTTCGCCGAGACCACCGCCGCCCTCGCCTTCGACACGCCACCCGCCACCCCGACCGTGCAGACCCTGGCGACCTCGCTGCGAACCGACGTCGCGGCCACCCTCACCGGCCGCCTCAACCCGAACGGGTCTGAAACCGAATGGCGCTTCGAATGGGGCACGGACGAGAGCTACGGCAACGCGACGCCGGTCGAGCAGGCCACCGGCGCCACTGCCCGCCCGGTGCTCGCCGAGATCGACGGCCTGGAGCCGGACACCACCTACCACTACCGGCTGATCGCCGACAACGGCGAGGAGGTGGAGCCGGGCGACACGGTGGTCGAGGGGGAGGACGCCTCCTTCACCACCCGCGCCACCCCCCCCGCCGAGACCGGGCGCGCCTACGAGATGGTCACGCCGCCCTTCAAGCTCAACCGCACCACCGGCTCGACCGGTCGCAGCCGGGGCAACGCCAACACCGGCGTTCCCACCCCCGACGGCGAGGCGATCGTCTGGCGCACCTCCTACTTCCCGCTCAGCCAGGACGTCGGCGGCTCCTTCAACGGCGACCACCGCCGCAGCGAGCGCACCGCCGCCGGCTGGGTGCACCAGACGCTCAACACCAAAGGGGTGGCGGCGGAGGACGGCCTCAGCCCGAACTTCACCGGATTGACCCTCAAGGCCGGTTCGGCGGATCTGCGCACCTTCACGGCTAACAACTTCGGCGGAACCGGTGGCGGCGGCGCGCTCTTCCCGGGCGAGGGGCCCCAGCCGAGCAAGATGTACACCTTCCGTGCCGGCACCGGCGACCGGGGCTGGTCCGACTGGCTCCCCGACACCACCGGCCAGCCCCTGCCGGAAAACTTCACCGCCAGCGGCGACCACGACGCGGCGCTGATCAACGGCGACGGCAGCGCGATGCTGCGCTGGGGCGACTACCGCGGGCTCGGCGAGGATCCCGCCACCCCGGGCGACGACGACCCCTCCGACGAGCAGCTGCTTCCCGGCGCCGCCGGCGGCGACAACGCATACCTGATGCGCGTCGCCGATCCCGACGACCTTCCGACCGCCTTCCGGGAGCCGGTCAACCAGTGCACCGGCACGATCGCCGCCGGGGACGCGACCGAGGTGCCCGACCGCGCCTCCGCCGACCCCTCCGCCGAGATCGGCGCCCGATCCTGCGAGGAGGGCAGCGTCGTCAGCGTCCGCGGCGCCGGGCTGACCTTTGTCGTCGGCACCGCCCTCTCCGAAGACGGCAGTCGGGCCTTCTTCCTCGCTCCCGACCCGAGCGCCACCGGCGTGCCGGATACCTGCAGCGCCGACACCGGGGCCGAAACCAGCTGCCCACCGCAGCTCTACGTGCGCCAGCACGGGCCGGGCGGCGAGGAGTTCGTGCGCTGGATCTCCCGCTCCCGCTCGGTGCCCGTCGGCGACGGCTCCTATGAGGGGGCGCCGATCGCCTCCCAGCCGATCGGGGAGCTCAAGGGCGCCTTCTTCCTCCGCGCCTCGAGCGACGGGCGCTACGTCTACTTCGCCACCGCCGGTCGGCTCACCCCCGACGACCCGAGCGACGCCTCGCGCGACGTCTACCGCTACGAGCTGCCCGCCGACCTCTCCGCCGACCCCGGCGAGGGCAGCTTGCTGCGGGTGACGGGCGGCGCTGACGGCACCGCCGAGCCCGAGGCGGCGACGGTGAGCGGCGGGATCGGCACGACGGACGCCTCGCTCCGCTACCTCTCCCAGGACGGCCGGCGCGCCTACTTCATCACCGAGGGCCCGATCGACGGGGCCGGAGCCGACGCCGACGCTCCGGCGGGGGGGACCACCGTGCCCGGCGGCCCCCCGCCCGCCAACACGATCGGCGCCCAGACCCGCCACCTCTACCTCTTCGACGCCAACCGCGGCGGCGCCGATCGCTGGCGCTTCGTCGCCCAGATTCCCTTCGGCGCTTCCGGCACCCCGAACGCCGACGCGCTCAGCGCCTGCTCGGTGCAGCAGCTTCAACCTCAGGCCGACAAACGCTCGGCAAGCTCGGTGTACGCCGGTGGCGAGCGGGTCGGCAGCTCCCCCACGGTCACCCCCTTCAACTGCTTCCGCTCCACCCCCGACGGCTCGCACGTGGTCTTCCTCAGCGCCGCGCGGCTCACCAGCGACGACGTCGACGATGCCGGTGACGTCTTCCTCTACGACGCGGCCGAAGACGAGCTGGTCCGCGTTTCCGCTCCCCGCGGCCCGGCCGCCGCCCCCTATCCCTGCCACAAGGACGGCTCCGTTTCGCAGACCAGCGTCTTCGCCCACTGCAATGCGCACCTCTGGGAGACCGAGATCAGCGGCAACAGCCCGCCGGGGGAATGGGATTACCTCCGCGGCTCGCAGGGCATGTGGCAGATGAACCTCGCCGCCAACCCCGACGGCACCGTCTCGGTCTTCTTCAACAGTCGCTCACGGCTTCTTCCGGAGGACACGAACGGCGACTTCACCGACGTCTACCAGTGGCGCCAGGGTCGCCTCTCGCTGGTCTCCCCCGGCGACAGCGAGCTCGACGCCTGGTTCTCGGGTAACAGCAGCGACGGCGAGGACGTCTTCTTCCAGACCGGGCAGCGACTGGACCCGCGCGAGCTCGAGGACTTCGACCTCGACATCTACGACGCGAGGCGCGGCGGTGGCATCCCCTACACCCCGCCGCCAACCCCCTGCGACGTGCTGGCGCTGGAGTGCGAGTCCGAGGCGATCGCTCCGCCGCCGACCCGCGAGCCCCGGACCCTGGCCGGCGGCCGATCGGAAAACCTCCCCCCGGGGAGTGGCGGTCGCTGCGCCAAGCTCGGCCGCAGCGCTAAGAAGGCCGCGCGCCGCTCCGAGCGATTGCGCGCCGCCGCCCGTCGCACCGCCAACCCACGCGCCAGGCGCCGTCTCGCCGCCCGCGCCCGCAATTCCGCCCGCACCGCGAGGCGCGCCGCCAAGGGCGCCAAGCGTTGCCGCCACCGCGCCCGCGCCAAGCGGAGGGCAAGCCGGTGAGGCCCGCTCGGCTGCACACGCTGCTGGCCGCGACTCTGGCGATTGCGGCGCTCGCCGCGCCGGTCGCCAACGCCGCGCCCGGCGACAACTTCGGCTTCGCCGACATCAACGACGGCGCCGGCCCGCACCCCGAGGTGGCGGCATATCCCGGTCAGGAGGCGGTCTGGGCCGGCACCTGCGACCTGGCCTCCGGCTCCACCACCGGCGGCGGCGCCGGCACGGCCCCCGCGATCCGCTCTCACTGCACCGATGTCGGCGGCCTGCCCGAGGGCACGCCCGACACCGCCAGCCCCTGGGCTCATGGCGAGGAGCCGGCCTGGCGCCTCGACCCCGTCACCCAGGCCGGCGCCCACCCCGATGCCGCCGCCGCCTTCTACTTCAACCACATCCCAGCCAGCCCGTTTATGGACGGCACGGTCAAGAACATCATCGCCGCCCTGCCGCGGGGCGTCGTCGGCAACCCGGAGGCGGTCGTCAAGTGCAGTTCCCTGGCCGCGCAGGCCTTCCCGCCGGAGTGTCCGGCTGCCGCTCAGGGTGGCATCGCCACGGTCGCCTATGCCCAGCTGTTCCAGGCAGGGCCTCTCCACAACACCCATCCTGTCTATCTCAGCGAGGCCCGCGACACCGTCACCGCGGAGCTCCTCATCGCCGCGGTCGGAGGCCTGGTCAGCGTGCCGATTACCGCCAGGGGTCGCACCAACGGCGACTACGGAGTCGACACCCTGGCCCTATTGATCCCCGACTACCTAGAGCTCGCGGGTCAGACGATCACCCTCTGGGGGGTGCCCTGGGCGGCCGAGCACGACAAGTTCCGAATCGACGGCTTCGACCTGGCCACGGGTCTCTCCTCATTCGACAAGAACAAGAACGTCCATCTGCAGGGCTATGACGCCGAACTGCACGCGCCATACGATCCCGCCTGGGGGCCGATCAAGCCGTTTTTCACCAACCCGACCGAGTGCTCGGGAGAGAAACTCGTTACGACGATTTCCATGGACTCCTGGCAGAATCCGCAGGCCCGGGGCGGTCCGCTAATTGAAGGCACTACCCTCGCGGAACCTGTCACCGCATGTGGCGAGCTCGAGTTCGAACCGAGCATCACGCTCAAGCCGACTGTGAGCGTCTCCGACAGCCCGAGCGGCCTCGACGTCACCCTGAAGACCCCCCAGAACAACGACCCGCCCGCAGAAGCGCTGGGCAACCCGAACCTGCCCTTCGACCCCGCCGACGACACGGGCGCTCCGGCGTATTGGAAGACCCCGGCGGGACGAGGGACCGCCCACCTCAAGGACACCACGGTCAGCCTGCCGGCGGGCACCTCCTTCAACCCGGCGGCGGCCAACGGCCTCAGGGGCTGCACGACGGCCCAGATCGGCCTCACCGCGACCTCACCGAAAGCGACCTTCAACAACGACCCCCACCAGTGCCCCGACACCTCCAAGGTGGGGACCCTGGAGATCAAGAGCCCCTTGCTCCCCGATCCGCTCTTCGGCGCCGTCTACGCCGCCCCCCAGCACGACAACCCCTTCCCGGGCTCGCTGACCGCGATCTACCTGGTAGCCCAGGACGACGAGCGCGGCCTCAGCATCAAGCTCCCCGGCAAGGTCGACCTCGACCCCGACAGCGGCCAGATCTCCACCACCTTCCTCGACAACCCCCAGCTGCCCTTCGACGAGTTCGTCCTGCACCTGAAGTCGGGCCCGAGGGCCCCGCTCAACACCCCAGCGGTCTGCGGGTCCTTCAAGAACTCGGTCTCCCTGATCCCCTGGTCCTTCCCGCAGTCCGGCCCAGAGCCCGTGATCGAGGACCCCTTCTCGATCGCCAAAGCCCCCAACTCCCAGCCCTGCGTGAGCGAGCCCGAGGACCGCCTCTTCTCCCCGGGCTTTCAGGCGGGATCGATCTCCAGCCAGGCCAAGTCCCACACCGACTTCACGATGGACGTCACCCGGATCGACGGCCAGCAGGAGTTCTCCTCATTGTCAGTCGACCTGCCCGAGGGCCTCAGCGCCAACCTGACCGAGACCCCCTACTGCCCCGAGCACCTGATCGAGGCGGCCAAGCTCAGATCGGGCCTGCAGGAGAGCCTCGACCCCTCCTGCCCGCCCGCCTCCAGGATGGGCCACGTAACCGCCCTCGCCGGAGCCGGCCCCCTGCCCCTCCCCACCGAGGGCCAGCTCTACATCGCCGGCCCCCACGACCCCGACGGGGCGGGCCCCAGGCCCCTGGCCCCCTCCTCGAAGGCCGCGGTCGCCCCGGCGATCGCCGGGGGGACCCCCTCCCAACCGGCCTTCGACCTCGGCAACGTCGTGATCCGCTCAGCCGGCTACGTCGACCCCAGAACCGCCAAGGTGAACATCGCCTCCACCCCAGTCCCCTACATCGTCGGCGGCGTCCCGCTGCGGATAAGGCACATCCAGGTCTCGATCACCAAGCCCCAGTTCATGCTCAACCCGACCGACTGCGACCCGATGGAGGTAGGGGGGACGATCGGCGGCGCCGCCGACCCCTTCGACCCGAGCGATGACTCCTCCTTCGGCGCCTCCTCCCCCTTCCAGGTCGGCGGCTGCAGAGCCCTCGGCTTCAAGCCCAAGCTGCACCTGCGCCTCTTCGGCAAGACCAGGCGAGGGGCCAACCCGAGGCTGAGGGCCGTATTGATCCCCCGCCCCCAGGACGCCAACTTCCAGCGGGCGGCCGTCACCCTCCCCCCGTCGGCCTTCCTCGACCAGTCCCACCTCGACACGATCTGCACCAGGGTCCAGTTCGCCGCCTCCCACCAGTGCCCCAAAGGCTCGATCGTCGGCTTCGCCCGGGCCTTCACCCCGCTGCTCAGAGACCCCGTGCAAGGCCCGGTCTACCTCAGAAGCTCCGATAACCCCCTGCCCGACATGGTCGCCCACCTCGAGGGCCAGTTCGACGTCGAGCTCATCGGACGCATCGACTCGGTCAGAAGGGGCATCCGCTCCACCTTCGACGTCCTCCCCGACGCCCCGGTCTCCAAGTTCGTGCTCAACATGCGCGGAGGGAGCAAATCCCTGATCGTCAACTCCCGCAACCTCTGCAAGAGCCCCGGCAGGGCCACGGTCAACCTGCGGGCCCAGAACGGCAGGAGGCTGGTCGAGAGGCCGCGGGTGCGGAACTCCTGCGAGAAGCGCAGGGGGAAGGGGAAGAAGCGGCGGCGCGGGGGGCATAGGCGGGCTGGGCGGCGATGACCTGATCCCGATCGGTGGTCGGGCGGATGATCGAGGCCTGAACGCATACAATGCCGCGCGATGGATCTGGGCAGGCCTTGGGTGCTGAGGGGATTGGTGATCGCGCTGGCGGTCGTCGTCGGCGTGGTCGCCTACGTGGCGACGCGGGGGGGCGACGACGAGGAGCCGGCGAGGGGGGCCGAAGCGGGCGAAGCGCGGATCGTCAGCGAGGAGGAGCTGGCCGACATCGCCTCGACCGCCGAGTACCCCGTCTACTGGGTCGGGCCGCTGCCCGACACCGAGCTGGAGCTGACCGACAGCGGCGAAGCCGGGGTGCTGCTGCGCTACCTGCGGGAGGACGACGAGGTCGGGGCGGCGATCGCCGACCGCGTCGCCGTCGGCAGCTACCCACTGCAGAACCCCGAGAAAGCGCTCGACAACTTCGCCGAGCGCCCGGGCGCGATCGTCGGCGACGCCCCCGAGGTCGGCAGGACCGTCACCAATGCCCGCGCCCGCACCAGCGTCTACTTCGTCGATCCCGGCAACGAGGTCCAGGTCGAGGTCTACGCGCCGACGCCGAAACGGGCGATGAGCCTGATCCGCTCCGGCCAGGTAGTCCCGGTCGGCTGAGCGCTCGCCGCCGATCCGCCGGGCAGCCGACCCTCAGGGCCGCAGTTCGGTGAAGCCGGCGGCGGCGAAGTCGCCATCGAAGGCGAGCGCCTCCTCGATCCCGCGGGCGCGCATGAAGGCGAAGCTGGTCGCGTCGACGAAGGAGTACTCGCGCTCGTCGTGCCGGCGCAGCCAGTGGAGGGCGTCGGTCTCGAGATCCTCGGGAAGGAAGGCGATCCGGACGTGGCCGGCCTCCACCTCCAGCGCATCGAGGAATTCCACCGCCCTGCCGTGCCAGCGCTTGCGCCGGAACCACGTCCAGCTCTCGCCGCGGACATGGTTCGTTGCGATCATCGACCGCCCCTCGATCTGCTGGGCTAGGCGGATGGCCTCCTCGTGGTGCGGATCGCGGGTGTCAAAACCCGCGATCAGGAATGAGGTGTCGACGAAGATCAGGGGTCTGGATTCGACGGCCCGTAGACGACCTCGTCGATCGTCCGGTCGTCGTCGGGGTCGCTCGACACGCTGCCGAACATCTTGAACAGCGGATCCTCCTCTATGGGAGGCAATGGATGAACTCTCTCCCGCACGCACTGCCTGATCACCTCCGCCTTCGAGAGCCCTTCTTCGTCGGCGCGTCGTTCGACCGCCGCGTCCAGCTCGGGCTCGATCGATATCTGCAGGCGCTTCATGCGGGCCACGTTACATCACCTCCATAAAGGTAATGTAACAAATCAGCGCAGAAAGTGTCAATTCTCGGCGCAGCCCCGGCCCGCTTGAAAGGATGCAGCCCGTGAGCGGGGGAGCAGGAGGAGCAGAGAGGACGCGATGAGCCTGTTCGTCGCCTGGATTGCCTACCCGCTCGTCCTCCTCGCCCTCTGCCTCGGGCTGGGGCTGCTGGTCGACGTGCTCTGCGGGCGGCGGCTGCCGGGGGCGCTGCTGGCGCCCGCCGGCCTCGCGGGGATCGTCGTCGTCGGCCAGTTCACGACGCTCGCCGAGGCCACCGCCGAGCTGACC
>JBBDTK010000103.1:3576-4556 GCA_040904405.1 Solirubrobacterales bacterium | reverse complement strand
GTCGCTCGCGTGCAGAGCACGCCACGCTCCCTGCTTCCTTGATCTGCTTGGTCAGATCGCGTCACTCGTACTGGAGGGCGTCGAGGACGTTGAGGCGCGAGGCACGACGAGCCGGCGGGATCGCGGCGAGGACGCCGGCCAGGGCGGCGAAGACGAGCATCGCGGCCAGCTGCCCGACCGGGTAGGAGAGGGCGAAGCCTTCGTCCTTCAGCGGCTGGGCGATCAGCGCCGCGAAGACCACCCCGATCACCATCCCCAGCAGCGCCCCGATCAGGGCCGTGATCACCGCCTCGTAGCGGATCATCGTCCGCACCTGGCGCCGCGACATGCCGATCGCCCGTAGCATCCCCAGCTCACGGGTGCGCTCGTGGATCGAGAGCGCCAGCGTGTTGGCGATGCCGAAGAGGGAGACGATCACCGCCAGCGCCAGCAGCGCGTAGATCAGCCCTAGCAGCTGGTTGATCTGATCCTCCCGGTTTTGCTTCAGCTCCTCCTGGTTCCTCACCTCGGCGACCGGGAAGTCGCGCTCGATCAGCCGAGCGAGGCGCGCCTCGACGGCGCCGGCGCTCGCCCCCGGGGCCAGCTTGACGAAGTCCAGCACGTCGTCGCGCTGGCCGAACCGCCGCGCCATCAGCTCCTGGGTGACGATCGCGCTCCCGAACAGGCCGGCGCTGTCTTCGAACTCACCGACCGCTCGCAGGCTGAGCCGCCTGCCGATCTGGGTGAGGAAGCGGACCCGATCGCCCAGCTCGAAGCCGTTGTCGCCCGCGAAGGACCTGTTGACGACGACCTCGCGATCGGTGAGGTCGCCCAGCGTCTGAGGCCCACCCTCGGTCCAGTCGATCGTCAGCACCTCGCCCGCCTTGCGGTCGAGCGCCGAGATCCGCGGCTTGCCCCCCTCCCCGTTGAGCAGCCTCGCTTGGGCGATGCGCAGAGTGGAGACCAGCTCGACGCCGGGGACCTGTCGCGGGGGCGCCGCC
>JBBDTK010000103.1:0-3566 GCA_040904405.1 Solirubrobacterales bacterium | reverse complement strand
GCCCCGGGCGAGATCGGCGTGAAGGCGACGCTGTTCTCTATCACCAGCTCGCCCTGGAAGCTCTCGTCGATGGCGGTCGCGATCGAGCTCTTGATCCCGGCGGCAAAGACGGTGACGAAGGCGACGACGGCGAGGCCGATCATCAGCGCCGCCGCGGTGACCGCGGTGCGGGCCGGGTTGCGCTGGGTGTTCTCGCGCGCGAGCCGCCCGGTCAGCCGGCGCAGCGCCTGCAGCGGCCGCCCCACGAGCGAGGCCAGCGGCCGGACCAGGCGCGGGCTGAAGAGCGAGACGCCGAGCAGGACGGCGACGGCGCCGGCGCCGATCAAGCCGGCCGCGCTGCCGCCGCCGGCGCCGCCGAAGAGCCCGGTCAGGACCATCGCCAGGCCGGCCAGGCCGAGCAGCGCCGCGAGCGCCGCGACGACGACCCCGCGGCGGCGGCTGCGCGGCAGCTCCAGCGCCAGCAGGGCGGCGATCGGCGGCACCCGGGTAGCGCGCAGTGCCGGGATGGAGGAGGAGACGAGGGTGACGCCGATCCCGATCGCCAGCGAGACGACCACCGTGCGCGTCCTGGTCACCAGCGAGGTGGTCGGCAGGTCGATCCCGATCGCGACGAAGAGCGCGTCGAGGCCGAGGGCGATCGCGTAGCCGCCGGCGAGGCCGAGCAGCGCCCCGAGCGCGCCGATCGCCAGCGCCTCGACCGCCACCGAGCCGAGGATCTGGCCGCGGCCCGCCCCGAGCGTGCGCAGCATGCCGAACTCGCCGATCCGCTGAGCGACGGTGATCGAGAAGGTGTTGAAGATCAGGAAGGCGCCGACGAAGAGGGCGACGAAGGCGAAGACGAGCAGGGCGATGCGCAGGAAGCCCAGCTCGTCCCGGATTTCGCTCGAACCGCGATCGGCGTTCTCCTCACCCGTCTCCACCCGGGTCGACGGCGGCATCGCCCGCTCGATTCGCCGCTTCAGCTCCCGGGGAGAGACCCCCGGCTCGGCCGCGACCGAGATCTGGTCGAAGCGCCCGAGCTTGCCGGTGATCCGCTGCGCCTCGGGCAACGTCAGCTCGGCGATGCTGGCACCGCCCCAGGACGCCGAGCTGTCGCCGAGCTGCGTCACCCCCACCAGCCTGTAGGTCTGGGCGCGCTCCACCGAAGCCAGCTCGATCCGGTCTCCGACAGCGATGCCCGCTTGCTCGACCGCCGCCTGGTCGAGCGAGGCCTCCGTCCGGTCGCGCGGACCACGCCCCTCCACGTAGCGGAGCGACTGCAGCACGCCGGGCTCGGTCGAGGTGATGAACTTCGGCGCGAACCTGGAGCCGATCGGCTCCCCCTCCGCGTCGAAGATCCCGCCCGGCGTCGCGATCCCGCCAGCCGCCAGCCGCGCGCCCGGGACCCTGCTCACCGCCGGCAGCAGCGCCGCGCCGATCGTCGGCTCCTCGTTCGTTTCCTGCTCGACGACGTCCCTCGCGGTGACGACGACGCTGGTGCCCTTCCGCGACTCGTCGAAGATTTCGTCGAACGCCGCGAAGGTGGTGTCGGTGAGCACGTAGGTGCCGGTGACGAAGGCGACGCCGATCACCACCGCCAGCGTCGTAGTCAGGGCGCGGACCTTTCGCGCCCAGAGGCTCTTGACGGCGAGGCGCGTCACCGGCGCCCTCTAGCCGACCTGCTTGAGCAACTCGATCACCGCGTCGGCCGAGCCGGGCGCGGCGTCGTGGACGATGCGCCCGTCGCGGAGGGCGATCAGGCGGTCGGCGTGGGCGGCGGCGCCCGGGTCGTGGGTGACCATGATCACCGTCTGCCCGAACTCGTCGACCGCCTGGCGCAGCAACCGCAGCACGTCGGCGCTGGCCTTCGAGTCGAGGTTGCCGGTCGGCTCGTCGGCGAAGACGACGGCCGGTTTGGAGACCAGGGCGCGGGCGACCGCGACCCGCTGCTGCTGGCCGCCGGAGAGCTCGGAGGGACGATGGGTGCGACGGTCCTCGAGGCCGACGGTGGCGACCAGCCGCTGCAGCCACTCGCGGTCCGGCTTGCGGCCGGCGATCGAGAGCGGCAGGACCAGGTTCTCCTCGGCCGTGAGCACCGGCAGCAGGTTGAAGAACTGGAAGACGAAGCCGAGCTTGTCGCGGCGCAGCCGGGTCAGGGCGGCGTCGTCGAGCGCGGTGATCTCCTCGCCGTCGAGATGGACAGTGCCGGCGGTCGGCTTGTCGAGGCCGGCGAGGATGTGCATCAGGGTCGACTTGCCCGAGCCCGAGGGGCCCATGATCGCGGTGAAGCGGCCGCGCTCGAAGCCGGTCGAGACGTCGACCAGCGCGTCGACCGCCGCCTCGCCCTCGCCGTAGCGGCGGGAGACGCCGTCGGCGATGACGACCTGCCCGTTGGCCATACTCATCGCGCGCACGGTATCGAGCTTGGTGGTCGAGGGGCCCATCCGGGCAGGGATTCCACTTATTAGGACCTATCTCGATGGGTCCTTAACTGATCTGCCGGTCCGGAGGGCCCATCCGGCAGGGGTTCCACTTAACTTTTTCCGAAGACAGTCCCTGGGCTGACCGCCGGCGGCCCCGCGGAAAAAGTACAAGACGTTCCACCCCTGCCGGATGGGCCCTCGCGATGCGGGCTTGATGGACGGTCTCCCAATAGCCTGGGCCGCTGGATGGCTCTGGCGGATGACTTCGATGGGTTCCTGGTCGACCTCGATGGGGTCGTCTGGGAGGGACGCGAGCTGCTGCCTGGCGCGGTGGAGGCGCTGCGGGAGCTGCTGGCGAGGGGCGTAGAGATCGTCTTTGTGACGAACAACCCTGGCAAGCCGGCGGCGACTTACGCGGAGCGGCTGCGCGAGGCGGGGGTGGAGATCGGCGTGGAGCGAGTGGTCACGGCCGGCGAAGCGACGGCGCGGCTGGCGGCGGAGCGGGTCGGGTCGGGCGGGCGGGCGTTCACGATCGGCGCGCCCGCCTTCCACGAGACGGTCGCCGCCGCCGGGCTCGAGCCGGTCCCGACCGGCGAGGTGTCGGGGGCGGGGCCGGGGGATGTCGAGGCCGACGCAGTCGTGGTCTCCGGCCACCGGGGCTTCGACTATGCGGAGCTGCTGACCGCGACCCGGGCGCTGCAGGGCGGCGCGGCGTTGCTGGCGACCAGCCGCGACCCGACCATGCCGATGCCGGGCGGGGCATGGCCGGGGACCGGCGCGGTGCTGGCCGCGGTCGAGACGGCGAGCGGGGCGACGGCGGAGATCGGCGGCAAGCCGGAGCCGCACCTGTTCGAGCTGGCGCGCGAGCGGATCGCCGGCGCCGGGCGGGTGGCGATGGTCGGCGACCGGATCTCGTCCGACATCGAGGGGGGGCGGCGGGCGGGCCTGGAGACGATCCTGGTGCTGAGCGGCGCGACGACCCGCGCCGAGGCCGAGCGCGCCGCGCCTCCCCCGGATCACGTCGTCGCAGACCTCGCCGGTCTCTTGACATGAGCGCCGCGCCTCCCCCGGATCACGTCGTCGCAGACCTCGCCGGTCTCTTGACATGAGCGCCGCGCCTCCCCCGGATCACGTCGTCGCAGACCTCGCCGGTCTCTTGACATG
>JBBDTK010000102.1:0-4576 GCA_040904405.1 Solirubrobacterales bacterium | reverse complement strand
TCTGCTTGGCCACGCACGCCCCCAGTCGCACGCGGTCGTGGAATCAACCATCTAGAGTCGCGCCGCCCGCTCCGTCAGCTACTCTGCCGCGACCTATGCGCCTTCTGATCCTCGGGGGCGACGGCTACCTGGGCTGGCCGACCGCCCTGCGCTTCTCGGCCCGCGGACACGAGGTCGCGGTCGTCGACAACTTCTCCCGCCGCCGCTGGCACCGCGAGCACGGCACCGACTCGCTGACCCCGATCCGCAGCCTCGACGAGCGGATCGAGGCCTGGCGCGAGCTCTCCGGCAACCAGATCCGTCGCTACGTCGGCGCGGTTGAGGACGGCGAGTTCCTCGAGGAGGTCGTCGCCGAGGTCCGCCCCGAGGCGGTCGTCCACTACGGCCAGCAGCCCTCGGCGCCCTACTCGATGATGTCGCGCGAGCGCGCGGTCGAGACCCAGCACACCAACGTGATCGGCAACCTCAACCTGCTCTTCAGCCTGCGCGACCACTGCCCCGAGTGCCACCTGGTCAAGCTGGGGACGATGGGCGAGTACGGCCAGCCCAACATCGACATCGAGGAGGGCTACATCGAGATCGAGCACAGGGGCCGCACCGACACCCTGCCCTTCCCGAAGCTGCCCGGCTCGCTCTACCACTGCTCCAAGGTCCACGACTCGACCAACATCCACTTCGCCTGCCGCACCTGGGACCTGCGCGCCACCGACCTCAACCAGGGCGTCGTCTACGGGATCGAGACCGAGGAGACGGCACAGGACGAGCGGCTGATCACCCGCTTCGACTACGACGAGATCTTCGGCACCGTGCTCAACCGCTTCTGCCTGCAGGCGGTGATCGGCCACCCGCTCACCGTCTACGGCTCCGGCCACCAGACCCGCGGCTTCCTCAACATCCGCGACACCCTCGCCTGCGTCGAGCTGGCGGTGCAGAACCCGGCCGGGGCGGGCGAGTTCCGCGTCTTCAACCAGTTCACCGAGCAGTTCTCGGTGCTGGAGCTGGCCGAGCTGGTCAAGGGGGCCGGCGAGCACCTCGGCTACGAGGTGGCGATCGACCACGTCGAGAACCCGCGCGTGGAGAAGGAAGAGCACTACTACCACGCGATCCACACCAAGCTGATCGACCTCGGCCTGCAGCCGACCCTGCTCGGCGAGGAGCTGGTCGAGTCGATGATCCACGCGATCGAGCGCCACAAGGGCCACGTGATCGAGAACTCGATCGACCCGCACACGCGCTGGGCGCCGGCCAAATCCCCTGCTGGCCAGGCGTAGGTCCGCTGGTACCATCGCCAGTCCGATGAGAGCCGCGGACGCGCTGATGGAAAGCCTCAAGGCCGAGGGTGTGGAGAGCATCTTCGGAATCCCCGGCGGGGCCAACCTGCCGACCTACGACGCGCTCGTCGACGCCGGCTTCCGCCACGTCCAGGTGCGCCACGAGCAGGGCGGCGGCCACGCCGCCGAGGGCTACGCCAAGGCCTCGGGCCGGGTCGGGGTCGCCTTTGCCACCTCGGGCCCCGGCGCGACCAACCTGGTCACGGCGATCGCCGACGCGATGATGGACTCGGTGCCGACCGTGTTCGTCACCGGCCAGGTGCGGACCGAGCTGATCGGCACCGACGGCTTCCAGGAGGCCGACATCCTCGGCGCCACGCTGCCCTTCGTCAAGCACTCCTTCCAGGTCACCGACCCGCGGCAGATCCCCGAGTACGTGCACGAGGCCTTCCACGTCGCCTCGACCGGGCGGCCCGGGCCGGTGCTGCTCGACATCCCGCAGGACCTCTCGCGCGCCGAGATCGATTACGCGCCGCGCACCGATCCGGTCGAGCTGCCCGGCTACCGGCCGATGAGCAAGGGCAACATCAAACAGGTGCGGATCGCCGCCAAAGCGCTGGCCAACGCGCGCAAGCCGATCCTCTACAGCGGCGGCGGCGTGGTCAACGCCGACGCCTCCGAGGAGCTGCGCGAGCTCGCTGCCGCCGACCGCTTCCCGCTCACCTCGACCCTGATGGGCCTCGGCGCCTACCCGGCCTCGGGCGAGCACTGGCTGGGGATGCTCGGCATGCACGGCACGGTCACCGCCAACTGGGCGATGGACAGCGCCGACCTGATCGTCGCGATCGGCGCCCGCTTCGACGACCGGATTACCGGCAAGCTGGCGGAGTTCGCCCCGCACGCCAAAGTGATCCACATCGACATCGACCCAGCGGAGATCTCCAAGAACGTCGGCGCCCACATCCCGATCGTCGGCGACGCCAAGCTGGTGCTGCCGGAGCTGACCCGCGAGTACCGGGCGTTGCAGACCGACACGACCCGGCTCGACGCCTGGTGGAAGCAGCTGCGCCAGTGGCAGGAGGAGCACCCGCTGCGCTACGACCCCGGCAGCGGCGGCGAGATCAAGCCGCAGTTCATGGTCGAGGCGATGCACCGGGTGACCGGCGGCAACGCGATCGTCACCTCCGACGTCGGCCAGCACCAGATGTGGGCGGCGCAGTACTACGGCTTCGAGCAGCCGCGGCGCTGGATCAACTCCGGCGGGCTCGGGACGATGGGTTTCGGACTTCCAGCGGCGGTCGGCGCCAAGGTCGCGTGTCCCGACGACGACGTCGTCTGCCTGGCCGGCGACGGCAGCCTGATCATGACTTGCCAGGAGTTCGCCACCTGCGTGACCGAAGAGATCCCGGTCAAGGTCTTCCTGATGAACAACGGCTACATGGGCATGGTCCGCCAGTGGCAGGAGCTCTTCTGGGACCGCCGCTACAGCGCGGTCGAGATGGGCGCCAGCCCCGACTGGGTGAAGCTGGCCGAGGCCTTCGGCGCGACCGGGCTGCGCTGCGAGGACGCCGGCGAGCTGGAGCAGACGATGGCGACGGCGCTGGAAGTCGACGGCCCGGTGCTGCTCGACGTCCGCGTCGTCCAGGAGGAGAACTGCTACCCGATGATCCCGCCCGGCGCGGCGGCAAGAGACATGGTGGAGTCTCCGAAGGCGGTGAGCTGATGGAGGCCGGAACTCCGCAGGCGGTTCGACTCGAGGACCTGCATGTGCCCGGGCAGCTCAGCGGGCGCAAGCACATCCTCTCGATCCTGGTCGAGAACAAGCCGGGCGTGCTGGCGCGGATCGCGGGGCTGTTCTCGCGGCGCGGGTTCAACATCGACACGCTCGCGGTCGGGCCAACCGACGATCCCAGCATCTCCCGCGTCACCCTCACCCTCGACGGCGCCGTGCACCCGATCGACCAGGTGACCAAGCAGCTGCACAAGCTGGTCAACGTGCTGAAGATCCGCGACATGGAGCCGGAAGAGACGGTCGCCCGCGAGATGGCGATGTTCAAAGTCTCCGCCGCGGTCGAGAGCCGCGCCGAGATCATCCAGTTCGCCGAGATCTTCCGCGCCAAAATCGTCGACGTGGCACGGCGCACGCTGACGATCGAGGTGACCGGCTCGGCCGACAAGATCGAGGCCTTCGAGCGGATGGTGAGGCCGCACGGCCTAATCGAGATGGTCAGAACCGGTGAGATAGCCATAGCTCGCGGAGGAGACTGAAAATGACGGCCCCAGACGCCGCCATCCTGCGTCCTCGGTCGTCCGGATCGGGTCACGCACTGGAAAGTGCGCTCCCCTCACCGTCCTCCCTGCGTCCTTGACTGGCGACGTCTGGACCTCGTCATTTTCTAGTCTCCGTCACGGGGTTCAGCGTGCGCTCGACCGTGGCGCCAGAACCCTCGTCAGCGTTACCGCTGCAACTGATTGCGTGGACCCCTGCGCCACCGTCTTCGCCTCGCGCCTCGCGTCGGACCGGTGGTTCTGCTGGGAGCAACCCGACAGAGATTTTGCCCTGGCGGCTCTCGGGGTCGCGCACGAGGCGACCTCTCGGGGCGAGAGCCGTTTCGAGGACGTGGCGGGGGAGTGCCTGAGACTGCGGGAGGGGGCGGTGGTCGAGGAGCCGGCCGGGTTGCCCGCCGGGGCGGGGCTGGTCTGGACCGGGGGCTTCGCCTTCGATCCCCACGGGGCAGCGTCGCCGCCGTGGTCATCCTTCAGCCCCGCTTCGATCTGCCTGCCGGAGCTCTCGCTCTGCCGCCAGGGCGGGGAGGCCTTTCTCACGGTCAACCTCCTGGTCGCGCCGGGTGACGACGCGGAGGCGCTCGCATCGCAGGCGGAGTCCCGCCTCGCCGGCCTGCGCGAGGCGCCGCTGCCGCTGCTCGAGCCGCACCTGAGCGCGCGCCCCGAGATCCGCAGCGTCCGCCCGCCGGACGAGTTCGAGCGGATCGTCGCGGCGGCAACCGAGCGGATCGGGGCGGGGGATATGAGCAAGGTCGTTCTCGCCCGCGAGATCGCGGTCGAGGCGCCCGCCGCCCACGACCCCGCCGCCGTGTTCGGCGCCCACGTCAAGGCGGGGGGCTGGCGGCTGGGGCTGCTCGTCGCCCGCAACGTCGAAAAGGGCAGCGGCGACGGGATCAACGACCGGTACCGCGAGGGTGTTTCACGCGAAACACCCTCGAAGGTGTCTGCCCGTGAGTTCGCGGAGCAGGCTGGCACCACGGCCGCACGCGTACTCCGCCACCTCGAAGCGTGGGACCGCG
>JBBDTK010000101.1:0-4635 GCA_040904405.1 Solirubrobacterales bacterium | reverse complement strand
CTTCGGCCGCCAGGGCGAGGGCTCTGGCGTGATCGGCGTCGACGTGCAGCGGATCCGCCGCACCCTCGAGCTCTCGACCGGCGCCCCGCAGCCGGGGGCCGACGGCGCTGCCGAGCTGCCGCCGATCGACCGCGACCAGCTCAACCGCTTCGAGCGCCACCTGCGGCGCGAGCTCGAACGCGACCTGATCGAGCGCACCGAGACGCTGCCGCCCTCGCGGCCGCTGGCCGAGCTCGACCGGGCGCTGCCGACCAGCCCGACCCAGGACCTGGCCGCGGTCCACCGCGCTGTCTCGCAGATGAAGCGACGGCTGGCGACCCTGGGCCGCGAGCAACGCGGCCGGCGCAAGGGGCGGACGGTCGACGTGCGGCGGACGATGCGCGCCTCGCTGCAGACCGGCGGCGTGCCGATGCACCTGCGCTACCGGCCGAAGCGGCCGCGGCGACCGGAGATCTACGTGCTCTGCGACGTCTCGACCAGCGTCACCTCGGCCAGCGTCTTCTTCCTCTCCGTCCTGCACGCGCTGCACGACTCGTTCCGCAAACTGCGCAGCTTCGTCTTCATCGAGCGGATCTCGGAGGTGACCGAGGTCTTCGAGCACGAGCGCGACTTCCGCGAGATCGCGCGGCGGATCTCCAGCGAGGGCGGCGTCGCCGACGTCTCCGGCTACACCGACTACGGCCGCGTCTGGCTCGAGTTCCTGACCGAGATCTCCGACGACCTCGACCCGCGCTCGACCGTGATCGTGCTCGGCGACGCCCGCACCAATGGCCGCGAGCCCCACGCCGAGGTCTTCGCCCAGATCGCCGAGCGGGCCGGCCGCCTCTTCTGGCTCAACCCGGAGCCGAAGCTCTACTGGAACTACGGCGACTCGGTGATGGCCGCCTACGAGCGCCACTGCGACGGCGCCTTCGAGTGCTGGACCACCCGCCACCTGGAGAACTTCGTCAACGTCGTCGCCGGTGGCGTCCCGGTGGCGGACTGAGCCTGAGCCCGCTCACCCGGCTACGCCTTCACCCTGGTCACCGACAAGTATCCGCCGTTCCGGCTCTCGCCTGAGCCGACCCGGTCCCCTCGCCTGAGCGATAGGGTCGGCGGCGATGGAGCGACGCTGGGGACTGACGCTGCCGCTGCCGGGGACGCCGCTGGGGGCGCATGAGGCTCTCGTCAAGCGCGCCGAGGCGGCCGGCTACACCGACCTCTGGAGCGGCGAGACCAACGGGCCGGACGGCTTCACGCCGCTGGCGCTGAGCGCCGCCTGGACCGAGCGGGCGCGGCTCGGCACCGGGATCGTCGGCGTCTTCCAGCGCGGCCCGGCGCTCTTGGCGCAGGAGGCCGCGGCGCTGGCCGACGCCTCGAACGGGCGCTTCGTGCTCGGCATCGGCTCCTCCTCGGACCGGATCGTCGAAGGCTGGAACGGGATTCCCTTCGAGCGGCCGCTGAGCAAGGTGCGCGAGACGCTCGATTTCCTGCGCGCGGCGCTCGACGGCGAGCGCACCGCGAGCGGCTTCAAGCTCGAGCAGGCGCCGGCCGAGCCGGTGCCGATCGTGCTCGCGGCGCTGCGCGGCAAGATGCTCGAGCTGGCGGTCGAGCGGGCCGAGGGCGCCTTCACCAACTTCCTCCCGCTCGGCGGGCTGCCCAAGGTCAGGGCGCAGCTCGAGGGCGCTCCCGAGAGCTTCGAGCTGCTCTGTCGCTTCTTCTGCCTGCCCGGCGAGCGCGAGGCGGTCGAGCCGCTGGCCCGCTTCATGTTCTCCTCCTACATCACCGTCCCGGTCTACGCCGCCTTCTACCGCTGGCTCGGCTACGGAGAGCAGATCGACGCGATGGTCGCCGCCTGGGAGTCCGGCGACCGGCAGGCCGCGGCGGCGGCGGCGCCCTGGGAGCTGATCGAGGACATGTTCGTCTTCGGCAGCCCGGAGCAGATGCGCGAGCGGCTCGACGCCTTCGTCGCGGGCGGCGTAACGCTGCCGGTGCTGACCCCGATCGTGCCACCCGAGGCGCTGGCGGAGACGATCGACGCCTTAGCGCCCTAGTACTCGACCTCGGCGCCCAGCCCAAAGGAGCGTTCGGCGGCGAGTTCGACGATCTTGTCGACGATCGGCTCGTGCCAGCCGTCCTTGTGGGCGCGGGCGGCGACAGTCTCGATCGCCTTGCCGAGCCGGTTCGCGGTCAGCCCGGCGACGCCGCGGAGGATCTCGAAGTCGAACTCGCATTCCTCGCAGATCTCCGCCAGTTCGAGCAGGTAGGCGGTTTCCTGGTAGTCCTCGGCGATCGCCATCCCGGCGTTGATCGGGTCGTCGTAGACCACGGTCGAGGTGATGTCGGTGAGCGGCGCGATGCGCAGCTTGCCGCCCTCGTCGTCGAGCGATAGCTTCTCGCAGTCGATCAGGACGAAGTTGCGGCCGTGCACGTCGCCGTTGCCGAGCATGTAGCTGCAGAGGGCGATCGTCAGCAGGTTGACGATGTCGTCGCCGCGGTTGACCGCGTTGAGCAGCCCGGAGGCTTCGGCGAAGCCCGGCGCTTCGCCCTCGTCGGTTTCCTCCTTCGCGTAGGGCGAGACGCCGAGCGCCTGCACGAAGGTCTCGGCATGGATCCGCTTCACGTCCAGGCCCTCGCCAACCCGGTCGTAGCGGGGCGAGACCAGGCAGCGGCGACCGCCGAGCCGCTCGATGCTCGCCTCCACCGTCGAGACGCCGACCTCGCGCACGACCGCGGTGCAGAACATCTCGTTGGTTACGTATTCGGGATATTCGCCGGTCTCGGGCTTGACCACGTGGGTACTGGGGACGCCAGCCTCGGGCCAGCCCCAACGCTCGCCCCCGGGGTCGTAGACCAGGCTCAGCTTGTGGCGGACGCCGGGCAGGGTGGCGCGCATCCGCTGCGGGCAGGCCTCGCTGAAGTAGGCGGGAGGGGGCGGCTTGACCAGTTCGGTCAGTTCCTCCTCGTCGAGCCAGGCGATCTCCTCGGGGCGGCGCGGCTCGGCCTCCTCGCCGCCGGGGATGAAGGTGACAGCGCCGGGACAGTCGCGGCCGAGCTCGACCAGGAGCAGGTAGCCGTCGCCGGCGTTGAGGTCGAGCTCGCGGCCCATCCGCGCCCGCCGCTGGCCCTCGGGCAGCAGGCCCTCGACGTAGGCGCGCGTGGCCTCGGCGCTGAAGGGCTCGGGGCGGGCCGGGAGCGAGTTGCTGAGCAGGCCGGTGCCGGCGCCGACGCGGGCGACCACGTCGGGGTCGTAGGCGAAGCGGTAGTCGTTGTCGCCGGCGGGGAACAGGGTCCCGATCCGCTCACCGTAGAGGTGTACGTCGAGGCTCACCTGGAGCCTCGACGTTCATCCTCCCGGCTGTCCATGCAGACAAACTCTAGACCGACGCGAGGCTGAGTGCGTAGTCCTCCCCCGCGTCGGTGAACCATCCATCCGGCCTCAGTCCCGCCTCGCGGTAGATGCCTTCGAGGCCCTCGCGGGTGAACTTGCTCGAGATCTCGGTCCGCATCTCCTCGCCGGCGTCGAAGCGCACGGTCAGGTCGAGGCCGTCGAGGCGAACGGTCTGCTCGGCGAGCGAGCGCAGGCGGATGTCCATCCGCGCGGCCCGCTCGTCGTAGCGGGCGACGTGCTCGAAGCGGTCGGGGTCGAAGTCGGCGCCGAGCTCGCGGTTGAGCACCCGCAGCACGTTCTTGTTGAACTCGGCGGTGACGCCCTCGGAGTCGTCGTAGGCGGCCTCCAGCCGGTCCCTGCCCTTGACCAGGTCGGTGCCGAGCAGGATCCGGTCGCCCGGCTCGAGCAAGGCGGCGATCCGGGTCAGGAACCGGCGACGGGGCTGCGGGTAGAGATTGCCGATCGTGCCGCCGAGGAAGGCGACCAGGCGCCCGCCCCCGCTCGGGATCCGCTCCAGGTCGTGCTCGAAGTCGCAGACGAGGCCGCGCACGGCGAGGCCGGGGTACTCCTCGACCAGCGACTCGGCGGTGGCGCGGGTGATCCCCTCGGAGATGTCGACCGGGACGTAGGTGGCGAGGCAGCCGGCGTCGCGCATCGCGCTCAGCAGGTGGCGGGTCTTCGCCGCCGAGCCGGAGCCGAGCTCGACCAGCGTCCCCGGCTCGCCCGCGGCAGCGACGATCTCGGCCGATCGCTCGGCGAGGATCTGCCGCTCGGCCCTGGTCGGGTAGTACTCGGGCAGTTCGGTGATCCGCTCGAACAGCCGCGAGCCGCGCTCGTCGTAGAAGTACTTGGGCGCCAGCTCCTTCGGCTTGGCGGTCAGCCCGAGCCGGACCTCGCGCTCCATCGTCACGCCGCCGTCGGCGCGCAGGTGGACCTCGATCTCGATCGCCTCGGCGGCGGCGCCGGGGGTCATCGCAGATCCCTCGCGCAGCGCACGCCGGCGAAGATCTGGCGGCGCTGGGGCAGGTCCCAGTTGCGAAAGCTCGGCCGTAGGTCGTCGCGGTGCGTCGCCCAGGAACCCCCGCGCAGCACCTTGTGCTCGGCGCCGAAGAAGGGCTGGGAGTACTCGCGGTAGGGGAACGGCTCGAAGCCCGGGTAGGGGAGGAGGTCGGAGCAGGTCCATTCCCAAACCCGGCCGCCGCCCGGGAGGGCGAGGGCGCTGGTGGTGTCGGTGTCGGTGTGGGTGTGGGGGGTGGGGGTGGCGG
>JBBDTK010000100.1:0-4769 GCA_040904405.1 Solirubrobacterales bacterium | reverse complement strand
CGACGTCAAGAAGGCCGAGACCGGGATCATCTACATCGACGAGATCGACAAGATCGCGCGCAAAGCCGACAACCCGTCGATCACCCGCGACGTCTCCGGCGAAGGCGTGCAGCAGGCGCTCTTGAAGATCCTCGAGGGGACGACCGCCTCGGTGCCGCCGCAGGGCGGTCGCAAGCACCCCCACCAGGAGTTCCTGACGATCGACACCACCAACATCCTCTTCGTCTGCGGCGGCTCCTTCGCCGAGCTCGACAGGGTGATCGAGAACCGCGTCGGCGACCGCGGGGTCGGGTTCGGCGCCGCGATCTCCTCACGTGAGACCAAGGACAAGGGCGAGTGGTTCGAGCAGGTGCTGCCCGAGGACCTGATCGAGTACGGCCTGATCCCGGAGTTCATCGGCCGCCTGCCCGTCGTCGCCGCGATCCACCAGCTCAACCGCGACGACCTGATCACGATCCTGACCGAGCCGCGCCACGCCCTCACCCGCCAGTTCCAGCGCTTCTTCGAGTTCGACGACATCGAGCTGGTCTTCGCCGAGGACAGCCTCGCGGCGATCGCCGACAAAGCGCTCGAGCGCGAGACCGGCGCCCGCGGGCTGCGCTCGATCCTCGAGGAGACCCTGCTCGACGTCCAGTTCGAGCTGCCCTCGCGCCGCGACGTGACCAAGTGCGTGGTGACCCGCGAGACGATCGTCCAGGGGCGGCGGCCGACCCTGGTCACCGAGGCCGCCCACCAGGACATCGGCGAGGCCGACGAGGGGCCGGCGGAGGAAACCGCGTAGCCGGGGAGAGGCCGGGTGCCCCTCCCCCAGAGGCCGTTGCGCAGCAGGTCGTCGACGGCAATTCGTCTTGTGGTCCCTTGAGCCTCTGTGGGAGGGGCACCCGGCCTCTCTCAACGACGCAGCGCATCTAGACTCGCCCCGTGGACGAGGCGAAGCGACAGCGGCTTGAAAGCTCCACGCGCTACGACCCGAGCGAGGTCGAGGGGCGGGTGTTCGCGGAGTGGATCGAGGGGGGGTACTTCCACCCCGACCCGGAGGCGGGTGGGGAGAGCTTCTCGGTGGCGATCCCGCCGCCGAACGTGACCGGCGTCCTCCATATGGGGCACGCGCTGAACGGCTCGATGCAGGACGCGCTGGTGCGGATGAACCGGATGCGCGGCCGCAACGCGCTCTGGACGCTGGGCACCGACCACGCCGGCATCGCCACCCAGGCCGTGGTCGAGAAGGAGCTCAAGGCGGAAGGCAAGACGCGCCAGGAGCTCGGCCGCGGGGCCTTCGTCGAGCGGGTCTGGGCCTGGAGGGAGGAGTACGGCTCGCGGATCGTCGAGCAGTACAAGCGGCTCGGCGCCTCCTGCGACTACGAGCGCGAGCGCTTCACCCTCGACGAGGACTACGTCCGCGCCGTCCACCGCGTCTTCAAGCAGCTCTTCGACAAGGGCTACGTCTACCGCGACAACTACATGGTCAACTGGGACCCGGGCTCGCACTCGGCGATCTCCGACCTCGAGGTCGAGAACCGCGAGGTCACCGACACCCTCTACTCGATCGAGTACCCGGTCGAGGGCTCCGAGCGGGTGCTGACCGTGGCGACGGTGCGCCCGGAGACGATGCTGGCCGACACCGCGGTCGCGGTCAACCCCGGCGACGAGCGCTACGCGGACCTGGTCGGCGGGCACTGCCTGCTGCCGCTGGTCGGCCGCCGGCTGCCGATAATCGCCGACGAGCACGTCGACCCGGAGTTCGGCACCGGGGCGCTGAAGATCACCCCGGGCCACGACCCCAACGACTTCGAGATCGGCCGCAGGCACGGGCTCGAGGAGATCGGCGCGATCGGGCCCGACGGGCGGATGAACGAGCAGGCGGGAGAGTTCGCCGGCCTCACCGCGGCAGAGGCGCAGGAGGCTGTCGTCGCCGCCCTGCGCGAGCAGGGGCTGCTGGTGGCCGAGGAGCCCTACGTCCACTCGGTCCCCTTCTCGCACCGCTCCGGCGAGCGGATCGAGCCGCTGATCTCGCTGCAGTGGTTCTGCCGCATGGACGAGCTGGCGCGGCCGGCGATCGAGGCGGTCGAGCGCGACGAGGTGCGGATAACGCCGCCGCAGTGGAAGCGCGTCTACCTCGAATGGATGCGGGAGATCCGGCCCTGGTGCGTCTCGCGCCAGCTCTGGTGGGGGCACCGGATCCCGGTCTGGTACTGCGACGCCTGCGAGGAGACGATCGTCGCCGAGCAGCCGCCCGAGCGCTGCGGCGCCTGCGACGGTGAGCTGCGCCAGGAGGAGGACGTGCTCGACACCTGGTTCAGCTCGGCGATCTGGCCCTTCGCGACGCTCGGCTGGCCCGAGGACACCCCTGAGCTGCGCGCCTTCTACCCGACCAGCTTCCTGACCACGGCGCGCGAGATCCTCTTCCTCTGGGTCGCGCGGATGATCATGACCGGGATCGAGCTCACCGGCGACGTCCCCTTCCGCGACGTCTACGTGCACTCGGTGATCCAAGCCCGCGACGGGCGGCGGATGTCGAAGAGCCTCGGCACCGGGATCGACCCGCTGGAGGAGATCGACCGCCACGGCGCCGACGCGCTGCGCTTCGGCCTGCTGGCGATGTCCTCGACCCAGGACGTGCGCTTCTCCGACGCCAAGGTGCAGCAGGGCGCCGACCTCGCCAACAAGCTCTGGAACGCCTCGCGGCTGATCCTGCTCAACGTCGCCGAGGTCGAGGCGGCGCCGCGGCCGGCCTGCGCCGAGGACCGCTGGATCCTCTCGCGGCTGGAGGCGACGATCGGCTCGGTCACCGCGCAGCTGGAGGAATACGACTTCGCCCACGCCGCGACCGAGGCCTACGCCTTCTTCTGGTCCGAGCTCTGCGACTGGTACCTGGAGATCGTCAAGCCGCGCCTTTATGAGAGGGAGGAGGAGGTTTCGGCGACGCTGCTCTGGGTGCTGGGGCGGGTGCTGGCGCTGCTGCACCCGATCATGCCCTTCGTCAGCGAGGAGGTCTGGGCCTATCACCCTTCCCGCCGTGGGCACCTCGCTGTGCATCCCTTCCCGGTGGCGGACGAGTCGCTGCTCGACCCGAAGGCGGAGGCGGAGGTCGGCGAGGCGATCGAGCTGACCCGCCGCCTGCGCGCCTGGCGCGACCTGGTCGATGTGCCTGCGAAGGCTGAGCTCAGCGGAGCGATCGCCGGTGAGGGCCCCCTGGAGTTCACCGGGCGGCTCGCCAGGTTCAACTTCCGGCCCGCGAGGGTCGAGCCCGGGTCGCTCGATCCGGCTTCGATTCGCGATGGCGACGCCCCCATCGCCCAGCGCCTCGCCGAGGCGGAAGAGTCGGTCGCGAAGGTGGGTCCGGTATGGGTGCTCGCCTCCGAGGAGATCGACGCCGGGGCGGTGGCCGCCCGGCTCGAGGCGCGGCGCGAGGAGCTGCGCTCCGAGGTGGCGCGCGCCGAGGGCAAGCTCGGCAACGAGCGGTTCGTCGCCAGGGCGCCGGCCGAGGTGGTCGAGGAGGAGCGCGAGAAGCTCGACCGCTATCGGGCCGAGCTGGAGGAGCTGTCGGAATAGACCGGCGCGCGCAGAGCCCGGGCGCGTCGCGGTTCGACGCCGAGGCCTACCTCGACTCGCTCGAGCCGGTCGGGTGGCGGCTCGGGCTCGATCGGATGCGCGCGCTCACGGCCCTGCTGGGCCAGCCGCAGCACCGCTTCGCCTCGATCCACGTCGTCGGCACCAACGGCAAGTCCTCGGTGGCGCGGATGACCGCGGCGCTGCTCGAGGCACACGGGGTTCGCTCCGGGGCGACCGTCTCCCCACACCTGCGGCGCTGGTCCGAGCGGGTGCTGATCGGCGGCGAGGAGATCGCCCCCGAGCGCTTCGCCGCCGCGGTCTCCGCCACGGCCGAGGCGGCCGAGGCCGTCAATCGCCGTCTCGAAGTTGCAGATTCACCCGCCATGCGGGCGAAATCGCAACCTCGTGAGGAGGCGGAGGTCGTGACGCAGTTCGAGGTCGCGACCGCGGCGGCGTTCGTCGCGCTCGCCCGGGCGCGGGTCGAGGTCGCGGCGGTCGAGGCCGGGCTGGGGGGGAGGCTGGACGCGACCAACACGATCCCGTCACGGGTCACCGTGCTGACCTCGGTCGGGCTCGACCACACCGAGTGGCTGGGGGAGACCGAAGAGGAGATCGCGGCAGAGAAGCTGGCGGTGCTGCGCGACCACTCGACCCTGGTGCTGGGCGCGGTCAACCCAGCGGTCGCGGCGCTGGCCGAGCGGGCCGCCCGCGAGCACGGCGCCGAGCCGATCGTCGCGCCGGCCGATCCGGGCGAGGGGGTGCGGCTGCACGCCGCCGGCGGCTTCCAGCGGCGCAACTTCGCCCTCGCCTGCGCCGCCGCCGAGGCCTTCCTCGGCGAGCTCGACCCCGAGCGGGTCGCCGCGGTGGCGGCTGAGGTCGAGGTCCCCGGCCGCCTCGAGCGCGTGGCCGAGGGCCCACCGACCTTCCTCGACGCCGCCCACAACCCGGCTGCCGCCACGGCCCTGGCCGAGGCCCTGCCGGAAATCGCCGCCGGCCGCCCGGTCGTCGCCTGCCTGGCGATGCTCGCCGAGAAGGACGCGGCGGCGATGGCGCGTGCCCTCGCGCCGGCTCTCCAGCGCGCGATCTGCACCGAGCTCCGGGGACGAGCGCTGCATCGACCTCGTAATACCGGCTCAATGCAGCACTCGTCGGCCATGGAGGGGCGGCCCGGCTTGGCTGCCGGGGAGCTGGCCCGAATCTGCGAGCGGGCCGGCGTC
>JBBDTK010000099.1:26403-27676 GCA_040904405.1 Solirubrobacterales bacterium | reverse complement strand
GGGCGCTGGGGGGTGGGCCGGCGGGCGGCGGCGGCGGGGGGGGGGGGGGGGGGCGCGCCGCTGGTCTTCCGCGGCAGGGTGCTGGCGCAGCCGGGGGAGATCCCCGCCGGCGGGCGGCCCGTGGAGCTGCAGTTCCGCCTGCCGGGCCTGGCCTGGAGTGAGTTCCGCACGCTGCGCACCGACCGCAGCGGCCGTTTCCGCTACGCCTACCGCTTCAGCGACGACGACAGCCGCGGCGCCCGCTTCCAGTTCCGCGCATTCGTCCCCGCGCAGGGCGACTGGCCGTACGAGCCGGGAAGCTCGAGACCAGTCGCCGTGCGGGGAAGGTGAGAGCGACCGGTTAGCGCAGTATGGCCAGCTGGTCGGTGACCTGGCGCACCCGCTGCTCGACCTCGCTGCGGTTGCGCTTCAGCGTCGTCTCGACCCGGCGCTGGCGTTTGCGCGCCTCGCGCTCGACCCGGTTGCGGGTCTTGCGCGCTTCGGTGGTCGCCTTGCGGCGAGCGCTGGAGCCGCGGCGCTCGGTGCGCTTGGCGCTGCGGCGAAGCTGGGTGCCGTAGGAGCGGAGCTGTTTCTGCGCCGCCTGGCGGCCGGCGAAGGGCTCGACCAGATCGGTGAGGCGATCGCTGACCTCGAGCACGGCGCCGACCGGCAGGTCGAGGGCGCTTTCGGCGACCGAGCGCGCCTGCTCGGCCCGCGAAGGCGCCGGGGCGGGAGTCGTCTTCCGGGCTTTCGATTTTGCGCTGCTGCTGGATTTGCTGTTCTGACTTGGCAAGAAGACCATCCTTCGGATTGGGGTTCGGGGGAAGGCTCGCGAGTCTAGCGAACGTGCGTTCTCGCGAACAGGTGTTCTTAACCTGTGGCCCCGGCTCGGTTACGCGGCCGCTCAGAAGGCGGCCGAGATCGTGCCCAGGGCGCGCTCGCCGGCGGCGGCGGCAATCGGGTAGCGGGCCTCGAGGTCGAGGCCGGCCTGCTCCAGCGGGAGGTCGCCGAAGGCGAGCGCGCCGCCCGCCTCGCGGACGATCAGCTGCGCGGCGGCGATGTCGACCGAGCGGCAGGGCCGCAGGCTGAGCATGCCGTCGAGGCGCCCGGCGGCGACGTAGGAGGCGGTTATCGCGATCGAGCCGACGACGCGCAGGCGGTAGACGCTGCCGTCGAGGTCGCGGACGACCGGAAGCAGGTCCCCCGGCTTCGCCGCCTCGACCCCGAGCAGCTCCAGCCGCTCGCCGTCCGCGGCGACCCCGACCGGCTCGCCGTCGAGCCTCGCGCCGGCGCC
>JBBDTK010000099.1:5103-26393 GCA_040904405.1 Solirubrobacterales bacterium | reverse complement strand
GGGCGAGGAAGCCCTCGCCGGCGCCGAAGTCGTGGACGTAGCCGAGCTCGACGTCGGCCATCGACGGGCCGGAGGCGACGGCGATGCTGAGGCTGTGGGAGGGCAGGGTGCGGCGGGCGTTGAGCGAGCCGTCGATCGGGTCGATCACCACCCGCGCCGGGCCTCCTCCGCCGAAGCTGACCTCGCCCCGCTCCTCGGAGATCGCGACGAAGGATGCCCCCGCCGCGGCCAGCCGCTCGAGCTCGGCGAAGACGACGTCCTCGCATTCGCGGTCGATGACCAGGGTGCGGTCGCCGCCCTCTCCCGTCCCCTCGTAGGAGGTGCGCTGCTCGCGACCCGGGGTCGCGGCGAAGATCCGCTCCTGGGCGGCGACCACGCGCGCCAGGATTCCCGGCCACTCGGCGGAGAGAAGGTCCACTACGAGCATCCTATGGAGGCCGTCCGGGCGGCCGATCCAGGTAGCGTTGGACCATGCTCGCCCTCGCCGATGCCCAGGAGCGCGCGATCCGTCACCGCGACGGCCCTCTGCTGCTCAGCGGCGAAGCGGGAACCGGTAAGACGGAGGTGCTGGCGCGGCGGTTCCAGAGCCTGGTCGAGGGCGGCACGAGCCCCGGCCGGATCCTCGTCCTCGCCGCCACGCGGGCGACCGCGGCGCGGCTGCGCAGCAAGGTCGAAGCCCTGCTCGATGGCCCCTACGAGGAGCTCTGGATCGGCACCTGGGAGGGGCTCTGCGAGCGGCTGCTGCGCGAGCACTCGAGCGCCGCCGGCCTCGACCCGTTCTTCGACGTGCTCGGCCGCGCCGAGCGCCTTGCGCTGCTGCTCGACCGCCTCGACGAGCTGCCGCTGCGCCAGCACGAGATCCGCGGCAACCCGGCCGGGCTGCTGGCCCGGCTGCTGGAGCGGATCGACGAGCTCAAGGCCGGCTCCGACCCGCCCGACCCCGAGCTGGCGGAGCTGGTCGGCGCCCACGACCGCATCCTCGCCGAGCGCTGCAGCCTCGACCGCGGCGACGTCTACCTGACCCTGAGCAAGCTCCTCGACGAGCGCCCCGAGATCCGCGCCGAGATCGCCCACCGCTTCGCCCACCTGATGGTCGACGAGCTCGAGGACACCACCGCCGCTCAAAGGGCAATTCTCACGGCACTGGCAGAGGACAACCCGAACCACCTCTACACGCTGGAGGACGGGCACTCCCCCTCTCCCGCGGGTGGCGGGGTGGGGGTGTCCGGGGCGGGGCGGCGTCCTGTTTCTCGCCCCACCGACTCGGCGAAAGAGGCAGACACGTCTGGCGAGAAACCCAGCCCCGACCCGGACACCCCCGCACCGACAGGACCCGCGGGCCATAAGGCATGGGCCTTCTCCATCCATCCCGGCGCAGAGAAGATCGAGCTCTCCCGCCAGTTCCGCGACCCACCCGTTCGTTTCTGGAAGTGCGCCAACGAGCGCGCCCAGGCGCAGGCGGTCGCGCGCGAGGCCGAGCACCTGCTCGCCGGCGGCACTCCCCCCGAGCAGATCTGCGTCCTGATCGAGGACGAGGAGCGGGGCGGCCCGGTGGCGGCGGCGATGGAGGAGCGCGGCGTCCCCTTTCACCTCTCCGGCCCGGCGGCGCTCTTCCGGCGGCCCGAGGTCCGCGACGCGATCGCCTGGCTGCGGGTGCTCGCCGACCCCGGCGACTCGGCGGCGACGGCCCGCGCCCTGACCCGGCCCCCGATCGAGCTGCGCTCCGCCGACCTGGCGCGGCTGACGACGATCGCGCGGCGGCGCAAGCTCGATCTGGTCTCGGCCTGCGAGGCGGCGTTAGAGAGTCCGCAGATCTCGCCGGAGGCGCGCGAGCGGATCCAGTCGTTCTTGAAGCTCTACGGGACGGCTTCGGCGGTGATTGAGGAACGCCGCGCGGATGTCTTCGTACGGCGACTGATCGAGGCGGTTGGGCTGCGGCGGCAGCGGCTCTTCGCGGCGCAGCCCGAGGTCGCCGAGCGCCTGCTCGGGCTCTCGCGGCTGGCCGAGCTTGCCGCTGCCTGGGCGCAGCGGGAGCCGAACGGGTCCACCCGGGACTTCGTCCGCCACCTCAGCGCCGTCGCCGACGCCGGGGTGGAGCCGGTTGGGGTCAGCGAGCCGCCGGCGCGCGGCGCGGTCAAGGGCTTGACCCGCAATGCGGTCAAGGGCCTCGAGTTCGAGCATGTCTTCGTGCTCGGCATGGAGCGCGACACCGGGGCGGAGCGGATCGGGCGGCCGGCGCGCGGCGGGCTGGTGCTCTCCCGGGTCGAGCGCGGCGAGGGGGGCGAGGCGCGTCCCGCCGAGTTCCATGCCGCCGCCCTGGCCGCGGCGGGGGCGGAGGAGGAGGCGCACGAGGAGGAGCTGTTCGGCCCGGCCGAGGGCCTCCACGCCACCTACCGGACGCTGCGCGAGGAGGTGCTCGAGGCCTCCTGGAAGGCCGGCCGCGAGCTCTCCGAGCCGCGGCTGGACACCGCGGTCGACGTCAACCGGGCGATCGCCCGCTACATGGAGCTGCTGAAGCTGGCAGCGCTGGCGCAGCGGCCCGGCGACGAGGCGACCGGGGAGGCGATCGAGGCGGTCAACGGCCTGCTGCGCCAGGTCGCGACGCCCGAGCAGCAGGCCGAGCTCGACGCCTCGGCGCTCGACTCCTACCTGCTCGGGTCCGAACGCGAGCGCGAGGGCAGGCGGCGCCTGATCGCCGCCCGCCAGGAGCCCTCGCTGGAGCAGTTCCTGCCGCGGCGCGGCGACAAGCGGCTCAGCCTCTCCGCCTCCGACCTCGACCTCTACCTCACCTGCCCGCTCAAGTACAAGTTCGCGCGGGTCTTCGGCATCCCCCGGGAGCCGACGATCAACCAGCGCTTCGGGATCCTCATCCACAACGTGCTCGAACGCTTCCACAAGGAGGGCGAGACGGCCGGCGAGGACGGCCTCGAGCGCCTGACCTCGCTGTTCGAGGCGGGCTGGCGGCGCTCCGGCTTCGGCTCCAGCGACGACGAGCTGCAGTTCCGCGACCGCGCCCGCGAGGCGATCCGCCTCTACTGGGAGCGCGAGGCCGAGTCCGAAGGCGAGCCGGTCTGGCTGGAGCGCAAGTTCGACATCCGGATCGGCGAGCACCACGTGCGCGGCCGGGTCGACCGGGTCGACCGCCTGCCCGGCGGCGACCACGAGCTGATCGACTACAAGACCGGCGAGCGCAAGAGCGAGGCCCAGCTCGAGAGCGACCTGCAGCTCGCCCTCTACCGGCTCGCCGCCCGCGAGGCCTGGGACCTGGAGGCGAGCGCCGGCAGCTACTACTACGTGCTCGACGCCGACAAAGTCGCGGCGCCGGTCAGGCCCGACGACGCCGAGCGGGTCGAGCGCACCGTGCTCCAGGTCGGCGAGGGCGTGCTCGGCCAGGACTTCGAGCCGCGTCCCTCCCCCACGGTCTGCTCGTGGTGCGACTACAAGCTGATCTGCCCCGCAGCGGAGAGTTAAACCGGCGCTAGTTCGACTCGCCGCGACGTTGTTGCAGGAACTGCTGGAACTCGCGGGCGATCGTGTCGGCCGAGGGCAGGCCCTGCTCGCCCTCGCCGAGCTGCTCGACCTGCTCGGCCTCGATCCGCTCGACCAGCTCGGCGATCTCCGGGTTGGCCTCGACCGCGCGGCCGATCTGCTCCTCGTAGCTGGCGGTTTCCTCCTCCAGCGCGGTGGCGTCGACCGCGATCCCGGTCAGGCCCTCGAGCCGGCGCAGCAGCGCCAGCGCCGCCTTCGGGTTGGGCACCGCGGCGACGTAGTGCGGCACCGCGGCCCAGAGCGAGGCCGAGGTCATCCCGACCTGGCGGCAGCAGTCGTGGACGACGCCGACGATCCCGGTCGGCCCTTCGTAGCTGGAGCGCTGCAGGTCGAGCTCCTCGACCAGCTGCTGGTCGGAGGCGAGGCCGGTGATCGGCACCGGCAGGCTGTGGGCGACCTCGGCGACGAGGGCGCCGAGCGTGACCACCATCTCGACCCCGAGCGCGTCGGCGGCGGTGGCGACGGTCTCCGAGAAGGTGCGCCAGCGCAGGTTGGGCTCGGTGCCGTCGAAGAGGACGAGGTCACGCTCGCCGCCGGGGATGCGGACGGCGATCAGGTCGTTGCGGGGCCATTCGATCTGCCGGGTCTGCCCCTCGGAGAGGACGATCGTCGGCCGCGTCGCCTGGAAGTCGAAGTAGTCCTCGGGGTCGATCTCGGCGAGCGGCTCCGCGTCGAAGGACTCGGCGACCGCGGTCAGCGCCGCCGAGGCCGAGCCGGCGGCGTCGTTCCAGCCGCGGAAGGCGCAGACCAGCACCGGCGAGCGCAGCCGCGGCGCATCGGCGTGCCAGGTCAGCGAGTCCACTCGTTGAGCGTAGCGCCCTAGTACTAGTGACTCTCGTCCGGCGTTTGCCGGAGCGAGCGCCGCAGCAGGCCGTAGGCGACGAAGAGGATCAGCCCGGCGAAGGCCAGCTCCAGGGCCCGCTGCGGGACCTCGTTGGCGACGACGACGCCGACGATCACCCCGAGCGGCGAGAGGGCGCCGATCAGGGCCGCGTCGCGCAGGTCGAGGTTGCCGTAGGAGCGCTGGCGGGCGGCGCCGACCAGGGCGACGACGACGATCATCAGCAGCGAGGTCGACTCGGCCTCGACCTGGGAGAGGCCGAGGAAGATCGTCAGCGCCGGCACGAAGAGGACGCCGCCGCCGACCCCGACCAGGCCGCCGGCGAGCCCGCCGGCGGTGACGAGCAGCACCGCGAGCAGCTCATCCATAGGTGTCGCCCTCCTCCCTCATGGCAGGATCAGCTGGACGGCGACGACGACGAGCAGCGCGGCGAAGAGCAGCGAGACCGCGCGCTGCGGAATGCGCTGCTGGATCGCGACCCCGGCGACGATCCCGGCGATCGCCGGGATCGAGAGCAGCACGCCGGTCCCCAGGTGGACGTTGCCGTAGAGGCCCTGGGCGGCGGCGCCGAGGGCGCCGATCAGGACGATCGCCGCCAGGCTGGTGCCGGTCGCGAGCCGCTCGCCGTAGGCGAGCCAGAAGATCAGCAGCGGCACGATCACGGTGCCGCCGCCGACCCCGAAGAGGCCGCTGAAGACGCCGGCCAGGGTGCCGATCGCGGCGAGCTTCAGGGTGCGCTCGGAGGCCATCGCGCGATACTAGTGCCGTGTCAGGCAACTGGTTCGATGGCATCAGACGGGCAATGACGAGGCCCAGGCGCCGCCAGGCAAGGACGCAGGGAGCCCAGATAGGAAACCTATTTGGGCGACCGAGGACGCCGCATGGCGGCGATCTGGGGCCGTCATTGGCGAGGCTTCGCGAGGATCCGGCGCGGGCGGCCATCCTCAGCGACGTCGACGGGACCCTGGCGCCGATCGTCGCGCGCCCCGAGCAGGCGGTCGTACCGGCGCGCACGAGCGAGCTGCTGCGAAGGCTGAGCGAACGCTACGGCCTGGTCGGCTGCGTCTCCGGGCGGCGGGCCGAGGAGGCGCGGCGACTGGTCGGCGTGGCGGGGATCGCCTATGCCGGCAACCACGGTCTCGAGCTGCTGCTGCCGGGCGAGGACTCGGTCCGCTTCGACCCCTCGCTCGATGGCCGCGAGGGAGACGCCGGGGCGTTCGTGGGCGGACTGGAGGCCGGCGGGCTGGCCGAGGCCGGCCTGCGGCTGGAGGACAAGGGCCCGATCCAGGCGCTGCACTGGCGCGGCGCGAGCGACGAGCGGGTGGCCGAGGCGCGCGCCCACGAGATCGCCGCGGCGGCGGGCAAGGCCGGCCTGGAGCTGCGCTGGGGGCGCAAGGTGCTGGAGCTGCGGCCGGCCGGGGGCGGCGGCAAGGACTCCGCGGTGGCGGGACTGCTGGCGATGGACGGCGTGACGATGGCCGCCTACGCCGGCGACGACCGCACCGACCTCGACGCCTTCCGCCGCCTGCGCGAGCTGGCCGAGGCGGGCGAGTTGGAGGCGGCCGTCTGCGTCGGCGTCGTCTCGGCGGAGGGCCCGCCCGAGCTGGCCGAGGAGTCGGACCTGACCGTCGAGAGCCCGGAGGGCTGGCTGGACCTGCTCGCCGCGCTGGCGGAGTAGGCGGCATGCCGTTCACCGACCTGCTGCGAGTGACCGTCTTCGCGACCGCGGCCGCGGCGACCGCGCTGGGAGCGGTGGCGGCGATCGGCGCCGGCCGCGAGGCCGACGCGCTGACGATCTACGTCGGCGCCTCCTGGTGGCTGGTCGCCTTCGGCCTCGGCCTCTACCTCGGCCGCCCGGCCCGGACCGCCGACGGCGTCCGCGACCTGCTCTCCGGCGCCCGCACCGCCACCTCGCTGCCGCCCGAGCCGCCGGCCCGGATCGCCGCCGGGCGGCTGTGGCCGATCGGCGCGGTCGCCCTCGCCGCCGGCGCCGTCGGCGCCTTCCTCCCCCCCGTCGCCGCGATCGCCGCCGGCTACGCCCTGCTCGTCGCGCTCGAGATGCGCAGCCGCGAGGCCGCCGTGCTCGGGATCGAGCAGCGCGACGGGGTCAAGTTCTACGTCGTCCCCACCTCCGCCCTGCGCCCGATCCGCCTCGTCCGCACCCCCGGCCTGCGCAGCGAAGCCACATAAACCACCGCCTCCTCCGCTTCGCGTCCGGGGGCGGTGGCGATCGCCATATCGGGCGCCGCTCGCGGGAATCAGGCTGTGACGCTCGCTAATCGGTTGTCCGAAGGAGGCCTCTGAACTCCTCCCAGGGGCGGGTGTTGGCTATCTCGGCGGGGGTGAGCCAGGCTCGGCGGGCGGTTGCCACGGCGTAGGCCATGTTGTCGAGGGTGTCGACGCCGTGGGCGTCGGTGTTGAGGACGATCTTCACGCCGGCGTCGGCGGCGAGGCGGGCGTGGCGCTCGCTGAGGTCGCGGCGGTTGGGGTTGCCGTTGATCTCCAGCATGGTGTCGCTGGCGGCGGCGGCCGCGATCACCGCGTCGACGTCGACGTCGTAGGGCTCGCGGCGGCCGATCAGCCGGCCGGTCAGGTGACCGATGCAGTCGACCAGCGGGTTCTCGATCGCGGCCACGACCCGCTCGGTCATCGCCTCGCCGGAGATCGAGAACGAGGTGTGGACGCTGGCGATCACCCAGTCGAGCGCGGCGAGCAGGTCGTCGGGATAGTCGAGCGCGCCATCGAGGCCGATGTTGACCTCCGAGCCGGCGAGCAGGCGGAGGCCGCGCTTGCCCTCGTTCCACGTCGCCACCTCCTCGATCCGCCGCCAGAGCCGCTCGGCGGTGACGTGGTCGCCGAAGCCGTGGCTGGCCGAGTGGTCGGTGATCGCCAGGTACTGGTAGCCGCGCTCGCGGCCCGCCGCGGCCATCTCGCCGAGCGTGTTGCGGCCGTCGGAGAGCGTCGTGTGCGAGTGCAGGTCGCCGCGCAGGTCCGCGACCGCGACCAGCTCGGACAGCTTCCCCTCCCGCGCCGCCTTCAGCTCGCCCCGGCCCTCGCGCAGCTCCGGCTCGATGTAGGCGTAGCCGAGCCGCTCGTAGACCTCCGGCTCGCTCGCGCAGAGGGTCGTCTCGCCGCTCTCGCTCTCGGTTATCCCGTGCTCGGAGACCGAGAGGCCGCGGCCGACCGCCGCTTCGCGCAGCTGCACGTTGTGCGCGGCCGAGCCGGTGAAGTGCTGCAGCAGGTTGCCGAAGGCCTCGGGGGCGACGATCCGCAGGTCGACCGCGATCCCGTTGTGGGTCTGCGCCCGCAGCCCGTTCGGCCCCGGCTTGCCGGCAGCGGCGATCAGCGGGTGCCCGGCGAAGTGCTCGGCCAGCGCCGCCGGCTCGGTGGCGGTGGCGATCAGGTCGATGTCCTTGCAGGTCTCGGCCCAGCGCCGCACCGAGCCGGCGACCTCGACCTGGTTGGCGGCGGGGTGCTCGCGCAGCGCCGCCGCCAGCTGCTCGGCGATCGGCCGCACCTTCGAGAGCAGCAGCCGGCCCGGCCCCTCCCCCGGTTCGCCGAGCCGGGCCAGCGAGGCGAGGACGTTCTCCTCCGCCTTCGGGCCGAGGCCCTTCAGCTCGCGGATCCTTTCCGCCTCGGCCGCCGCCTTCAGATCCTCGAGCGAGGCCACCCCGAGCTCGTCGAAGAGCAGCTTCGCCGTCTTCGCCCCGACCCCGGGCACCCGGGTCACCTCGATCAGCGTCGGCGGGAACTTCGCCTTCAGCTTCGCCGCCGCCGGGATCTCGCCGCTCTCGAGCAGCGCGTCGATCTTCTCCGCCAGCGTCTTGCCGACGCCGGCGACCTCGGTCGCCCGCCCGTGCGCGGCCAGCTCGGCGACCGCGACCGGGCTCTCGCGGATCGCCTTGGCGGCGCTCGAGTAGGCGAGGACGCGGTACTTGACCGCGCCGTCGAGCTCGTAGAGGACGCCGAGCTCCTCCAGCGCGGCGGCGATCTCGGCGTTGGTCATGCGCGCAAGCTAAACCAACGCACGAGTCTGCATTTACCGTCGCATAGCGAGCCTAACGGCGGGAAGTCTAGGATCGCGCCGCATGCCCCCGCGCCGGTCCGAGCATGGCCCTCCCTGGCTGGTCATCCCCACCTATGACGAGGCCGAGAACGTCGCGCCGATCGTCACGGCGGCGCTGAGGAAGCTGCCCACCGCGGGCCGCGTCCTGATCGTCGACGACAACTCGCCCGACGGCAGCGGCGAGATCGCCGACCGGCTGGCCGCCGAGCAGGAGCGGGTCGAGGTCCTGCACCGGCCGCGCAAGGAAGGCCTCGGCCCCGCCTACGTCGCCGGCTTCCGTCGCGCCCTGGCCGGCGGCGCCGGGCTGATCGTCGAGATGGACGCCGACTTCTCCCACGATCCGGCCTACCTGCCGCGGCTGCTCGACGCCGCCGGGGAGGCCGACCTGGTGGTCGGCTCACGCTACGTGGCCGGCGGCGGCGTCGGCGACTGGGGACCGCTGCGGCGGGCGATCAGCCGCGGCGGCAGCGCCTACGCGCGGGTGGCGCTCGGGGTCGACGTGCGCGACCTGACCGGCGGCTTCAAGTGCTTCCGCCGCGAGCTGCTGGAGGCGATCGACCTCGACTCCGTGCGCTCGCGCGGCTACGCCTTCCAGGTCGAGCTGACCTACCGGGCGCTGCAGCTCGGCTTCGAGGTCGCCGAGGTGCCGATCGTCTTCCGCGACCGCCGCGTCGGCGCCTCGAAGATGGACCGCTCGATCGTGCTGGAGGCAATCTGGCGGGTGCCTCTTCTACGCTTCACGGGTAGGGAGCGGGGAAAGCGCTGATCCGGCCCTCCGGACCCTCGCTATACTTTCTGAAGTATTGAGCTCTGAACCTCGACTTACGGGAGACGGATACCAGTGACCGGCAAGCTCAGCGACGTTACCGACGCCACCTTCAAAGCCGATGTACTGGAGGCCGACGGCCCGGTGCTCGTCGACTTCTGGGCCCCCTGGTGCGGTCCATGCCGCGTCGTCCACCCGGTGCTCGAGGAGATCGACGCCGAGCGCGAGGAGCTGAAGATCGTCAGCCTCAACGTCGACGAGAACCAGCAGACGGCGGCCCAGTACGAAGTCCTCTCGATCCCGACCCTGCTGCTCTTCAGGGACGGCGCGATCGCGAAGAAAGTCGTCGGGGCGATGCCGAAGCGCCGGCTCGAGGCCGAGCTGGAGCCGGCGCTCGCCTAGAGCGCCGGACCGAGGCCGAAATGCGAGCCGGCCGAGCCAGACGGATAGCTTTTCGTAGCCTTGCGCCCAAGCAGCTCCGGTGACGCAAACTCGCCAGCCCTGCTTTCACGCGGAGGCGGCAATATTTTTTGCCGATTGAGAGGACGAGGAGCGGCTGGCGCCCCTTGCTGGTTGTCGCTCCTCGCAGCCGACGCGCGCGTCGAGGCCCCCGAGCACGGTGGATGACCGTTCGCGAACATGCTACTCGTGTGGGGATCATGGCCACGATCCGGGAACTCGAACGAGGACCCGTTCCCCATTGCTAGCCTCGGATAGGTACATGCAAGTCCAAACCGCCCATGAGCAGCTCCTCTTCAACACGGTGCGCATAGAGCTACCCGGCATGTCTTCGGGCACCGGCTTCTTCGTGACTGCGCGGGGTGAGGAGATCGCTGACCCAAGCAAGGGTGGCGACATGGTGTTCCTAGTCACGAACAAGCACGTGATCGAGGGCCACCAAGGCAGCATCCACGTCCACATGATCAGGGGCAATGAGGCCAACAGCGGGCCGGAGCTGGGACAGCAGGTGTCCTTCGATATGCGGGTGGCGAGTCCCGATGCCTGGACGATGCACCCTGACCCCGACGTGGACGTGGCGGTTGCGCCATTCGGGCAGGAGCTGCAAATAGCCGAGCGCGCTGGGCAGCGTCCGTTTCTTCGAGCGATCCGCCCAGATCAAATGCTCAGCGATCAGGTTGTGGAGCAGCTCGACGCGGTGGAGGAGGTTACGTTCATTGGATATCCCCGCGCGCTCTACGACATGGTGAACCTGACGCCCCTGGTTAGGCGGGGGATCACGTCAACGCCGGTCGCACTCGACTGGGGCGGCAAGCCCGTGTTTCTCATAGATGCAGCGGTCTTTCCTGGGTCGAGTGGCAGCCCGGTCTACATCGCGGATCGTGGCGGGTGGACTGACCGCAGCGGCAATGTGACTCTGGGTCAGAGTCGCCTCTACCTGCTGGGTGTCGTCGGAGCTGCGTACGAGGCGAGCATGTTTGGCGAGCTAGAGGAGATAGTGGAGGAGACCAGGAGAGAGTCAGGCCAGCAGGGGGTTCGGATCAACCACTCCCTCAACCTGGGCATCGTCTACAAGGCGGCAGCGATCATGGACTGTGTGGACATCATTTTGGAGCGCAACGGTGCTCGGCGAATCAGCCCGGCACCTGCTGAGGACCAACGGCAAGAGTCTGGCGATCAGGCGCAGGCTGCGTAAAGCGTGTCCGACTGGAACGGCGTAGTGCCGCCATCTACTAGTCGAAACCCCCCGTCCTTCGGGCAGCTGCACGAGCGTGCCGCGGGCTCGCTGGGAGACTGCCACGGCCTCGGTGTAGCCGATGTCGGGCTCAAGAGTCGGCTCGATGTGATGGGCGCCGATGACGAGGACGTTTCCGTCTCGATCGACCCCGATCAACATCCTGCCGTCGAAGCGTGGTGGTGAGGCCAGGTAGCGTCGCGGCAGGGGGCCGCGGATCTGCGCCTCGACCGTGTCCTCCCAGGGTGTTCCCGCACTGCAGCGATAGGCGCCGAGTTGGGGTAGATCGCCTGCCGTGAAGGCCCTGATCAGGACCTCGTTGGACTTCACCTAACGTCGGGAATGCCGTCCGGGATTGAGATCGTGGGGGCGCCAGTCACTAACAGCGCCTGAGGGTCGACGTCGGCGAGCACCTTGCCCCAGGCCGTTCCGTAGATGTCAGACGGGGTGGCTCCGGCGCGGGCGCCAGCCACCAGCGCGAGAGCGTCGGCGGCCTCCTCCTCGCTCATCCCGAAACGACCTTCTGGAGGCGTTCCTTAACGGTCATAACGGCATTCTACCGGGGACGAGGCGCGAGTCCGAGCATCTGCTCAAGCCAATTGAGGAGGAGACCAGCTCGGGCATGCCGACCTTAGCTAGGATCACGTCGGTCTACCTTCAAGGAATCGACAGCGGCGAGACCGTCGACATCGTCCACGGACGGCGTGCCCCGGTTATCCCAGCGGCTGTTGCGGTCCGTAGACGACGCGCTGGCCTGCCACTCGGCGCCACCGGTCTCACGCGAAAGCAGGAGCGCGAAGTCTGCATCCAGCATGGCTGTTCCGCATGGGGAAGCAGCATGGCTGTTCCACACGGGGAAGCGCGATTAGTGAGCTGACTAGCGCCAGAAAGATGAAGACTATGCGAAAGGCCAGATAGGCTTTGCCCAACGTCGGGGTGCGCCGAGGGTGTGGAGTCAGTCAGCTTGGAGTCCGGTCGCCTGCTCGAAGGTCAGGGGCCGCAGGAGTATCGGAGTCATTCCCATGTACAGGCCGCCCGTTACGTCGACGAGGAAGTAGCCTTCGATCACGGGAACGCCATGCTCGAAGTGCCCGCTCGAATCGCTCGTAATGTCTCCTTTCAGAATCAGTACGGTCCCGTTGCAGGGTTCCCGTTCGGTCTGACTCCCGTTGGGGCGGCCGCCTCCGACACAGTCCGTCATCAAGGCAATCGACCTCGGCACAGGCAACGTGCCTCCTTCATACGGAACACGTTCGACGCCCACGTTGGGGCTGCCCGCTGGGGTGGTTCTCAGTTCGGTGAAGCCGACATCGAGTTGCACCGCTTCACGGTTATGCTGATCGAGGAAACTCAGCAAGGCGGTGGACTCCGCTAGGTGGCCTGCGACCCCTTCGAAGCGCGCCAGTTTCGTATCGTTCCTACTGGAGCCGTCACTTGACGACGAGCCACTGAGCGGCTGAATGACTCCCAGGGTGACGAGCACGACGGGGAGGCCGATGAAAAAGCCAACGACGGTTGCAATCTGTGCCAGCGTTCCGAGGTTTCCCCACGAGCGCTTCACAGACGAAACTTGATGACCCCGTTCCCCCATTGCATTTCCATTGACGTCCGCGGCCGACAGGTAGGCCGCCGACCTGGTGAACTTCCAGCGCCGCCAATGTAGCGATATCCGGAAGTGGGGTCAACTAGCCACCCCACGTAGCGGCCAAAGGGCCTGAGTCATCTACCAGGGCGCTCCCGCTTTGCGCGACGGACAGTACCGACCCCGCGCCCTGTCGCACGCGAGCGTTGTAGGACGTAGGTCGGCGCATTAGAGTTAGCCTTGCCGTGTGCCCAGCGCTGCGATGAACGGGATCCGGCTCTACTGCGGAACCGCGCTCCGGCTTTGCCACTTCGAGGACTATCGCTACTCGGCCGACCTCGACTTCAGCCTGATCGGTGGTTTGGACATCGAGAGCGCGCTCCGTCTCGCCGTCGATGCGCTCGCAGACTGCGGGGAGCGCATCGGCTTTCCGCTCCTTGGGCTGACTGGAAGCACCCCGCCGCGCATCGAGTACGTCGGACCCCTCAGGGCGAAGCCCCGGTTGCTGAAGCTCGACCTTGCTGCCGATGAGCTTGTCGAGAACACGGCCACCCTGCCGATCACGCAGCGTTACGAAGACCAAGAGAAGCGTCGGTGTCGTGTCTACACGCTCGAGGAGATTGCGGCCGAGAAGTTGCGCTGCGTCATGCAGCGCCTCCAGTGCCGTGACCTCTATGACCTGCATCAATTGCTGGTGGCGCGCAGCGTCGATGCTGAAGCGATCTGGCCGCTGTTCGAGCGCAAGGCGCGACATCGGGATCGCGACCCCGATCGCTTCGGCGATTGCTTCGCGGACCGCGAGTCACGGTGGGGAGAGCGCTGGGACAAGGAGCTCGCTGAGTACGTCACCTCGCCTCCTCACTTCGATGGCGTACTACGCGCAGTTCGCCGCGAGTTGCGATTTGCTCTCGTAACCTGAGCCGCTTATTTGCCCTCGCGCCCCTTGGGGGGTCAGCTGCGCTTCAGGCTTATTGACAGCTCGCGACCGTCGAGCTTGGCGGTGGTCCCGTCGGCTGCGTCGTAGGCGATCGCGGTTGCGAGCACCTCGCCGACGATGTAGTCCTCGTGGGCGCGAGCCGCGGCGAGCAGCTCCTCGTCGCCGCCGAGGCTGAGTTCGATCCGGTCGGTGATCTCCAGGCCGGCCTCTTTGCGGGCGTTCTGGACCGCGTGGACGATCTCGCGGGCGAGGCCCTCGCGGCGCAACTCGTCGTCGAGCTCGAGCTGCAGGGCGACCGCGTGGCCGGCCTCGGCCTCGACCTCGTAGCCCTCCAGCGGCTGTAGCGAGAGGGTGACCTCGTCGGCGCCGAGCGCGTGCTCGTCGCCGTCAATGGCAATCCCGACCTGGCCGCCCTCTGCCATGACGGCGGCGACGTGGACCGGGTCGAGCGCCGCGACCGCGGCGGCGACCTGCGGCATCCGCTTGCCGAAGCGAGGGCCGAGCGAACGGTAGTTGGGCTTGACCGCGTAGCTGACCAGCTCCGACTCCTCCGCGACGAAATCGAGCTGCTTGACGTTGAGCTCGGCCTCGACCAGGCCGGCGCGGGCGGAGATCGCCTCGCGCTCGGCGTCGCTGGCGACGATCACCGCCCGCCGCAGCGGCTGGCGCATCTTCACCCTGGCCTGGGCGCGGGCGGCGCGGCCGAGCTCGACCGTCAGCCGCACCGCCTCCATCGCCGCCTCCAGCTCGGGGTCGGCGAGCGCCGGGTCGGGCTCGGGGAAGTCGCGCAGGTGGACCGACAGCTCCTCCGGTGGCCGATGGGCCGATTCCCCACCGATGGCATGGGTTTTCGTCCCGTCGGCCCCTGGATCGGCGCCTATCGTGAGGTTGAGGTGGATCTCGTCGGCAAGGAACGGGGTGAAGGGGGCGAGCATCGCGGCCGTCTCCAGCAGGCAGTGGCGCAGGGTGGCGAAGGCGGCGCGGTCGCCGTCCCAGAAGCGCCGGCGCGAGAGCCGCACGTACCAGTTGGAGAGCTGCTCGACGAACTCGGCGATCGCCCGCCCGGCGGCGGTGCAGTCGAACTCGTCCATCTGCTCGCGCACCGTCGCCACCGTCGCCTGCAGACGCGACAAGACCCACCTGTCAAGGTCCCCATATACCGCCGCCTCCTCTGCTCCCGTGAGGGCAGAGGGGTCAGATATGGATCCGCCCTCGCTCCCGCGTCCGGGGGCGGCGGGCAAGTCCTTGTGGGCGATGCGTACCGGGAAATCGGCCGGAGTCAGGCCCTCGGCGTTGGCGTATAGGACCCAGAACGAGTAGGTGTTCCAGAGGGTGAGCAGGAACTGGCGCACCGATTCGCCCACGGTGTCGACCGAGAAGCGGTAGCCCGACCAGGGCTGCTGCGCGGTCAGGTAGTACCAGCGGAAGGCGTCGGCGCCGTGGGCCTCGATCACCTCCCAGGGCTCGACCACGTTGCCCTTGCTCTTCGACATCTTCTGCCCCTCGGGGTCGAGGATCAGGCCGAGGCAGACGCAGTTGCGGTAGCTGGACTCGCCGAAGAGCAGGGTCGACTCGGCGAGCAGGGTGTAGAACCAGCCGCGGGTCTGGTCGATCGCCTCGCAGATGAAGTCGGCCGGGAAGCGCTCGGCGAACAGCTGCTCGTTCTCGAACGGGTAGTGGAACTGGGCGAACGGCATCGCGCCGCTGTCGTACCAGGTGTCGATCACCGACTCGACCCGGCGCATCTCGCCGCCGCAGTCCTCGCAATCGAGCACCACCGCGTCGATGTGGGGGCGATGCAGGTCGTCCGGCACCTCACCGCGGGCGCGCGCCGCGAGCTCGGCGACCGAGCCGGCGCAGAAGCGACCGTCGCAGCCCTCCGCCGCGCACTCCCAGATCGGCAGCGGCGTGCCCCAGTAGCGATCGCGGCTGAGCGCCCAGTCGACGTTGCTCTCCAGCCACTTGCCGAAGCGGCCGTGCTTGATGTGCTCCGGGCGCCAGCCGATCTGCTCGTTGTTGGCGAGCAGATCGTCGCGGGCCTGCGAGGTCGCCACGTACCAGCTCGACTTGGCGTAGTAGATGAGCGGCGTGGCGCAGCGCCAGCAGTGCGGGTAGGCGTGCTCGTAGACCTGCTCGCGGAAGAGCAGGCCGCGCTCGCGCAGGTTCGCGATCAGGCGCGTGGTCACGTCGGGGTCTTTGACCGGATCGCCCTCGAACCCGATCACGCGCCGGTCGAAGGTCCCGTCGGGACGGACCGGGTTGTAGAGGGTGTGGGCGTTGGTCGGGTCGAAGATCTCGTTCTCGGCGGCGACCCGGTAGTCGTCCTCGCCGAAAGCGGGGGCGATGTGGACGAGGCCGGTGCCGTCCTCGGTGGTGACGAAGTCCCCGGCGAGGACCCGGAACGCGTCCGCCGGGCCGCCGTCCTCCAGGGCGAAGACCGGGCCGCGGTAGCCGCGGCCGACGAGATCGGAGCCGGGAAAGCGATCGAGGACCTCGTGCCCGGCCCCCGCCCCGGAGGGATCGGGCGTGGAACCGGCGTCGTTGCCGGAGCCGTGACCGGCGCGGCCGAGCACACGGTCGACCAGCTCGGCGGCCAGGACCAGCACCTCGTCCCCGACCCGGACCCGCACGTACTCGATCTCCGGGCCGACGGCGACGGCGACGTTGCCGGGCAGGGTCCAGGGCGTCGTCGTCCAGACGAGGAGCCGGTCTCCGGGCTGAAGCGGCCCGATCTCCTCTGCTCCCGCGCTCCCATCGTCGGCAGCGCCGCGATCGGAGTCGGCCGTTCGCGATGACCCCTCCCCGGGCGCCTCCCTCCCGGCCCCGCCAGGACGATCCCCGGCGGCGGAGGGGACGTACTCGAGACGTACGTGGATCGAAGGGTCCGACACGTCCTCATAGCCGAGCGCGACCTCGTGCGAGGAGAGCGCCGTGCCGCAGCGGGGGCAGTAGGGGACGACCTTGTGGCCCTCGTAGAGGCGCTCGTCGTCCCACAGCTTGCGCAGCGACCACCAGACCGACTCGATGTACTCGTTGTCGAGGGTGACGTAGGGGTCGTCGAGGTCGATCCAGAAGCCGATCCGCTCGGTCAGCCGGTTCCACTCCTCGACGTACTCGAAGACCGACTCGCGGCAGCGCTGGTTGAACTCGGCGATCCCGTACTCCTCGATCTCCCCCTTGGAGGAGATCCCCAGCCGCTTCTCGACCTCGAGCTCGACCGGCAGGCCGTGGCAGTCCCAGCCGGCCTTGCGCGGCACCCGGTAGCCGCGCATCGTGCGGTAGCGCGGGTAGACGTCCTTGAAGACGCGCGAGAGGACGTGGTGGGAGCCGGGCTTGCCGTTCGCCGTCGGCGGCCCCTCGTAGAAGCTCCAGACCTCGGCGTCCTCGCGGTTGGCCAGCGAGCGGGCGAAGACGTCGCGCTCGCGCCAGCGCGCCAGCACCCGCCGCTCGAGCTCGGGAAAGGACTGCTTCGGGTCGACGGGGCGGAAGCCGGGCATGGAGCGTGATTCTAGGAGCGGGTAGGGTGCGCGCCGCGTGCCCTTCTTCGACCTGAACGGAAAGGTGGCGCTGGTTACCGGCGCCGCGCGCGGGATCGGCTTCGAGACCGCCCGCCATCTCCACCTGCGCGGCGCCTCGGTAGCGGTGGTCGACCTCGACCCCGAGCAGGCTCGCGAGGCGGCCGAGCGGATCGGCCCGCGGGCGATCGGGATCGGCGCCGACGTCACCGACGGCGCCGCGATCATGCAGGCGGTGGCCGAGACGGTCGAGCGCTTCGGCGGCCTCGACCTCGCCGTCGCCAACGCCGGCATCGCCCAGGCCAACGTGGCGACCGTGCGCGGGATCGGCGCCGAGGAGTGGGAGCGCGTCTTCGAGGTCGACCTGCTCGGCGTCTGGCGCACCGTGCGGGCGGTGCTGCCGCAGATCGTCGAGCGCCAGGGCCACATCGTCGTCACCGGCTCGATCTACTCCTGGGCCAACGGCGTCCTCAACAGCCCCTACGCGGTCGCCAAGGCCGGGGTCGAGGCCCTGGGACGCGGCCTGCGGGCGGAGCTGATGCCGCTCGGCGCCAGCGCCGGCGTCGTCTACTACGGGTGGGTCGACACCAAGCTGGTCAAGGACGGCTTCGACCGCAAGCACTCCGACCGCATGCAGGAAAACGTGCCCGCCTGGCTGCTCAAGCGGATCCAGCCGGACGAGGCCGGGGCGGCGACCGTGCGCGGAATCGAAGCGCGGGCGCCGCGCACCTTCGCGCCCAAGTGGTGGCGCTACGTCTCCGCCGCCCGCGGCATCCTCAACCCGCTGCTCGACCGCCGCTTCGACCGCGATCCGCAGATGCGCGAGACGATCCGCGCGGTCGAGGCCGAGGCCGACGAGCAGGGCGCCGCCGCGGTCGCCGCCGCCGCCGCGCGCGACTGATCGCAGCATTGCCGGGTCTATGGACCCGAAAAAGCTGCGATCGCCAGGCTCCTCAGAAGAGCGACATGCCCGGCGCGACCGCCACTTCGACCAGCTGCGGCTTCGAGGAGGCCAGCGATCGCGCCAGGGCGTCGCGTACCTCGTCCCGCTCGCGCACCCGCTCGGCGCTGACGCCGTAGCCCTCGGCGACCGCGGCGACGTCGAGGGCGGGCAGGTCGAGGCCGGGGGCGCCGCTCACCGACTCGACCTCGGCGAACCACTTGAGGATCGCGTACTCGGAGTTGCGCAGGACGAGGAAGGTAACCGGCGCCTCGTGCGCGACCGCGCTCCAGAAGGCGGTCACCGCGTACTGGACCGAGCCCTCGCCGATCACGCAGACCACCGGCCGGTCGGGCTGGGCGAGCTGCACCCCGACCGCGGCGGCGAGGCCGAAACCGAGCCCGCCGCCGGCGCTGAAGTAGTAGCTGCCGGGCCGCGAGAGGCGCAGCTGGTTGCGCAGGGCCAGGGTGCTGGCGGGCGACTCGAGCACGACGATGCCGTCCTCGGGGAGGACCTCGGCCAGGGCCGAGTGCACGGTCGAGGAGTCGAGCGGATCGGCGGCGGGGATCTCGCTCGGGCCGGGATTCGGCTCGGGCGCCGGCCGCGAGGACTCCGGCACGGCTTCCAGCAGCGCCGCCACGGTGAGCCCGACGTCGGCGACGATCGCGTCCCCCATCGGCGCCCGGGCGGCCTCGTCGGGATCGCTGGTGATCGCCACCAGGGTCGCCCCCTCGGGCAGCAGCGGGCCGGGGATGTGCGGGTAGTAGGGGAAGACGGAGCTGCCGGCGACGAGGATCAGGTCGTGGCCCTCGAGCGTCTGCGCCAGCGGGCCGATCGCCGGCGGCAGGACGCCGCGGAAGTTCGGGTGGCCCTCGGGGAAGCCGAGCTTGCCGCCACCGGTGGCGGGGGTCGCCCAGACCGGCAGCCGCTGGCGCTCGGCCAGCCCGACGGCTGCCTCCCAGCCGCCGCCGCCGTCGATGTCGGGGCCGGCGACGAGAACAGGGTTGCTCGCCTGGTCGAGGCGCTCGGCAAGGCGGCGGACCGAGTCGGGGCTGGCGACGGCGCGGCCGTCGACGGCGCGCTTGACCACCTCGCCGGCGGCGGCCTCGTCGAGCTCGGCGTCCCAGTCGTCCATCGGGATCGAGACGAAGACGGGACCCCGCGGCGGCAGCGAGGCGAGGTGGAGGCCGTGGGCCAGCGCCAGCGGCACGTCCTCGGCCCGCGGCGGCTCGTGGGACCACTTGACCAGCGGGTGCGGCATCCGGATCGCGTCGCGGTTGGTCAGGTTGGCCTGCATCGTGATCTGCGCCCGCGCCTGCTGGCCGGCGGTGATCAGCAGCGGCGAGTGGTTGGCCTGGGCGTTGAAGATCGCTCCCATCGCGTTGCCGACCCCGGGCGCGGTGTGCAGGTTGGCGATCGCGGGACGGCCGCTGGCCTGCGCGTAGCCGTCGGCCATCCCGACCACGACCGCCTCCTGCAGCCCCAGCACGTAGCGGAAGTCGGCCGGGAAGTCGGCCAGCATCGGCAGCTCGGTCGAGCCGGGGTTGCCGAAGATCGTCGTCATCCCATGGGCGCGGAAGAGGTCGAAGCTGGCGTCGCGCACGGTGGGCGGCATCGCGTCGAGAACCCTACCGTGGGCTTGCACGCCTAAAGTCGCCCCGCCTGCGCGGTCGATGAGCGAAGCATGGCAACGCTCCTGACGCGCATAGGACTTTGTACGTCCTCTGGCACGTCAAAAGTCCTCTGCGGCGCTTGGCTCGCCGCCGCGATGCTCGGCTGCCTGCTTACGGCGCCGGCGCCGGCGAGCGCGGCTCCCCTGCCGACCCGCATCGCCTACGCCCCCGGCAAGATCGTGCCGATCCCGGCCTCGATCCCGCACGAAGCGGGCGATATGGTCGACAGCAGGATCGTCCCCAACCTGCGCTGGATCGCAAAACGCTTCCCGGTCTACGTCACCGATGGCTACTCCGGCCGGCTGCCGGGCGGCGGCGATCACGTCGGCTGCCACGGCTGCCACACGCGTGGCTCCGACCACCACAACGGCCTCGCGGTCGATATCGTCCCGCTCAACGGCAGCGGGCGCTGCGACGGCGCCTGGCGCCCGATCACCCGCCTCGCCCGCTGGGCAGAGCCGCGCCAGAACCAGCCCCGTCCCCCCTTCCGCTGGGTCGGCTACGACGGCGACTCCGGCCACGGCTGCGGCCACCACCTGCACCTCTCCTGGGAACACGCCACCGTGCGCGAGTTCCGCCTCGCCGAGTGGGTCGAAGTCTTCCCGGTGCGCAGGCAGGGGGTCGCCCAGAGGCCGCAACCCAAGCCGGGGGCGCAGGGTGTCCCGTCGGGGCTCAAGCCGCCGAAGGGGCCGCAGGGTGGCAGCGAGCCCGGCGTCACCTACGAAAGCGGCCCGCGCGGCGGCGTCTCGGCGGTACGGGCCGGCGGAGTCTCGGCGCGGGGCGATTAGGCCCGGTATCGGTAGGGCCTCCACTTAACTTTTTCCGAAAACAGGCTGCGGCCGTCCGAGATTGCCGGCCCGGAAAAAGTACAAGACGTTCCGGCCCTACCGATACCGGGCCTGACGTAACGCCCGCGTAGGATGCGTCGGATGCGTCGACTGCCACTAGCCGCGATCGCCGCCCTGATCGCCCTCGCCGGATGTGGGGATCAAGGCGATTCGACGCCGGTTGCCTGCCTTGGGGGGGAGCTTGTTTACCTTGATGCGCTGGAGGCTCCGGGAGCGGTTGAGCTGGACGGGGCCGTGCCGATTTCGGAGTGCCTGAGCGAGAACCAGAGCGGGGGCGATCTGGCGGCGGTGGGGGTGGCGATGGTGACCGCGGCGACGCGGCTCAACTCGGGTGCGCGCGAGGACCCCGGGGGCGGCGCCAACCTCCGGCTGGGATACCTGGTCGGGGCGGCCGAGCGCGGCGCCGCCGGCACCGAAGGCATCCACGCCGACCTGCTGCGCCGGCTCCAGGCCGCCGCCCGCTACAGCCCCGGCGGCGACCCGCTGCCGCCCGCGTTCGACCGGGCATATCGGAGCGGATACGCTGCCGGACAGAATCGTGGTTGAACAAATGAACGGCCGTGAAAACCAAGCAGGTCGGTGGACGCAGGGAGCGAGGTGAGGGGAGCACACTTGTTAGCGCGTGACCCGATCCGAGCGACCGAGGACGCCGAGATGCGCCGGTTTGCAGCGGCCGCGACTGAGGAGACAGATGCAAAAGCAGCTCTGGGGTGGCGAGACCATCAAAGCCGTTGAGAACTTCCCGGTCTCGGGCGAGCGGGTGCCGGTTCCGGTCGTCCGCTGGCTCGGCCGGCTGAAGGCCGCCGCGGCGCGGGTCAACGGCGAGTTGGGGCAGCTCGACTCCGACCTCGCCGAGCAGATTGCCGCCCGCCGGCCCCCC
>JBBDTK010000099.1:0-5093 GCA_040904405.1 Solirubrobacterales bacterium | reverse complement strand
CGGAAAGCTCGGCGGCCTCGACCAGGAGATCGCGGAGCGCATTGCGAAGGCCGGGGCCGAAGTCGCCGAAGGCAAGCACGATGACCAGTTCCCGGTCGACGTCTTCCAGACCGGCTCCGGCACCTCCTCCAACATGAACGCCAACGAGGTGATCGCCAGGCTGGCCGGCGACGCGGCCCATCCCAACGACCACGTCAACATGGGGCAGTCCTCCAACGATGTCTTCCCCTCCGCCGTCCACCTGGCGGCGCTGGGCGAGGTGACGCACGAGCTGCTGCCGGCGATGGAGGGCCTGCAGGCGGCGCTGGCGGAGAAGCAGGAGCGCTTCGCCGACACGGTCAAGGCCGGCCGCACCCACCTGATGGACGCCGTCCCGGTAACGCTCGGCCAGGAGTTCGGCGGCTACGCGGCGCAAGTGCGGCTGGGGATCCAGCGGGTCGAGGCGACGCTGCGCCGGGTCGGCCAGATCCCGCTCGGCGGGACCGCCACCGGGACCGGCCTCAACACCCACCCGGAGTTCGCCGCCAAGGTGCGCGGCAAGCTCGCCGAGGACACCGGCCTGACGATCTCCGAGCCGCTCGACCGCTTCGAGGCGCAGGGCAACCGCGACGCCCTGGTCGAGCTCTCCGGGGCGCTCAAGGTCTACGCCGTCTCGCTCAACAAGATCGCCAACGACCTGGCGCTGATGGGCTCCGGGCCGCGCGCCGGCCTCGCCGAGCTGCGCCTGCCGGAGTTGCAGAAGGGCTCCTCGATCATGCCCGGCAAGGTCAACCCGGTGATCCCCGAGGTCGTGATCCAGGTTGCCGCGCAGACGATCGGCAACGACGCGGCGATCGCCGTCGCCGGCAGTCAGGGCCAGTTCGAGCTCAACGTGCGGGTGCCGCTGATGGCGCGCAACCTGCTCGACTCGATCAAGCTGCTCGCCTCCGCCTCACGGCTGCTGGACGAGAGATGCGTCGCCGGGATCGAGGCCAACGAGGCGATCACCGAGCGCCACGCCGAGGCGACGCTGGCGGCGGCGACCGCGCTCAACCCGCATATCGGCTACGACCGCGCCGCCGAGATCGTCAAGGCGGCGGCCGAGTCGGGCCGCTCGCTGCGCGAGGTGGCGCTCGAGCAGGGCGTCGAGCCGGCCGTCCTCGAGCAGGCCCTGGACCACCGCCGCATGGCACGGCCGCACGAGTAGCGCATCCGACATCGACCACACCCCAGTGGGGTGGATGTCGGATGCGCTCAGCCCGCACGACGGTGGCGAGCCGCCTCGACGAGTCGCTCGGTGCGCCGCCAGGCACGCTTCCGTTGATCCGCCGTGACCGGTATCGGCCCGTACTCGGCGTGGGACTTCATCTGAAGAAGTGCCCGCAGGTCGCCGCCCAGTTCCTCACCGTCCGGCCTCACCTTCGACAGCTCGGCGATTGCCTGATTGTGGTCGTCGCCCTGAGCATAGTGACCAAGCGCCTCGCAACAAATCGTGTCGGCCGCAGCAATTCCCGCGTGGATGCAAAGGGTGACGAACGCGTCGCCGATTTCGGCTTCATCGTCAGCGAACTCACGGATCGTCATCGCCGCATCGCGAAACTGGCGAGCCTTCTGGAGGCGACCCGCCGCGGTCCTCTCGTCGCATTCGCGGAGCCTGGTCGTCATCTGCCGTCGCCTCCGATCGCGCTGCGAAGGGCGTGCAGCGTTCCGAAAAGCTCCACACCCTCCTCGAGCACATTCGAGAGCAGCGGCTTTGCCTGCTCCAGTTCCCCTTCCGCCAGCTCGATTATCCGCGAGTCGTTGCCGGTCCATGCCGTTGCCGAGCGTTGCAGCGAGCCGAGCTGTTCGGTCCAGGGTCTGGAGTCTTCATCCACTCCAGCGGGGCGGACGATGAAAAGGTCGAGGTCGCTGTCAGAGCCCGCCTGCCGGCGGGCAACCGACCCGAACAGCGCCGCGCATCGAGGGGCAACCTCCCATGAGCCAATCGCCTCCCGGAGCCAGCTGATCAGCTGCGCCCGGGCCTCGGCAAGCAGTTCGATCGCCTCGGCGCTCACGTGCTGACGGTTAAGCCGATAGAGATTCGCCCGACCAGCCTGATGGCGCAAGACGATCCCTTGGTGGACGAGTCGCTCTGCGGCCCTGCGTATGCCGGGCTCTGAGCCATGCCCGACCAGCTGGTGAATGCGCCGCCCACTGAACGCCTCCTCGGCTCCGGCCAGAACAGTCAAGACGTCGCCGTCGAGCGTCGGCGATACCACCTGCATCGGTCGAGCGAAATCCATTTCAATCCCTACTATAGTTTCTATATCACAACTATAGTAGGGATATCCGCGAAATTATGCGAATCAGCTCAGCCCTGCAGCGTGACGAAGCGCTCCTCGGTCAGCTCTAGCACGGCGTAGGCGGGGCCCTCGCGGGTGTTGCCGGAGTCCTTGACGCCGCCGTAGGGCATCTGATCGGCGCGGAAGGTCGGCACCTCGTTGATCAGGACGCCGCCGAACTCGAGCGTGCGGGCGGCCTCGAGGCCGCGGCCGACGTCACGGGTGAAGACCCCCGCCTGCAGGCCGAACTTCGAGTCGTTGGCGAGCCGCAGCGCCTCGCCGAAGTCCGAGTAGCGGTCGATCGTCGCCACCGGGCCGAAGACCTCCTCGCGCCAGACCTTCGCCTCGCGCGGCGGCGCCGCGAGCAGGGTCGGCGCCAGGCAGCGGCCCTGGTCGACCAGCTCGCCGCCGCAGAGCAGCTCGGCCCCGCCGGCGACCGCCTCGTCGATCCAGTCCTTGACCCGGTCGCGGTCGGCGGCCGAGATCAGCGGCCCGACGTCGGTCTCGGGGTCGAGCGGATCGCCGACGGTCAGCGCGGCGACGTTGGCGACCAGCCGCTCGACGAGGTCGTCGGCGACGTCCTCGTGGACGAGCACCCGCTGGATCGAGATGCAGCTCTGGCCGGCGTGCGAGAAGGCATGGATCTTGGTCTTGTCGGCGGCCGCCTCCCAGTCGCCGTCGGCGTGGACGATCAGCGGCGCGTTCGAGCCCAGCTCCAGGTTGACCTTCTTGTGCGGGACTCGGCCGCGGATCCCCCAGCCGACCTCGGCCGAGCCGGTGAAGCTGAGCGCCCCGGTCAGCTCGTGGCAGACGATCGCGTTGCCGACCTCCGAGCCGGGGCCGGGGACGACGCTGAGCCAGCCCTCGGGCAGGCCCGCCTCGGCCAGGATCGCGGCCAGCTTCAGCGCCGAGATCGGCGTCTGCCCCGCCGGCTTGAGCAGCACGGCGTTGCCGACGGCGAGCGCCGGGCCGAGCTTGTGGGCGACCAGGTTGAGCGGGAAGTTGAAGGGGCTGATCGCGCCGACCACCCCGTAAGGCACGCGCAGCATCACCCCGAGCTTGCCGGCGCCGGCCGCGGAGGCCTCCATCGGCACCGTGCCGCCGCTCAGCTTGCGCGCCTCGACCGCGGAGAAGGTCAGCGTCTCGGCGCAGCGCTCGGCCTCGACTCGGGCGGTCTTCAGCGGCTTGCCGGCCTCGGCGGCGATCGCCTGCGCCAGATCGTCGGTTCGCTCCGCGACCAGAGCGGCGGCGCGATCGAGCACCGCCGCCCGCTCGTGCTGGGGGAAACCGCCCGACTCGTACGCCGCCCGCGCCGCGATCGCGCAACGATCGACCAGCGCCGCGTCACCCTGCGCCACCCGCCCGACAGCGCCACCGTCATATGGGCTCTCGACCGCGTCCCACGCGCCGGTCTCCACCCACTCCCCCGCCGCGAACAGCTTGTGGTCGTCCGGCATTGGCTAAGCGTAGATGAGGGCGGGGGTCGCCTCGCCGGTGCCTCGCGGAGCGGGCGCCGCAGAGTGATTCCCGCCGCGAAGCGGCTCCTCATTGGTGAGCGGAGCCGCAGGCGAAGCGAACATGGGCAGCCGGCGAGGCGACCCCCGCCCTCGCCCTCGCTCACCCATCCGGGTAGGGCTGGATCGGGATGCCGTGGTCGGTCTCGCGCATACCCAGCTCGTAGGCCGCGCCGGCGACGAGGGTCAGCTGCCGGGGAGGCTGGGCGGGGCGTTCCACGGTCAGCTCGAGGTCGGCGACCGAGCAGTTGACCGTGTTGTGCTCGGGGCCGTCGGGATCGGCGTAGACCCAGCCGACGAAGTCCTTCTTCGGGGCGGAAACCCTGCCGCGGACGACGATGTCCTTGCCCGGCAGGACGAAGGAGCACTCGCCGGCGGACTCTTCGATCTCTGCGGCGCGGATGTGGCCGAAGCCGCCGAGGCGGTGGGGCTCACCGTCCAGCATCAGCATCCCGGAGGGCACCCACGGGGTGGTCCAGGGGCCGAGCGCGATCCGGGCCGCGCCGGCGTCGAAGTAGGTATCCGGGGAGCCCTCGAAGCCGGTCCCCTCGAGCCAGACCCAACGCTCGGCGTGCTCGCTGCCCCAGTTGTGGCCGATCATCCCCGGCCAACCGTCGAGTTCGATCGTCTCCCCGTCGAGCTCCAGCCGGCCGGAGAAGCGGGCGTCGGGATAGGGCGCGACGAACTTCGTTTTCGGCAGCCGCGTCTCGTAGAGGCGCTCGGACGGAAGGTACATGCAGGGCTCGGCGTCACCGGCGAAGGTCAGGTCCCAGGAAACGGCTCCGCCTCCGCCCACGGCCGTCGTCGCCTCGCCCTCCACTCCGCTGTGACTCTTGTAGGTATAGGACCCAAAACTCACAGCGGAAGGCGCGCGAGCGTAGCCCGGGCCGATCTCGGCGTCACCGACCCGGATCCAGCCGCCGGCCGGCGCCGACAGCTCGGCCGCCGGTGCGGTCACCTTGGTTGCCCGCGGCCCCCCGGCCTCGCGGTCGAACCAGGTGAACCAGATCGAGCCCTTCGGCTCCTCCCCCGGCCGCTTGTGCACGGTGTGGCGGATCCAGATGCCCTGCCCACCGCCCGGCCGGCAGGCCTTGACGTAGAAGCTCTCGTAGTGGCCGGCCTTGGCGGCGACCCGCGGGAACCTGGCTCCCTGATCCATACGCGGAACCTTAGTACTCCCGGCCGTAAGTACCGTCGCGTTGGCGGCGGACTTACGACCGGAAGCACTTAGGACCTATCTCGATAGGGATATCGCACCCCTGGATACGGCCCAGGACCG
>JBBDTK010000098.1:0-4828 GCA_040904405.1 Solirubrobacterales bacterium | reverse complement strand
TAGCGGTACTCGGAGGCGACGTCCATCTCGACCGGGACCCGCGCCCATTCCTCGATCGCGTAACGGCCGACCAGGCCGGCGTGGTAGGAGGTGCCGCAGGCGACGATCACGATCCGGTTGAGCCCGCGCAGGAACTCGTCGTCGAGATCGACCTCGGAGAGGTCGACGCCGTCGTCGCCCGGCAGGCGATCGGCGATCGTTTCCGCCACCGAGTCCGCCTGTTCGTGGATCTCCTTCAGCATGAAGGTCTCGTAGCCGCCCTTCTCGGCGGCGGCCTCGTCCCACTCGATCTGCTCGGCCTCGCGCTCGACCGGGTTGCCGTCGGCATCGGTGATCGAGACCGAGCCGGCCTCGATCGTGACCACCTCCCCGCTCTCGATCGTAAGCGCCCGCCGCGTCTGCGCCAGGAAGGCCGGGATCGCGGAGGCGAGGAAGCTCTCCCCCTCGCCGATCCCGGCGACCAGCGGGCACTCCCTGCGCGCCCCGACCAGCTGCCGGGGCCGGTCGGCATGCATCGCGACGAAGGCGTAGTGGCCGCGCAACTCGGCGAAGGCGGCCCGCACCGCGGCGGCCAGGTCGCCGTCGTAATGGGCGGAGATCAGGTGGGCGACGACCTCGGCGTCGGTTTCGGAGCTGAACTGCTGCCCCTCGGACTCGAGCCGGGCGCGCAGCCTGGCGTGGTTCTCGACGATCCCGTTGAGGACGATGTGGACGCGGTCGGAGCCGTCGCTGTGCGGATGCGCGTTCTCCTCGGTGACCCGGCCGTGGGTAGCCCAGCGAGTATGGGCGACGCCGGTCGTCGCCGACCCGGCCGCGACCGCGACGCCGCCGTCCCCGCCGTCGATCGCCGCGCGCAGGTTGGCCAGGTTGCCGACCGCGCGCACGCTCTCGACCCGGCCGTCCTCGATCACCGAGACCCCGGCCGAGTCATAGCCGCGGTACTCGAGCTTCTCGAGGCCGGCGAAGAGGATCTCCCGGCAGGGGCGATTCCCGACATATCCGACGATTCCGCACATAGAAGGCCGTTAAGGGTAGACGCCGGGCTGCTCAGCCGAGCTCGGCGCGGACCAGCTCGGCTAGGCGGTTGCTGACGGCGTCGGCCTCCTCGGCCGTCGGCGCCTCGACCATCACCCGGACCAGGGGCTCGGTGCCGGAGGGGCGCAGCAGGACCCGGCCGCGGCCCTCCAGCGCGGCGGCCTCGCGCTCGACCGCCTCCCAGACGGCGCCGGCGCCGTCGATCGCCTCGCGGTCGGCGACCTCGACGTTGACCAGCCGCTGCGGCAGCTTCTCCATCGCCTCGACCGCGGCGAGGTCGCGGCCGCCCAGCTCGCGCATCGTCATCAGCGCCGCCGCGGTGCCGTCGCCGGTGGCGGCGAAGCCGTTGTCGATGATGTGGCCCGACTGCTCGCCGCCGAGGCGCCACTGGCGCCGGCGCAGCTCGTCGAGCACGTAGCGGTCGCCGACCCTGGTCACCGCGACCTCGATCCCGGCCTCCTCCATCGCCCGGTGGAAGCCGTAGTTGCTCATCACGGTCACCGCGACGCCTCCGTCCAGCTCGCCGCGGGTCGCCATGCCGCGCGCCAGCAGAGCGATCAGCTCGTCGCCGTCGTGGGCGCGCCCCTCTCCGTCGACCGCCAGGACCCGGTCGCCGTCGCCGTCGAAGGCGAAGCCGACCGTCGCCTCGGAGGCCGCCATGTGCTCTCGCAGGCGATCGAGGTGGGTCGAGCCGCAGCCGTCGTTGATGTTGCGCCCGTCGGGCTCGTCGCCGATCGCCTCGACCGCGGCGCCGAGGCGTTCGAAGATCGCCGGCGCGACCCGGTGGGTGGCGCCGTTGGCGCAGTCGAGCGCGACCCTGACGCCGGAGAGATCGAGCGGGAAGGCCGAGTGCAGCGCGCGCAGGTAGTCCTCGGCGCCGCCGTTGAGCTCGCGCACGGCGCCGGGCGCCACGACCGCGTCCGACCCTTTACCGGCTACCCGGTCAGAGGCGCGAACGCGCTCGCCGAGCAGCGACTCGATCCGGGCCTCTTCCTCGTCGCCAAGCTTCGTCCCGGCGCCGCTGAAGAACTTGATCCCGTTGTCGCGATAGGGGTTGTGGGAGGCGGAGACGACGGCGGCCAGATCCAGCCCCAGCTTGCGGCAGAGCACCGCCGCGGCCGGCGTCGGCAGGACGCCGCCGAGCAGCGCGTCGCCGCCGCCGGCCGCCACCCCCGCCGCCAGCGCCGCTTCCAGCATCGGCCCCGACTCCCTCGTGTCGCGGACGATCAGGACCTGCGGCCGGGGGACGTCCAACGATGCAGTTGCCGCCCGGCCAAGCGAAAGCGCCAACTCGGCCGTCAAGAACGTTCCGGCGCGCCCCCGAACACCGTCCGTTCCAAAGTACTTTCTCTCAGACATCACTCGAAGCGTTGAGGCGAGCGAAAATCAAGTCTGGGTAGGACGAGGGAGGACGGTGAGGGGAGCGCACTTCTAGTGCGTGACCCGATCCGGACGACCGAGGACACCCCCAGACGCAGATTTGCAGCCGCCTCAACGCTTCGAGAACTGGGGCTTCTTGCGGGCCTTCTTGAACCCCGCCTTACGGCGCTCCTTGGCGCGCGCGTCGCGGGTCAGGAACCCGCGCCGCTTGAGCTCGCCGCGCAGCTCCGGGTCGACCTCGATCAGCGCCCGGGCGATGCCGTGGCGGACCGCGCCGGCCTGGCCGCTGATGCCGCCGCCGTGGACGCGGACGCGGACGTCGACGTTGCCCTCGTAGCCGGTCGTGACCAGCGCCTGACGGGCGGTCGTCTGGTGCAGCGGGCGCGGGAAGAACTCCTCGATCGGGCGGCCGTTGATCTCGATCTTGCCGGCGCCGGAGAGCAGGGTGACGCGGGCGATCGAGCGCTTGCGTTTGCCGGTGGCGAGGAAGCGCGAGTCGCCCTCGATCTTGGCCGGGGCGCGGCTCGTCGCCTGCTCCTCCTCGGCCGAGTCCCCGGCCAGCGCCGCCTCCTTGCGCGCCCGCTCTTCCTCCTCGGCCTCGCGCCGCGCTCGCTCCTCGGCGCTCAGCGGCCGCTCTTCCGGCTCGACCGCGATCGGCTCCAGATCCGCCCCGGGGATCGCGTCCTTCTTCTTCTCCTCGACCTTCGGCTCCTCGGCCGGAGTCTCCTGAACGTCCTTCTCGTCGTCTGCGATCAAGTCTCTATCTCCATCGGCTGTGGTTTCTGCGCCTCGTGCGGGTGATCCGGCCCGGCGTAGACCTTCAGCTTGGTCAGCTGCTTGCGGGCGAGGCGGTTGCGGGGAAGCATCCCCTTCACCGCCTTGCGGATCACCTCCTCGGGACGGCGGTCGAGCATCTCGGCCAGGGTGCGCGACTTGATCCCGCCGGGATAGCCGCTGTGGCGCCAGTAGCGCTTCTGCTCGAGCTTTTTGCCGGTCACCCGGATCTTCTCGGCGTTGACGACGACGACGAAGTCGCCGGTGTCGACGTGCGGCGTGTACCGGGGCTTGCGCTTGCCGCGCAGCGCGTCGGCGATCCGGGTCGCCAGGCGGCCCAGGGTCTGGCCCTCGGCATCGACGACGTACCAGTCGCGCTGGCGGTCGGCGGGTTTCGCTACGTAGGTCTTCATCAGAGAAAAGCCGCGGGGAGGCCCCAGCGGCCCCGGGATGATAGCCGCCGCGCCGCCGCGACGTACACGGCCTCCATACGGCCGCCGCCCTCTCTATACTGCCGCGCCATCGATAGCCGAATCCCGTCCGGCCGACGGATGGGGGCGGAGGAACCGCAGGGACTCTTGCAGGTCCCCGGGGCGAATCGGACGAAGATCCGTCCGTAGCGCATCTCTTTCAGCGCGAGCCCGACAGCTAACTCCGTAGGCGAGCGAAAGAGGGGGCACGTGGCACGCAGCAACCCCGGGCCTTGGTTGTCCGGTTTGATTTCGATGATGGCGATGGGGGCGCTCTTCGGCGGCGATGCCGCCAGCGCGGCCGCCGCCCCGACACGCCGCGCGCCGACCCCGGCCCGCCCCCCCCCCGCGGCTGCGCTACGAAATCGGCAGCGACCAGGCGGCCAACGACCTGCGCATCGACGTGGTCGGGCTGAACGGCGAGGTCGTCAAGCGCTACTACCGCAACGACGTCGCCCCCAACGCCCCCGACAGCGTCCGCTGGGACGGCGCCGTGGCGGGCGGCAGGCCGGCCCCCAACGGCCGCTACTCGTTCCGCATCGTGCCCCAGGCGGGCGGCCAGGAGGCCCGCCGCGCCTTCCAGCTCTCGGTGCGGAAGGCGCTGCGGCTGGCTCGCCGCAGCACCGGCTCCTCGGCAGCGGCGCGGGCGCTCAGCCTCAGCTTCGAGCTCTACGGCTTCGCCTTCCCGGTCCTCGGACCGCACGACTACGGCAGCTCGGGCGCCCGCTTCGGCGCCGGCCGCTCCGGCCACACCCACCAGGGCCACGACGTGATGGCCCGCTGCGGGACGCCGCTGGTCGCCGCCCGCGGCGGCCGGGTGCGCTACTCGGGCTACCAGAGCGCCGCCGGCAACTACATCGTCATCGACAGCCGCGGCAGTGGCTACGACACCGCCTACATGCACCTGCTCAAGCCCTCGCCGTTGAAGGCGGGGATGAGCGTCCGCACCGGCGAGCCGATCGGCGTCGTCGGCAGCACCGGCTCCTCGACCGCCTGCCACCTCCACTTCGAGATCTGGACCGCCCCCGGATGGTATGAGGGCGGCCACCCGATCGACCCGCTCGCCTTCCTCAAGCGCTGGGACCGCTACAGCTGACGCCGCAGGCTTAGTGCTCCCGGCCGTAAATACCGTCGCGTTTGGCGGCGTCCGGACGCGCCTGGCGGCACCC
>JBBDTK010000097.1:0-4989 GCA_040904405.1 Solirubrobacterales bacterium | reverse complement strand
CGCTCGCGCAGCTGGACCAGCGTGTAGCGCTTGTCGGACTGCTGGATGATCCCGGTGATCAGCTCGCCGACGCGGTCCTGGTACTCCTCGAACATCATCATCCGTTCCGCCTCGCGGATCCGCTGCAGGATCACCTGCTTGGCGGTCTGGGCGGCGATCCGGCCGAAGTCTTCGGGGGTGACGTCGCGGGTCTCGATCTGGTCCTCGTAGGGGGCGATCATCTCCGGGTCGAGCTCGGGGTCCTCGGGCTCTTTCAGCTCGCCGGTTTCGGGGTCGATCTCGCGCTCTTCCTCCTCCTGCGCCTCGGCCGCCTCGGCCAGCAGCTTCTGCTCCAGCTCGGCCGGCAGGATCAGCTCGAAGACGCGGAAGTCGCCGGTCTCGTGGTCGAGGTCGACGCGCGCGTATTTGGCCGCCCCGGGCGTTTTCTTGTAAGCCGAGAGGAGGGCGTCGGCGAGGGCGTCCATCAGCTTGTCGGCGGCGATGCCCTTCTCCTGCTCGAGCGCCTTGATTGCCTCGACGATCTCTTTGCTCACGCCTGCTCCTTACGGTATTTGGGGCCCGGGGACGAGACCTCGAGCGCGTACTCGGCGCGCAGATCGGCGAGATGCCTGGTGACGCGCTCGCAGAGGGCCAGGTCGACTCCCTCGGGGTGGTCGATGAAAAGGCGCAGGGCTTCGTTGCCCGGCTGCTCGAGCGCGACCAGGCCGAGCTCGGAATCGAACTCTGCGAGCTGCTGCTGGATGCTGTCTTTGAGGTCTGTCATGCCTGCTTGCGGCCGAAAAAAAAGTGGGCCAGGCCCACTTCTCGCTACTGCATAGGGACAAAAAGCTTGTGCCCAGTATAGCCCGGTGCGTTGCCGGACCCTGCCGATCCGCCAGCTACTTCGCCGGGAGGTCCGAGCTGTGCATCGAATCCAGCCGATCCAAGATCTGCTCGGCGATTACGTCCTTGGGGGCTTGAGCGAGAGTGGTCTCGCTGGTGGAGCTGATCAGGGTGGCGGCGTTTTCGGCGCTGTCGAAGCCGATCTCGGGGTCGGAGACGTCGTTGAGGACGATCAGGTCGGCGTTCTTGCGGGTGAGCTTCTCGCGGGCGCGGTCGACGTCGTTGCCGTGTTCGGCGGCGAAGGCGACGATCGTTTGGCCCTCGCCCGCTTCGAGGCTGGCGAGGATGTCCTCGGTGGGCTCCAGGTTCAGATCCAGCGCCTCTTCGCGCTTGAACTTGCCGGAGGCAATCTCGGCTGAGCGGAAATCGGCGGGCGCCGCTGCCATCAGCAGCAGGTGGGTCGCGGAGAACTCCGCGCGGGTCGCATCGGCCAGTTCGGCGGTCGTCTCGACGTCGATGCGGCGGATGCCGGCGGGCTCGGGCAGGGCGACGTTGGCGGCGATCAGGGCGACGTCGGCGCCGCGGCGGGCGGCGGCGGCGGCCAGGGCGATGCCCATCCGGCCGCTGGAGCGGTTGCCGATGAAGCGGACCGGGTCGATCGGCTCGCGGGTCCCGCCCGCGGTGACCAGCACCCGCTTGCCGTCCCAGGGGCGCTCGCCGGCGGGCAACACCGCTTCCAGGCGGGCGAGCAGCTCGGCAGGGTCCGGCAGGCGCCCCCTGCCGTGCTCGCCGCGCGAGGCGAGGGCCCCCTCGCCGGGCTCGATCGTCTCGACCCCGCGCTCGCGCAGCGTCGCCAGGTTGGCCTGGGTCGCGGCGTCGACGTACATCCTGTCGTTCATCGCCGGCGCGACCAGGCGCGGCGCGGCGCAGGCGAGGAAGCTGGTGGTCAGGATCGAGTCGGCGATCCCGGTGGCGAGCTTGGCGACCGTGTTGGCGGAGGCGGGAGCGACCAGGTAGGCGTCGCAGTTGGCGGCCAGCTCGAGGTGCCCGATCGGGTCGTGCTCGGGCCGCGGGTCGCCGGGAAAGGCGCCGCGCAGCGGGTCGCGCTCGAACTCCGAGCTCAGCACCGGCGCGCCGACGATGCCCTCGAAGGAGGCGGCGCCGACGAAGCGGGTCGCCGTCTCGGTCATCAGCACGCGCACGCCGTGACCGGCCAGGGTGGCGAGGCGGGCCAGCTCCAGCGACTTGTAGGCGGCGATCCCGCCGCTTACGCCGAGCAGGATTCTGGCCATGGAAGGCTCCTAGGCGCGGTACTCGTATTTGAGCTTGCCCTCGGCAAGCTCCTCGAGCGCCATCGAGAGGTAGTTGCGCTCGCCGTGGGTCTCGACCATCGGCGGCGGGTACTCGCCGAAGCCGCCCTCGCCGAGGTTGTGGAAGTAGCTGTTGATCTGGCGCGCTCGCTTGGCCGCGACGACGACCGCCGCGTAGTGCGAGTCGGCGTGCTCGAGAAGCTTGTCGACGCGTGGCTCGATCATTCGGCCGGGGAGTCTAGCGTCAACCGTCCTCAACCGGGAGGCCGAGCTCGGCGCGCACGATCCCCTCCAGCTCGCTCGCGGCGCGGCCCAGATCGTCGTTGACCATGCGGTAGTCGAACTCGTCCTGGGCGGCCAGCTCCTGCTCGGCGACCTCGAGCCGGGCGTCGATCGCCGCGGCCGAGTCGGCGCCGCGCGACTCCAGCCGCCGTCGCAGCACGGCCGGGTCGGGCGGGGCGATGAAGACCTGGATCGACTCGCGCATCGCCGCCCGCACCTGGCGCGCCCCCTGCACCTCGATCTCGAGCACGACCGAGTGGCCGCCGTCGAGCCGCTTGCGCACCTCGGAGCGCAGGGTGCCGTAGCGGTTGCCGCTGTAGGTGGCGAACTCGAGGAAGTCCTCGGCCTCGACCCGGCGGTCGAACTCCTCGCGGGTGAGGAAGTGATAGTCGCGCCCGTCGACCTCGCCCTCGCGCGGCTCCCGCGTCGTCGCCGAGACCGAGAGCTCGAGCTCGGGCAGGCGCTCGAGCAGCTTGGCGATCAGAGTTCCCTTGCCAACGCCCGACGGGCCCGTGATTACGAATACCTTGGCCATGCGGCGCCAGATACTGACCGCTGTGGCGGTCGGCTTCGCTACCGGCGCAGCTGGTTGACGAGCTCGGCGCGCTGGCGCTCGGAGAGCCCGCCGATCGTCTTCGAGGGCGAGATCCTGCACTGGTTGAGGATCCGGTTCGTCTTCACCCGGCCGTACTTGGGCACCGCGAGGAGCATGTCGAAGACCTTCGCCGTCATCACGTACTCGGGCGGATCGAGCAGCAGGGCGTTGATGCTCGCCTTGCCCGCCTTCAGGTCCTTCTTCAGCTTGGCCCGGGCGGTGCGGATGTCGTTGGCCCGTTTGAGGGCGTCCATCCGTTGGTCCAGCGACCTCTCGGGGGCCGCGGCGGAGGTCTTGACTGGGACGGGCATGTGGGCGGCGAGTATAGCCGCGGCTGGCGCCCGCGCAAGGCCATCCTGGGCATTTCCGCTCAAATTCACCTAGACCTCGAGTCGAGGTCTAGGTTAAGGGACCGGCGGGTAGCGCTCAGCAAGCTCTGCGGCAATGCGGATTGCCGCCCGCGGGTCGCGGAAGCTCTCGGTTCCGATCGCAACCAGCGTTGCGCCCGCCGAGAGCATCTCGAAGGCGTCGGCGCCGCTGGCCACCCCGCCCATGCCGACGATCGGGACGCGCACGGCGGCGGCGACGGCGCGGACCTGCGCGACCGCGATCGGCCGCACCGCCGGGCCCGAGAGGCCGCCCGTCACGGGCCCCCCGCTCGCCTTGATCGTGTTGATCAGCGACACCGCATCCGCGCCGCCCTTTTCGGCGGCCACGGCCACGGCCGCCGGGTCGGTCACGTTGGGCGTCAGCTTGACGATCAGCGGCTTTGCCGTAAGCGGCCGCAGCGCTTCGAGCAGCGCAACCGTCTCTTCCGGCTGCTCCCCGACGATCAACCCGGAATGCACGTTGGGACAGCTCACGTTCAGCTCAAATGCCGCAACCTCCTCGCGCTCGTCCAGCGCCGCCACCATTCGCGAGAAATCCTCACGCCCGGTGGCCATCACCGAGACGATCAAAGGCACCGGCAGCTCGCCCAGCTGAGGCAGATCCTCAGCGATGAACCCGTTCAGCCCTTTATTGGGCAGCCCGATCGAGTTGATCATCCCGGCGGGGGTCTCCCAGATCCGCTGCGGCTCATTGCCGGCTCTTGCCTCCAGCGTGATGGTCTTGGAGACAAACGCCGCGAACGGGAAGTCCTCCACCAGCTCGTCGCCATAGACCCTGCGGGCGGCTATCGCGTCGAAGGTTCCCGAGGCGTTGATCACGCGGTCGCGCAGCTCGATCCCGCAGAACTCAACCAACCCGGATCACCGGCCCGTCGACGCAGAGGCGGAGGTAGCCCTCGCCACCTGGCTTGGGAACCGCGCAGCCGTAGCAGGCGCCGTAGCCGCAGGCCATCGGCGACTCCATCGCCAGCTCGCAGGCGACCTCGCGCCCGGCGCAGAGCGCCGCCACCGCGTCGAGCATCGGCGGCGGGCCGCAGGCGTAGACGGCGGCGCTCTCGGCGTCGTCGCCGGCGAGCATCGCCGCCAGCAGCTCGGTCACGTAGCCGCGCTGGCCGACGTGGCCGTCGTCGGAGGCGAGGCCGACCTCGCAGCAGGCGAAGAGGTCGTCGAGGCCGCCGGAGTGGGCCTCGTCGCGGAAGCCGAGCAGGACCCGGGTCGGGACGTTCGACGCAGCGAAGCGCCTGCGCAGGAGCGCCAGCGGGGCGACGCCGATGCCGCCGCCGACGAGGATCGCGCCTGCCGCATCCGGGACGAGCTCGCGCGGGGGCGAGAAACCGTTGCCGAGCGGGCCGTTGACCCAGACGTTCTCGCCCGGCGCGAGCTCGCAGAGGCGGTCGGTGCCGGGGCCGACGGCCTCGCCACACTCCTGACACGAGCGGCGTTCCGCGTCGTCCATGCCGGGCCCCTTCCCCCGTGCAGCACCGTACTGCCGTCATCAAGCGGCGATGCTTCCGGCTCCGGGTCAGCCGTCGGAGAGTTCGACGGTGCTGTGGTCGCTGAGCAGCAGGCGGTGGCTCCCGGAGTGGCCGGG
>JBBDTK010000096.1:0-5105 GCA_040904405.1 Solirubrobacterales bacterium | reverse complement strand
CCCCTGGTCTCGGCGCCCTCGAGGCGGGCGATCTCGGACCGGCAGCGATCGGCGTGGGCGAGCACCGACTCGACGCTGCCGCCGTGCTTGCGCTTCAGCCGGTCGATCGCTTCCAGCCGCTCCTCCAGGTCCGCCAGCCGCGCCGGGTCGGCCTCGATCCGCTCCAGGTAGGCACGCAGCTCGCCGGCCAGGTCGCCCAGCTCGACCGCGACCGCGCCGAGTCGCTCGCCGAGCGCGTCGAGGCCCTCGTCGACGCCGCTCACGCCCTGCAGCAGGGACTCCGCCGCGGCCAGCGCGCTTGCCGCGCCGCCGCCGTCCTCCTCGGCGCCGGTGACGCCGGCGAGCGCGCCGCTTGCCGCTTCGCGCAGGCCCTCGGCGTGGCGCAGGCGCTGGCGCTCGGCCAGCAGCTCGGCCTCCTCGGCGGCATCCGGCGCCACCTCCTCGATCTCGGCGAGCTCGAAGCGGTAGAGGTCGAGATCGCGCTCGCGCGAGCCGTCGCGCTGGCGCAGCTCGTCCAGCTCGGCCCGCAGCCGCCCGCACTCGCCGTGCGCCTCGCGGTAGCGCTCGCGCAGGGCCAGGTGCTCGCCGCCGGCGAACCCGTCCAGCACCTCCATCTGGGCCGAGGCGATCGTCAGCTTGCGGTGCTCGTGCTGGCCGTAGAAGGCGAGCAGGCGGCTGCCGAGCAGCTTCAGGTCGGCCGCCGCGGCGGCGCGGCCGGCGAGGAAGGCGGAGGTCCGCCCCGAGGCGGAGACGCGGCGGCCGAGCACGACCTCCTCCGCGCCGGCCGGCAGCCTGGCGGCGATCTCGGCCATCTCGGGCTCCGCCAGCAGCCCCTCCGGCAGGTCGAAGACGCCCTCGACCCAGGCCTCCTCGGCACCCGGGCGGACGATTCCCGGCCGCGCCTTGCCCCCCATCAACAGGTCGAGCGAGTGCGCCAGCACGGTCTTGCCGGCGCCAGTCTCCCCCGTGATCGCGTTGAGGCCCTCCCCCAGCCGCAGCTCGGCCCGCTCGATCAGCAGCAGGTTCTCGATGCGCAGCTCGCGAAGCATGCGCCCTTAGTAGCAGCATCACCGGACCGACCAGAGCAGAACCGGGGTATCTAGAACTGAACCGTAACTAAATACAAACGTAGCGATCGATCAGATAATGTCGTGCCAGTTTGACCGGATCGGGCATATTCGACTGGGTTCCCGAATGGCTCGAAGGAGCAGCCGACTGGGTGGCGACGGCGCTGGGCAAGGTGCTCGAGTGGACGGTCGACGCCATGGACGACGCGGCGGAGAAGCTCGACCTCCTCGTGCCCTTCGTGCTCGCCGCGATCGCGGCCACCGCCTTGTTCTGGGGCGTGCACCTGCTTCGACTTCGGCTACTCGGCCGCTCTCCACGCGTCCAGATATCGCCGTTCGCCTGGACCGCGGTAGGCGAGGGAGACCCCGAAGCGGCCTGGGTCACCTCCCTTTTCCGCGAGGAGCTGGGTGCAGTGAGCGTCGACCCGCTCGACCCGCTGCCCGAGCGCGCCCCGGGGGCGCCGCTGGTGGAAATCGTCGAAGGGGTCGGCCAAGGAGTGGCTCGCAAGCTCGACGTCGGCGCCGCGGTGGGCAAGCTATTCCGCGCGATCTGGCCTGACGCCGCCTATGAGGCCTGGGGCACGCTGCGCCCCGGCGAGGACGGGAGGGGGCGGATCTCGGTGCAACTGGTCGACGGTCGGCGCCGCACCCTGCTCAGCGTCGCGCTCGACGATTCGGGCTGGGAGGACGGGGCACGGCAGGCGGCAATGGCCGTCGCCGGAGCCCTCTATCCGCGTGTACGCGGTCGCCACAAGGGGCCTTGGACCCAGTGGGAAGAACCAGTGCCGGGCGAGCTGATTCTCGCCTATCACGACGCTCGCCGCCACGAAGAGGCCAACCGGCTGGAGGAGGCGATGGGCGCGTACCACGACGCCCTCCGTCGCGATCCCCTCAACCCGAACCTGCGGCTGAAGATCGCAATGCTCCAGGAGCGCCTTGCCCTCTACCTTGACGCGTGGGTTACCTATAGGGCGATCGTCGGCCGCGAAGATCGGGCCGCCTGGTCAGGACCCGACCGACAGGCTCGTGTCATCGCCCTATACCGCCTGGCGATTCTGCTCGGCAACGGCCAGATCGCCGGTCAGTGGGTGAAGAACGCCGCGGGTGACAAACGCGCCCAGACCAAGCGCGACGAAGAGCGCGACGAGCTTCGCGAGGAGATTCTGCTCAACCTCAAGCAGGACGATCTGCTGACGGCCGAGCTCAAGCGTCCGGCCCGGGAGACGCGAAGGGGTGCCACAATCGCGAGCGCGTCCGCCGAAACGCTGTTGGAATGGGCCCGTGAAGGAAACGGCTGCAGCCCGGCCGCACGGCTGGATTGGCTGTCCGGGAGGCTCGGCCAGGGCGCGAGTGTCCGCAACTCCGAGAGCAGGGTCCACGAGATCTCCGAGCTGCTCGAGATCATCGGCTTGCGTTGGCTGGAAGAGCTGGGGGCCTGGATGAGGTTCTGGCCCCCCACGCTCACCAACCGGGAATTCCACTCTTGGTGGCTGCACCGGCCGCCACGGCAGATGCTGCTGCGCCGCCGCGAGCTCTCGCGAACCGTGCTCAGATCGGCGGAACAGCTGGCACGCATCCGGATCATCGGCAGCGCCGCCGGCAGGCTGCGACGTCATGGATGCTCGCAATGCGCCCTCCTGATCTCCGAGCACTGCAAGCTGCTCGGAGAATGGCCGTTCCGAGCAGACAGCCGGCTGTGGCCGCGGCGGCTTTGGCCACCTAAACGTTGGTGGGATCGACAGAGAGCCGATGCATGGCAGCTCCACTACAACGCTGCCTGCGTCGTGGCGTCGACCCTGCTCGATGGCTCGCTTCTCGCCGCCTCCGAATCCGACCGGATCGCGATGATCGCGGAGGATTCCGAGGCGGTCCTCCCCGACGGGATGACACGAGACACGATCGTCCGCCGTGCCGTCGAGGAGCTCGAAGAGTACGCGCGCCGCGCGGGCAGCGGCCGCGTCGCGGCCCAGGCCGACTGGGTCGCGATCGACGACCCGGACCTCGCCGGAATCGCAGACGAGGACGGGTTCCGCCTCTGGGCGAGCCACCACCTGCCGATCAAGCTCCCGGAGCGACGACCTGCGCGCAGCGCGGACGTCAACCGCTACACGGCGCGAATCGTGATCTGCGGCGCTCAGGCGCTCGCCGCCTCCTGGCAGGAGCGAGCGCACACGCGGGGGGCAACCGCTCAGGACGTCTGCGAGTGGTGGCATGCAGAGCGGATCGCTTGGAAAACGGTGGGTGATATCTGCCGTCACTACAAGAGCTGGCACGTGCGGCTCAACGGAGTGAACGCGCTCAATTCCTGGCTGGGCTCATCCAGCCGCCCCGAGCGGATCGACTTCGGTCATGAGCAGCGAGTCGACGTCGCCACTGCCCATGCCATGGACCAAGGCCTGTTCCAGGAACTGGCCGAACTGGTCGATCGCCGCCACGCCAGCAGGACAGAGCCGGGCGAGGTGGCAGGCAACGGTGGGGACGAGACCGTGCTGTCGTGGGTCCAGAAACAAGAGCGACGAGTGCGGGAAGCCTACGAAAACGGATCTACCGGGCCCGGACACCGCGGCCTCTACATCCACATCGAGCGTGAGGAGGCGCTCAGAGCGGCGCGGATCTGGTTTCAGGTCGCAGAGGCTCTGCGGTTGGAGCTCGACGAGGAAGGCATATCCAGACAGGCAGATGAACGCCTGGCGCCGATCCGCCGACAACTCGACCTGGCAGAAGGATGAGAAGGCGGCGCCCGCCTCAGACGGCGAGGTGACCGAACTTCTCGCGGATGCGCTGGTAGAAGCTGGTCCCGGGCAGCTGGGCGAGGCGGCCGACCCCGTCGGCGAAGCTGACCTCGAGCGCGGCGCCGGACTCCAGCACACCCGTCTGCTCGCCGTCGATCGCCACGTCGACCGGCTCGCGGCCGCCGGCGTTGCCGACCCGCAGCACGTCACCCGGAGCGACGACCAGGGCGCGGGCGGTGAGCGAGTGCGGGGCGACGTAGGAGACCACGTAGCCCTCGACCCCCCAGGCCAGGATCGGCCCCTGGTTGGCGAGGTTGTAGCCGGTCGAGCCGGCGGGGGTGGCGGCGACGAGCCCGTCGCAGCGCACGTGGCCGACCTCCTCGCCGGCGATCCCGTAGCTGAGCTCGGCGACGCGGCCGTGCGGGCGGCGCAGGAAGCCGACGTCGTTGAGGGCGACGCGGCGCTCGCCCTCGATCTCGACCTCCAGGCCGGGCAGGTCGATCGCTTCTGTCTCTCCGGCGAAGGCCCGTCGCATGCCCTGCTCGGCGTCGTCGCGCTCGACCGCGGCGAGGAAGCCGACGGTGCCGAAGTTGACGCCGAAGACGGGGACGCAGCTGCGGGCGAAGTGGCGCAGGGCGTAGAGGATCGAGCCGTCGCCGCCGAGCACCAGGCAGAGGTCGGCCTGCCGCGGCAGCGGCTCGACCGGCTCGATCCCGGCGGCGGCCTCGCCGTGCTTCGCGATCTCCGCCGCGGTGGCGACGATCCGCCAGTCCGCCTCGCTGGCGACGGCGACGGCTTGCGCGACCGCCTCGGTCGTCGCCGGCGGGTGAGCGTGGGTAATCAGGACGACGAGTCGCTGGCTCAAGGGTCCACCTCGCGGACCGTGGCCTCGAGGTCGGCAAGGGGCTCGCCATCCCCGCCGCACCAGACGAAGGCCTCGTGGTTGCCCTTCGGGCCGGGCAGGCCGGAGGAGGCGACGCCGCGCGGCGCCAGGCCCAGGTCGGCCGCCGCATGCGCGACCTTGAGGATCGCCTCGCGGCGCTCGCCGGGGTCGCGGACGACCCCCTTGCTCACCCGCTCGCGGCCGAGCTCGAACTGGGGCTTGACCATCGCCAGGACCTCGCCGGCCGGCGCCAGGCAGGCGGCGACCGCGGGCAGGACCTTGGTCAGCGAGATGAAGGAAACGTCGACCGTGGCCAGGCCGGGCGGGAAGGGCAGGTCGGCCGGCGAGATCGCCCGCGCGTTGGTCCGTTCCAGCACCGTCACGCGGGCATCCTCCCGCATCCGCAGGTCGAGCTGCCCGTAG
>JBBDTK010000095.1:0-29611 GCA_040904405.1 Solirubrobacterales bacterium | reverse complement strand
TCCCGCGCCCTCGAGACGGTCGCCGAGGCGAAGCGGCGGCTCGGCCGCGCCGGCCTCGAGCCGGAGCGGCGGCGGCTGCTGGAGCTGGTCGCCGACGGCGTCGTCCAGCGCTACAGCTGAGCGCTGCGCCGGCCGAAGTCGTCGGCGGTGATCAGGTCCGCGCGCAGGGCGGTGGCGAAGGACTCGGCGAGGCGGCGCATTCCCTCCCGCTCGAGCTCTTCGAGCTCGCAGGTGAGCGCCTCGGCGCCGTCGTCGAGCGCCTCGTCGTAGGCGTCGATCTCAGGCTCGCCGTAGGTGCCGACCGAGGTCCACTCGCACTCCGGGCAACGTCGCCAGAGCCGCCAGTGGCCGCGCCTGCCCGCCTGCTCCCAACGCGTCGGCTGGACCAGCGGCGAGCCGCACTCCTGGCAGACGTGCAGTCGCTGCGGGGGCTTGGTCTTGGTTTGGCTTGCCTCGTTCATCGCCTTACTCATCGAACACGCGAAAGGCGTTTTCAATCCGCAGTTTCCCGGGCGACTTAAAAGAAAACCCAATTTCCGGTAGCGGTAGGCTCGACTTCGCTGCGATCCAGCCGCATCCTGCGCCCGCTACCATGAGTCGATGCTTGGAAACATCGGTCCCCTGGAGATCGTCGTCGTCCTGATCATCGCCCTGATCGTCTTCGGCCCCAAGCGGCTGCCGGAGCTCGGCCGCTCGCTCGGCAAGGGCATCCGCGAGTTCCGCGGCTCGCTCGGCGGCGACCACGACGAAGACGAGGAGAAGCGGGCTCCGCAGCGGGAGCTGGGCGCCGCCGAGCGCGACGCCGCTGCGCACGAGGAGCCGGTCGCGCAAAAGCGGCCGTAGGGCCCGGATGTCGCGCCGCGTCCGGCCGGTCTCCCACGAGGACCGGCTCACCCTGGTCGAGCACCTCGACGAGCTGCGCACGCGGATCGTCGTCTCCGCCGCGGTCTTCGGCGTCGCCCTGGCGCTCTGCTTCTGGCAGAACCACCTGCTGCTGGAGATCGCCGCAGGACCGCTGCCGGGCGCTCACAAGGAGCTGCTCACCTTCGGCGTCACCGAGCCATTCAGGACGACGCTGACCGTCTCCGCCTACGGCGCGATCCTGCTGGCGCTGCCCTTCGCCCTCTACCACGCCTACGCCTACCTGCTGCCGGCCTTCAGCGAGAGCGAGCGGCGCGTCGCGCTGCCGATCCTGCTGCTCGCCCCGGCCCTCTTCCTCGCCGGCGTCGCCTTCGCCTACTTCGCGGTGATGCCGGCGGCGGTCAACTTCCTGCTCGGCTTCAACGAGAGCCAGTTCAACGTCCAGGTCCGCGCCCGCGACTACTACAGCTTCTTCTCGACCACGTTGCTGGCCGGTGGCCTGATCTTCCAGTTGCCGTTGGCGATCGTCGCCGTCACCCGCTTCGGCATCGTCAGCATCGACCAGCTGCGAGCCAACCGGCGCTACGCCTACCTGGGGATCGCCGTGCTCGCTGCGGCGCTGCCGGGGATCGACCCGATCTCGATGCTGATCGAGATGGTCCCGCTACTCGCTCTGTACGAGTTGAGTATCTTGCTGGCTCGGGCCTTCGGCGGAGTTGGGAGCGCCGGGGGAATCGGCAAGCCCTCGACCCAGGAGCGATAGGCGGCATGGCAGACGACGAGCGACGGATGCTCTTCGACACGCGGGGACGGCGCAAGAACGTGATCCGCGTCGTCTACGCGGTGCTCGCGCTGCTGATGGGCGCCAGCCTGCTGCTCGTCGTCGGGCCCTTCAACCTCGGCGAACTGGCCGGCGGCGGCAGCGCGGGCGACGCCGCCGAGGTCTTCGAAGAGGAAGCGGAGCGGATCGAACAGCGCCTCGTCAAAGACCCCGGCGACGAGACGCTGCTGCTGCGCCTGACCAGGGCGCGGATCTCGGCCGGCAACTCGCGGATCGAGGTCACGCCCGGGGGCGAAACCCAGGCGGTGCCGTTGGAGGCGAAACGGGAGTTCCGCCAGGCCTCCGACGCCTGGAGCCGCTACCTGGAAGCGACCGACGAACCCAACCCCTCCGCCGCGCAGCTCGTCGCCGGCACCTTCTTCCGCCTGGCCGAATCGGAGACCAGCACGCGGACGGCGGAAGAAAACGTCGCCAGGGCGGCCGAAGCGCAGCGGATCGCGGCCGCGGAGCAGCCCAACCTCGGCTCGCTCAGCACCCTGGCGATCTACGAGTACTTCGACGGCAACTTCAAGGCGGGCGATGCGGCGAAGCGGCGCGCCGCCGCCAAAGCCCCGTCGAAGAACGAAGCGAAAGGCATCGAACAGCAGCTCGACGAATTCCGCAAAAACGCCAAGCAGTTCGAGCGACGCACGAAACAGCTGGCGAAAGTACAAGAAGAAGTCGGCGGCCAGGGCGGCGACTCGCAGAACCCCTTCTCCCTACCCGGCGCCGGCGGCCCCGGCGCGGGCGGGTGAGTGGGCCGTGTAGGGATCGAACCTACGACCTTGAGATTAAGAGTCTCCTGCTCTACCAACTGAGCTAACGGCCCGGGCTGGCAAGTATAGGAAGAGCCGGGCCTCGTCCGGGGCACGCCGGGCGGGCAGCTCAGCGGTAGTTGCAGGGCTTGAAGACGCTGCCGTAGATGACCGTGTCGTTGGCGTCGTCGAAGCGGAAGTAGCCCTGGGTCTGGAGGATGCCGTCCGAGCAGCGGGCGGTGACGAAGCTGCGCCTGGCGCCCCGGTGGCGGTATTCGCGGCCGATCCGGGCCCTGACGTCGGTGAGCGCGCCGATTCCGCCGGCGATCGTCGGCACGTCGAAGCTGGTCCGGTAGCCGAAGATGCCGCGGCGGCGTTCGATCGTCGCGACGACGACGTAGCTCTGGAAGATCGGGACCGAGGTCTGCGCGTGCGCGACCACGGTCTGGTTGCCGCCGACCCGCGGGCCGTTGAAGAGCAGCAGCGGCGAGCGGACCTTGATCCGCGCCGTCGCGAAGCTGAGCACCGCGGCGACCTGGCCCCGGCCGACGATCGCGCCGCGGCAACGCTGCTTGGCCTGCTTCGAGGTTGTCGCCTCGACCCGGCCCGGCGGGCAGGCCGGCAGGCCGGCGGTGTTGAGCTGGCCGTCGCGGTCGAATTCGAGCTTGACGTGGCGCAGCGCCGGCGGCGCCGAGCGGTCGCTGGTGCGGATATGCGCGTGGCCCTGGAAGCGGATCGGCACCCGCTTGCGCTTCGGCAGGACGTTGGGCTGGAACCCCCCGTCGGCCCGCAGGATCAAGGTCCCGACCCGGACTTCGGCCGCTCCGGCAACGCTTCCGGCAAGCAGCAGGCAAAACAGCGATCCACCGATGGCGATTCGTTTCCTCATAGTCCAGATAGAAAGTTAGCGCGAGGCTTACTTTCTGTCTGGGACGACCTGGCAGGGTCTAAAGACGGTGCCCTTGACCGAGTCGCCGTTCTTGAAGCTGAACTCGGCCTGGGCCTGCAGTCGGCCGTCGGCGCAGCGGGCGTTGGCGTAGCTGAGCCGCTTGCCCCGGTGCTTCCATTCGCGGCCGATCTTCAGCCGGCCGGAGAGCGGCGAGCCGTAGTCGTTGGCGATCCGCGGGAAGTCGGCGACCGTCCTGAATCCGTAGCGCCCCCGGTTGATCTTCTCGATCTCGATCAGGACCACGTAGGTGGTCGGCGCCGGGTAGTCGAGGTGGGCGTGGCCGAGCACGGTCGGGTTGCCGTTGCGGCGCGGGCCGTTGAACAGGGTCAGCGGCGAGGAGGCCCGGATCCCGCGCTGTTCGGGCAGCACCACCAACGCCGTGCCGAAGCCGGTGCCGACGACCGACCCCTTGCAGTTCCTGCGCGCGGTCCTGGTCGTCGTCGCGACCAGCTTCGCCCTGGTGCATTTCCGCAGGCCTCGGGTCTCGACCGCCCCGTGCTTGTCGAATTCGATCGTCAGCCGGCGCAGCGGCGAGGGGCGCTCGCCGCTGATCGTGCTGAACTTGGCGTGGCCGTAGAGCTTGATCGGCGCGTTCTCGCGCTTCGGCAGCTTGGTCGGCGTGAAGCCGCCGTTGGCGACGATCACGATCTCGCCGATCCGCAGCTTGATCGCCTGCGCGCCGCCGGTCGCGAGCAGGGCGAAGGCGATCGCCCCCACAGCCGTGCTTAACAAGATCTTCCGCATCTTCATACCCCTCCGGTTCCCCAAACCGCCAAACTAGCACGGTGCGATTGAGCGGGAGCAGGGGAAGCGGGGGCCACCCGCGCCGGACGCTTGCGGGCGCGTTCGCCGTGTTTGCCGTCCTCGCCGTGCTCGGGCTCGGCGTCGAGGACAAGCTCAGCCCGACCAGCCTCGAGATCCCCGGCACCGAGTCCTCGCGCGCAAACCAGATGCTGCGCGGGCACTTCGGCGACTCCGCCCCGTTCGTGATCCTGCTGCGCGGCCCGCGCCCGGCGCTCGAACGGCAGGGCCCGCAGCTGATCCGCGCGCTGCGCCGCGACCCCGCCGTCACCACGCTCTCGCCCTGGGACCGCGGCGCGGTCGAGCGGCTGCGCCCGGGACCGCGCCGGGCGATCGTGATCGCCGACTTCCACGTGCCGATCGTCGAGGCGGTCAACGAGACCGTGCCGCGGCTGGAGCGGACCCTCGAGCGGCGGATCCGGCCTCCGGTCGACGCCACCCAGACCGGCTACGCGACCCTTTCGCGGGCGATCCAGGAGGACTCGATCGAGGCCACCGAGCGGGGCGAGCTGATCGCCCTGCCGGTGCTCTTGATCGTCCTCCTGCTGGTCTTCCGCTCGCCGGTCGCGGCGGCGATCCCGCTCGGCTTCGGCGCGATCACCGTGCTCGCCTCGCGCGGCCTGCTCTCGCTCGCCGCCGACAGCTTCAGCGTCGACGCCTTCGCGCTCACCGTCTGCACGATGATGGGCCTGGCGCTCGGCGTCGACTACGCGCTGCTGATGGTCTCGCGCTTCCGCGAGGAGCTCGCCGCCGGCGCCGAGCCGGCCGTCGCCGCGCGGGCGACCCGGCGCACCGCCGGCCGCACGACGATCTTCGCCGGCAGCACCCTGCTGCTCTCGATGCTGGTCGCGTTCTTCGTCGTCCCCGGCTCGCTGCTCGGCTCGCTCGCCGCGACCCTGGCCCTGGTCGTCGCGCTCAGCGTCCTGGTCGCGATCGTGCCAGGCCCGGCGGTGCTGACCCTGCTCGGCCCCAACGTCGACCGCTGGCGGATCGGCCCGCCCGCCGGGCTGGGGCGCTCGCGGTTGATGGTCCTGGTCGCCGCGGCGCTGCGCCGGCCGGCGCTGGCCTCGCTGCTGATCGGCGCGGTCGTCCTCCTCCTCGCTCTGCCGGCGCTGGCGCTGAAGACCGGCCCGCCCAGCCAGACCCAGCTGGCGCCCGGCAACGCCGCCCGCCAGGACTTCGAGCTGATCTACCGCTCGATCGGCCCCGGCTACGACGCTCCCTTCGTCGTCATCGCCGCCGCCGAGCGGGGAACCGTGACCGAGCCGCGGCGGCTGCAGGCGCTGAGCCGCTGGCAGCGCCGCGTCGCCGAGCTGCCCGGCGTGCAGGCGGTGGTCGGCCCGGCGCAGGTCTCGCGCGCGGTGGCGCCGCTGCGCCAGGCCGGCGAGCTGCTCGCCGCCGGCGACGAGGCCGGGCCGCTGGCCCAGCTCGACCGGCTCGGCCGCAACCTCGGCCGCGCCGCCGCCGGCGTCGCCCAGCTGCGCGAGGGGATCTCGCAGGCGACCTACGGCACCGGCCTGCTCGCCGAGGGGTCCGAGCGGGCGGAGGAGGGGGCCTCGCTGCTCGCCGCCGGCCTCGGCCAGGCGACCGCGGGCAGCGAGCGGGCGGTCGACGCCCTGCGCACCTTCGCCGAGGGCAGCCGCCGCCTCGCCGGCGCCCAGCACCGCGCCGCGCTCGCCGGGCTGCAGCTGAAGTTCGCTCTGCAGAGCCTGCCCGGCAACCTGCGCCGCAACGCCCTGCGCCGCTCGCGACGGGTGCAGCGGGCGCTCGAGCGAGAAGCCGACGTGACCGCGCCGAAGCTGCGCGGGCCGGCCGCCGCCGCGGACGAGCAGCTGCGCACCGCGTTCGAGCAGCTGCAGGGGATGACCACGGGCAAAGCGGACCCCAACTACCAGGCGGCCTTCGATGCGGTGCGCAACGCCCTCGCCGCGGTCAGCGGCACCGATCCGGTCAGCGGCGAGCCCTACGCCCAGGACTACGCCGGGCTGCCGGCCGAGCTCGAGGGGCTGCAGACCCGGCTGCTGGCCGACGCCGAGGAAGCGAGGCAGGTGACGGCCTGGCTGGTCTCGACGATTCTCGGCGTCAAGCGCCTCGCCAAAGGGGCGGCGCGGCTCTCGGACGGCCTCAGGCGGCTCGAGGGCGCGGGCAAACGGCTGGCCCGCGGCTCGGCCCGCCTCGCGCGGGCGGCAGCCGGCCTGCGCGGCGGCCTCGACCGGCTCGGCGCCGGCGCGGTGGCGCTGGCCGGCGGCCTCGAGCAGCTCGGCGGCGGCACCGAGGCGCTGCAGGCGAGCCTCGCCGAGGGCTACCGGCGCTCGCAGCCGCTGCAGGGCGGGCTCGAGCAGGCCACGGTGCAGGTGCTCTCGACCGACGAGCGGCTCAGCCGCCAGGCCCAGCGCCTGCGCCGCGCCACCCCCGGCCTCTTCGACTCCGGCTACTTCGTGCTCTCCGCCCTCGACGGCGCCCAGGCGCCGGTGCGCGAGCGGGCGGCGGCGGCGATCGACCTCGAAGGCGGCGGCCAGGCGGCGGCGGTCCTGGTCATCTCCCGCCACACCTTCAACTCGCCCGGCTCGATCGCGCTCGACCGCCGGCTCGACTCCGAGGCGGCGGCGTTGGGCCGCGAAGCCGACCTCGAGACCGGCGTCGCCGGCGGCGCCGCCCAGCTCAACGACTACAGCAGCGAGACCCGCTCGCGGATCCCCTTCGTGATCGCCGCGATCACCCTCGCCACCTTCCTCGTCCTGGTCTGGGTCCTGCGGGCGCTGCCGCTGGCGGCGATCGCCGTCCTGCTCAACCTGGCCACCGTGGCGGTTGCCTTCGGCGTCCTCACCCTGCTCTTCGAGCTGCCCGAGGACTGGCCGCTGGGCGGCCGCACCTACGTCGACGCGGTCGGGGCGACGGCGATCTTCGGCGTCGTCTTCGGGCTCTCGATCGACTACGCGGTCTTCCTGCTGGTGCGGATGCGAGAACGCTACGACCGCGACGGCGACAACGCGGCGGCGATCGAGTACGGCCTGGCGCGCACGGCGCGGGTGATCACCGGCGCCGCGGCGATCATGATGGCGATCTTCGTCGCCTTCGCCGGCGCCCCGATCGCCACGGTCAGCCAGCTCGGCGTCGGCCTCACCGTCGCCGTCCTGCTCGACGCCACCGTCGTCCGCATCGTCCTCCTGCCCGCTTTGATGCTGCTGATGGGCGACCGGGTCTGGTGGCTGCCGCGCTGGCTGGATCGCGGCCTGCCGCGCCTCAACGTCTGAGGCGCGGGCCGGGCGCCGGCCGCGACCCGTTGACATCGAGTTAAGCCGCGATCGGCGCGAATCGGGCCGAGTGGCGGCTCGGATACGATTCGGAGGCTTGTTTTCCGCTGGGCCGGAGGCGGGGGAACGCAAGCAACGATCTGTGGCTGCCAAACCGTCAGGCGAGGAGAGTGGCCCGGCTCAAGGCCGGGGGACGACGCCAGCGCGCGCCGCGGCTATCGCTGCGCTCGCGATCGTCGTCCTGGCGCTCGCCTACGTCCTGCTCGGCGGCGGCGGCAGCTACAAGTACTCGCTGGTCTTCCAGAACGCCAGCCAGCTGGTCAACGACAACCAGGTGCTGATCGGCGGCCAGCCGGTCGGCTCGGTCGAGGCGATCGACCTGACCGAGGACAACCTGGCCCGGATCGACGTCAGCATCGAGCAGCAGCTGCACGAGGGCAGCACGGCGACGATCCGCGCCACCTCGCTCTCCGGCGTCGCCAACCACTACGTCTCGATCTCACCCGGCCCGAACAGCAACCGCGAGCTCGAGGACGGCGCCACGCTGGGGCTGGGCGAAACCGAGACCCCGGTCGACCTCGACCAGTTCATCAACACCTTCCCCAACCCGGTGCGCCGCGGGCTCGGCGAGTTCATCCGCGGCAACGCCGACATCTTCCGCTACCGCGGCAGCGACGCCGGCGAGACCTACAAGTACTTCGGGCCGGCGCTCAACCGGGCCGGCGCCTTCGTCGGCGAGCTGAACCGCGACCAGCGCCTCTTCGAGCGCTTCGTCGTCAGCTCCAGCAGGCTCTCGACCGCGATCGCGCAGCGCGGCGAGTCGCTCTCCAGCGCGATCTCCAACGCCAACACGGCATTCGCGGCGATCGCCAGCCAGAACCAGGCGTTCAGCCAGACCCTGCGCCTGCTGCCGCCGGTCTTCCGCCAGGCGAACACCACCTTCGTCAACCTGCGCGCCGCGCTCGACGACATCGACCCGCTGGTCGAAACGGCGAAGCCGGCGACCAAGGACCTGGCGCCCTTCCTGCGCGAACTGCGCCCGGTGCTCTCGAAAGCGGTGCCGGTGTTCAGGGACCTGCGGCTGGTCAACCGCCGCAAGGGCTTCGCCAACGACACCGCCGAACTGCTCGGCTTCCTGCCCGCGGTGCAGAGCCGCGCCGCGAAAGCCTTCCCGCGCTCCGAAGCGGCGATCGACGCCTTCCAGCCCAACCTCAACTTCGCTCGCGCCTACACGCCGGACATCTTCAACGGCTTCGGCAAGCTGGGCCAGATAACCGGCTACTACGACGGCAACGGCCACTATGCCCGGGTGCAGTTCGCGCTCAACCTCTTCGAGCGTGCCGAAGACGGCACCCTGGAGCCGATCGCGCCGAGCGAGCAGTACGACGCCTTCGGCGACTCGGCGCCGGCGCGCCGTCCCTGCCCCGGCGCCGCCACCCAGCCGGCGGCCGACGGCTCCAGCCCCTTCACCGAGCCGCCCTTCGAGGGCTCCGGCGTCAGTCCCTCGTCCGAATGCGACCCGGCCGACGCGCCACCCGGGCCATGAGGAAGGCGCTGCTCGCAATCGTCCTCGCCGCGCTTGTCGTGGCCGCCGTGCTGCTCGCCTCGGGAGGCGAGGACGACCGCTACCTGGTCCGCGGCATCTTCGACAGCGGCGGCTTCATGGTCAAGGGCGAGGAGGTGCGGGTCGCCGGCGCCAACGTCGGCACGATCGAGTCGGTCGACGTCACCGTGCCGGGCGAGATCGACAGCTACCGGGACGGCAAGCCGCGATCGATCTCGGGCAAGGCCGTGATCGTGATGGAGATCGAAGACCCCGGCTTCCAGGAGTTCCGCATCGACGGCGGCTGCCACATCCGGCCGCAGTCGCTGATCGGCGAGAAGTTCGTCGACTGCCGGCCGACCCTGCCGCGGGCGCCGGGCTCGGAGCCGGCGCCGCTGCTGAAGGAGATCCCCGCGGGCGAGCCGGGCGCCGGCCAGCACCTGCTGCCGGTGGAGAACAACAGCGCCAGCGTCGACCCGGACCTGATCAACAACATCCAGGAGCTGCCCTACGCGCAGCGCTTCCGCCTGATCTTCAACGAACTCGGCGCCTCGCTGGCCGGCCGCGGCGAGGACCTGGAGGAGATCGTCAAGCGGGCCAACCCGGTGCTGCGCGACACCGACCGCCTCTTCGGCATCCTCTCGGCGCAGCGCAGGCAGCTCGCCCAGCTCGCCGCCGACTCGGACGAGATCCTCGAGCCGTTCGCTCGTGAGCGCCGCAGCGTCGCCGGCTTCTTCGCCAACTCCGGCGCCGCCGCCCAGGCGAGCGCGGAGAAAGGCGAGGCGCTGGAAGCCTCGCTGCGCAAACTGCCGACCTTCCTGCGTGAGCTGCGCCAGACGATGGTCAGCCTCGAAGGCTTCTCCGACGCCGCCGCTCCGGTCTTCGCCGACCTCGGCCGCGCGGCGCCGTCGCTGACCCGGGCGACCGAAGCGCTGGCCCCGTTCTCGGCCGCCTCGACCGTCTCGCTGAAGTCGCTCGGCGCCAGCGGCGAAGCGGCGGGGCCGAAGCTGCGCGCCGCCGACCCGGTCGTGCGCAAGGCCCGCGACCTCGCCCGCAGCGGCGCCCGGCCGACCACCAACCTGGCCAAGTTCCTCGTCAGCACCAACAAGGAGGGCGGCTTCGACGGCCTCGTCGACCTGATCTACAACAGCGCCGCGGCGACCAACGAATTCGACGAGTACGGGCACTTCGGGCGCACGCTGCCGGTGCTCTCCAACTGTGTCGACTACTGGAGCGGCTCGCCGCAGGGCTTCTGCACCGCCAATTTCAACGGGCCGGGCGCAAGGTCAGCCGCCTCAGCCTCCCACGCTCTGGAGCTCTACCTGCAGATGCAGGAGGAACTGGGTGGCGAGGGCGGCGGAACCTCGTCCGGTCTTGCCCCCGTGGAGCCGTTGCCCGCGGCTCCTGCCCCGGCGGTCCCTGTCCCTGCCCCCGACGAGCCAGGGATCGGCGAGAGCGAAGAGCCCGAGAACCACGACGAACCTGGCGCCGCTGCCTCCTCGGCGGGACCGCGGCGCGCCCTCCTCGACTACCTCCTGGGCCCATGAGGCGGCGTAGGGGCGGCATACAGGGAGTGGCGACCAGCCCGGTGATCGTCGGCGCGGTCACGGTGCTGGTCGTGATCGTCGCCGTCTTCCTCGCCTACAACGCCAACAGCGGCCTGCCCTTCGTCTCCACCTACAACCTCAAGGCGCAGGTGCCCAACGCCAACGCGCTGGTCAAAGGCAACGAGATCCGCATCGGCGGCGCCCGGGTTGGTGTGGTCAGGGGCGTGGTGCCGATCCAGCTCGGCGACGGCCGGGTCGCGGCCGAGCTCGACCTGCGGCTCGACCGCAGCGCCGAGCCGATCCCCGCCGACTCGACCCTGGTGATCCGGCCCAAATCGCCGCTCGGCCTCAAGTACCTGCTGATCGTCCCCGGCGACTCCGACGAGGGCCTCGAGGCCGGCGCGACGATCCCGGTCTCCGCCTCGCGCCCGGAAACGGTCGACATCGACCAGTTCTTCGACACCTTCGACGAGAAGACCCGCCCGGCGATCCAGCGCGCCCAGGCCGGCTTCGGCAACGCCCTCGCCGGCCGCGGCCCGCAGTTCAACAGCGCGATCGGCTCGCTGCGCAGCCTGGTCGAAAACGCCCAGCCGATCCTCGCCTCGATCGTCGCCCCGAGCACCGACTTCGCCGGCTTCTGGCGCGCCCTGCAGGACCTCTCGGCGACCGTCGCCCCGGTCGCCCAGACCCAGGCCAGCCTCTTCGTCGCGCTCGACCGCACCTTCGCCGCCTTCGCCCGCGTCTCCCGGCCCTACATCCAGGAAACGATCGAAAAGGGCCCGGAAACGCTCGACGTCTCGATCGACGCGCTGCCGGCGCTGCGACCTTTCTTCAACAGCTCCGCCCGCTTCTTCACCGCGCTGAAGCCGGGCGCGAAAGCCCTCGGCGACACCTCGCCGACGATCGACGCCGCGCTGCGCGCCGGCATCCCCGCCCTCAACCGCTCGCCGGCGCTCTTCGCCCAGCTCGAGCCGACCGCCGACGCGCTGCTCGCCTTCCAGCGGGCCGACGGCGTCTTCAACGGCCTCGACCTGCTGATCGACACCAACGAGCTGCTCGATCCATCGTTCAGGTTCCTAACCCCGGCTCAATCCAAATGCAGATACCTCAGCATCGCATTCCAAAATCTCTCGAGCGCTTTCTCGGAATCAAACGACAAAGGCAGCTGGCTATCGGCATTGGCTTTCGAGACGCCCCCCGGCCCCAATTCGGAGTCGGGCCCCGCGTCGGCGCCGGCAAATGGCCCCCAGACGAACAATCACCTGCATTTCAACCCTTATCCGCGGACTGCGGCGCCAGGTCAGGGAGGCGTCTGCGAAGCGGGCAACGAGCGCTATGCCCGAGGCCAGACCGTCATCGGGCGCTCGCCGCAGCTCTGGGGGACCACGACCGAGAACGAGGCTGAAGGCTGATGGGGCGCCTGCCGGAGCGCGACACCAGGGCCGGGGCCACCGACAGCCGCTTCAAGTGGCGGCCCAGCAACGGCCTGATCGCGGTGGTCTTCATCCTCGTGCTCACCCTCGGCCCCTACCTCGCCTTCACCAAACACGTCCCCTTCACCGGCTACGGCTACACGCTGAAGGCGACCTTCGCCAACGGGGTCAACATCTCGACCAAATCGCCGATCCGGATCGCCGGCGTCGACGTCGGCGAAGTGATCGAGGCCGGCCGCAGGGGCGACGCCACCGAGATCACGTTCACCGTCGCCGGCGAGGGCCGGCCGATCCACGACGACGCCTCCGCCCAGATCCGGCCGCGTATCTTCCTCGAGGGCAACTTCTACGTCGACCTCGACCCGGGCAGCCCCAGCGCCGCCGAGCTCGACAGCGGCGAGACGATCCCGGTCAGCCGCACGTCGACCTCGGTCCAGCTCGACGAGATCTTCTCCGCCCTCCAGTCGCCGGTCAGGGCCGACCTCAGCCGCCTGCTGCAGGGCCTCGGCACCGCCTACACCCATCAGCCGACCGCGGCCGAAGACGCGACCCAGCTGCCCGAGGTGAAAGGCAGGACCGGCGCCGAAGGGCTCAACGGCGCCTTCCGCTACGGCGGCGACGCAGGCCGCTACAGCGCCCAGGTCACCAACGCCCTCCTCGGAACCAGCCCGGGCGACCTCTCGCGGCTGATCGCCGGCGCCGGCCGCAGCTTCGGCGCCTTCGCCGCCGACGAGGCGGCGCTGCAGGAGCTGATCGTCAACTTCGAGGTCTTCACCGGCGCCCTCGCCGCGCAGTCGGAGAACCTCGCGGCCACCGTCCAGCGCTTCGCGCCGACCCTGCGCACCACGCGCCGCTCGCTGGTCAACCTCAACCTCGCGCTGCCGCCGCTGCGCGCCTACGCTATCCAGCTCCGCCCGGCGGTCGCCGAGCTGCCTGGCCTGATCGCCGCCGCCAAACCGTGGATCGCGCAGGCGCGACCGCTGCTCTCCGGCCGCGAGGCGGGCGGGATCGCCAGGTTCCTGCGCCAAGCCACCCCCGGCCTCGCCGGCGCCGCCCAGGCCGGCAAGGCGAACGCGATCCCGCAGATCAACCGGCTCAGCCTCTGCACGACCAAGGTGCTCGCGCCGACGAACAACCAGGTCATCGACGACCGCTTCAGCACCGGCGGCCCCAATTACCGCGAGTTCTTCTACTACCTGTCCAACTTCGCCGGCATCGCGCAGAACTTCGACGGCAACGGCCACTACCTGCGCGTTTCCCCGGGAGGGGGCGACTCTCTCAACGAACTGCAGAACCCGTCCGGCAACCTGAGCACGGACAAGAAGGCGTTCGCCTACACCGTGGAACCGCCGCTCGGCGTACAGCCCCAACTCGGCGGCAGGCCTCCGAAGAAGCCCAACGTGCGTTGCTATACCAATCCGGCGCCAGACGTCAACGGACCGCTCGGCGAGGTCGGCGCTCCAGCCCTGACGACGGTGAGCCCATGACCGCGCCCGATCCCAAGGTGAGCCGCTGGCAGCACTTCCGGGCGTCGCTCTCGCGCCAGTCCCGCGGCCGCGGCAAAGACACGATCGCGATCGCCCTCCTCGCGATCGCCGGGATCACGATGATGCTCTGGATCTTCACCCAGCAGAAAGCGTCGCTGCCCTCCTGGGCGCCCTTCGTCGGCCAGGACTACGTCCACCTGACGGCGGACTTCAGCAACGCCCAGGCGGTCACGCCCGGCCAGGGTCAGGCGGTGGTGATCGCCGGGATCCAGGTCGGCAAGATCACCTCGGTCGAGCTCGAGGACGGGCGCGCCGTGGTCGGCATGGACGTCGAACCCGAGCAGCTCGACCTGATCCGCACCGACGCCACCCTGCTGCTGCGGCCGAAAACCAACCTCAACGACATGACGGTCGAGATCGACCCCGGGCGGAACGGCGAGACGGTCGAGGCCGGCCACAACTTCCCCCTCTCGCGGACCGAACCGAGCATCCAGTTCGAGGCCTTCCTCGCCACCCTCGACGCCGACACCCGCCAGTACCTGCAGCTGCTGCTCGCCGCCGGCGCCGAGGGGATCGGCGGCCGCGGCCGCCAGCTCTCCGGCGCTCTCCGTCGCCTGCAGCCCTTCGCCCACTACATCGCCGACCTCAACCGCGCCGTCGCCCAGCGCCGCCGCGAGCTCGCCCGGGTCGTCCACAACTTCGGCCTGCTGACCACCGAGCTCGGCCGCCGCGACGCCCAGGTCGAACGCTTCGTCAGCTCCTCGCGCGACGCGCTCGGCAACTTCGCCAACCAGCAGCAGGCGATCCAGGAAACCCTGGTCGAGTTCCCCGCCACGCTCAGCGCCCTGCGGTCGGCGCTGGCCAGCTCCAACCGCTTCTCCGAGGTCGCCCGCCCGGCGCTCACCGAGCTGATCCCGCAGGCGCGAGCGCTCGGCCCGGCCTTCGAGGCCAACAAGCGCTTCTTCCGCCAGACGACCGGCCCGATCCGCGACCAGATCCGCCCCTTCACCCGCCAGATCCGCCCCGTGGTCAAGCACACCGCGGAAGGGGCGGCCGACTTCGACACGTCGGTGCGCGGCTTCGGCAACTCGCTCGGCGCCCTCAACAGCTTCTTCAACCGGCTTGCCTTCAAGCCGAAGGGATCGCGCGAGAGCTATCTCTTCTACCTGCCCTGGCTCAACCACAACCTCAACGCCAACTTCAACCTGACCGACGCCGGCGGGCCGCTGCTGCGGGGAGGGATCATGGTGTCCTGCAACGCATCCCGCCTCGCGTACAACATCGCCCCGCGCAAGCCCTATCTGCAGACGATTATTCAGGGCGCTCGAATTCCCGCGCCGAAAGAACTGCCTCCGATCCCCCCTGATCCTCAAGCAATCGGCCTCGCCGGTTGTGGACCGGAATCCGAATGAGCAAGCGCGCCCCCAGCACCGGCCAGCTGCTGCTCATCGCCGGCTTCGCCCTGTCCTGCTTCGGCATCCTGCTCTTCCTCTGGATCACCTTCGGTGGGCCGACCCCGTTCAAAGCGAAGTCCTACGAAATCAAGGTGCCCTTCAACGAGGCGACCCAGCTCGCCCAGCAGTCCGACGTGCGGATCTCCGGCGTCTCGGTCGGCAAAGTCCAGGACATCGAGGTCACCCCGGACGGCAAGCAGGCGCTGGCCACGCTCGCGATCGAAGACAGGTACGGGCCGATCCCGCGGGGCACGCGGGCGGTCCTGCGCACCAAGACCCTGCTCGGTGAGACCTACGTCGAGCTGACGCCGGGCGACTCCGAGGACCGCGATCTGCCCGACGGCGCCACCCTGGCCAACGCCAACGTCGCCGAATCGGTCCAGCTCGACGAGATCTTCCGCACCTTCGACAAACGGACCCGCGCCGCCTTCCAGGAATGGATGCAGGAATCGGCGACGGCGATCCAGGGCCAGGCCGCCGCCTTCTCGACCGCCTTCGGCGAGTTCGACCCCTTCTTCTCCGAATTCGACCGCCTCTTCCGCGTCCTCGACACGCAGCGCCTCGCCGTCCGCCAGCTCTTCCGCAACGGCGCCGTCACCTTCCGCGCCCTGCGCGGCCGCGAAGGGCAGCTCGCCGACCTGATCCAGTCCTCCGACGCGGTCTTCTCGACCTTCGCCGCCCGCGACCGCGATATCGAAGCGCTCTTCCGCGCCTTCCCGACCTTCGAGGACGAGCAGCGGCTGACGCTCGCCCGGCTGAAGGAGTTCGCCCTCGACACCGATCCGCTGATGCGCCAGCTGGTCCCGGCGGCCGAAGAGCTCTCGCCGACGCTGATCGCCTTCTCGCGCCTGGCGCCGCAGGCGAAGGGCCTCTTCGAAGGGCTGGAAACCGTCATCGACCGCGCCCCCAGCGGCTTCCCCGCCGCACGCAAGCTCTTCCGCGACCAGTTCCCGGTGCTGCTGCGGGCGATCGATCCCTTCCTGCGCAACCTCAACCCGATCCTGACCGGCCTCGACCTCTACAAACGGGAGCTGGCCGGAACCGTGGCCAACGTCGCCGCGGCGACCAACGCCGTCAGGATCAACACCCAGGGAACGCAGTCGAACTACCTGCGCGCGATCGGCCCCTTCGGCCCGGAATCGCTTGCCACCTACTCGGATCGGCTCACCACCAACCGCAACAGCGCCTACAGCCAGCCCGGCTCCGGAAGCCGCCTCGCCAAAGGCCTGCTCAACTTCCACACCTCCCAGTGCAGCTCGGGCATAACCGCGACGCTCGATCCCGACACGCCCAGCGATCCGGCGTTCAACGAGCGGGTCGAAGGCGACGAGGAGAAAGCCAAAGACTTCTTCGAAAGGCTGAGGAAATACGCCTTCGCCGAACAGGACAGCTCCGCTTCGATCCCCGCCCCCGGCTGCAGCTCCCAGCCCCCCTTCGAGCCGATCTACGGCGACGAGCCCCCGACCCTCTACCAGCACACCTACGAACAGGGCGAGTAGCTCAACACCCGCGGGAGCGTCCGTGGGGCGGCTCGCCGCCGCGACGCCTAACTCGGTAACGACCCGCGCGGGTGCTTACGCCGCATGAAGTGGCTGAAGTGCGGCACGGTGAAGTCGACCATTCCGTGGTCAGGACTGTAGATCAGGCCCTTCTCGATCAGAGTCTGGCGGACGGGCCCGGCGGACATCACCGTGCGCCAGCCTCCCCGCTCGGCTACATCGGTCGATCGATACGGCCCGTCGCCCAGGTCGGCCATCGCTGCGAGGTACCTGCGGCCGGCCTTGGTCGCGCGCGCGAATCGTGTCTCGAAGAAGTCTCGGTCGAGCTCTTCGCGCGCAGGCTCGGCGGCGCTCTCGGCATCGCGAGCGCGGATCAAATCGCCTTCCGGAGCGGCGTTCCACGCCTGCAGACCGTAGGCTTGGATGAAGTACGGGTAGCATTCCGAGAGCCGGAGAATAGTGTCGACTGCGCGCTCCTCATAGCGGACTGGCCGGCCTTCGACTGCGCTCTCGGCGGGTCGCTCGATCGCCCGTCGCGCCGCCGTCTCCTCGAGCGCCCCCAGTTCGGGAAAGACGAAAAGGCGCTCGGCGTAGGACTTGGCTGCGGCAAGGCGCTCCGGCAGGATTGGCAGGCCGGCGCCGACCACAGCGACCGGGAGGCTGTCCTGGCTCGCCCGGTGAGCTGCGGCGCAGATGGCCTCGAGATCCTCGCGTCCCAGCAGCTGCATCTCGTCGATCAGAAAGACGACCCCGGTACCGTTGGCGGCCGCAGCCGCTCCGATCTCCACGAAGAGGTTGATCGTGTCTCGCTCGATGTCGCTCCCGACCGGCTCGCTGAGTGCCGCTTCGAGGTCGACCGAGATCTCGGCCGCGCCACCCTCCGTCGTCCTTATGGTGAACGCCTTGACGAATCGCGCCGCCCGAAGCAGTGTCTCCCTTGCCCTGGCTTTCGCGCTGATCTGGCGCAGTGCGGCGCCAGCCATGCTGGCCATCTCCGTGCGAAGGTCGGCATCGCTCGTCACCTCGAGCCTTCCGACTCCCCATCCCCGTTCGGCTGCCCGTTCGGCGAACTCCCGCATGAGAACGGTCTTGCCGACCCCGCGGAGTCCCTGAAGCACGATGCCGCGCTCTCCCCGTCCGGATGAAAGGCGCTCTAGCAACAGCTCAAAGCGTCGCAGCTCAGGCTCCCGGCCGGCCAGCTCACGCGGCGGAGTTCCAGCGCCGGGGGTATAGGGGTTGAGCAGCGCGTCCATGCCTTTAGCGAGTTATAGCAACTTACGCTATAAATCGCTAAACACCTACGAGCCGCACGCCGGGAACGAGAAAGGGCGGCCCGGAGGCCGCCCTTTCGGTGTCTGAATATGAGTTGGAGGCTAGCCCTTGGGGGTGCAGGGCACCAGCAGGCTGCCTTTGATGACCGTTTTGGCCGGCTGACCTTCGGTCTTCGCTTCGTTTTTGAATATCGACTGCGATTTGACCTTGAATTTGCCGTCGGGGCATTTGGCCATCGAGTAGTAGGCCTTCTTGCCCTTGTAGCGGAAGGTCTTGCCGACCTTGAAGCGGAAGTCCAGCACCGAGCCGCTGCCGCCGGCGATCACCGGGATCTTGGCGATCGCGTGGATGCCCGTGCCCCGTTTCTGAATCGTCACCTGGGTGACGATCGCCGCCGGCACCGGCACCGTGAGGAAGGTGTGGATCAGCAGCTTCGTCCTGGCAGCGCTGCCGCCGCCGTTGAAGATGGTGATCGGGCTCGCGACGACGATCGGTTTCTGTTCGGGGAAAGAGATCTGCGCGTGAGCGATCCCCTTGCCGAGAACGGTCTTCCCACAGACCCTGTTCGCGGCTTTGGTGTCGCGGGCCTGGAGCTGACCGGCCTTGCAGACCGGGTAGCCCTTGACGTTGAGCTTGACGTCCTTGTCGATGTCGACGATCGTTTCCCGCATCGCCGGCGGATGCTTGCCGTCGCTGGTCTTGATCTTGCCGAAGATGTTGGTGGTCACCGGCGCGTACTTGTTCTTCGGCAGCTTCTTCGGCGACGCCGTGCCTCCAAAGGTGGCGATCACCGTGCCGACGCGGACGGTCGTCGTCGCCGCGCCGGCAATCGCCGCGACCCCAAGCGCCAAGATCGCGGTCATCGCGAGCCCGACAGTAAAGCTCCTACGCATATCTATACCTCTCTCCTTTGTGGCCCTGCCCGTTTGAGCCGCGGCCTTTGAAAGCCATCGAAACCTCTAGGTCAACGTACCAGCCCTGGCGCGAATCTCGCCAGGGCCGCGGTCGTCCTTTGCAATTCCCTAACCGGCGTCACCGGCCCCGCGTGCAGGGGACGACCAGCCCGCCGCGCAGGTTGGTCGAGGCCTGTACCCCGGCCTCGCGCGTTTCATTCCTGAACAGCGCCTTCAGCACCCTGGTCTGGAAGCGGCCATCGGGGCAGCGCGCTTCCAGGTAGGGGTGCGCGCGGCCCTTGAAGCGGAAGAACTTCTTGCGGATCGTGAAGTTGAAGCTCAGCGCCGAGCCGCTGCCACCGGCGATCACCGGCACCCTGGCGACGACGCGATTGCCGAAGCGACCCTTGCGGATCTTCTTGATCGTCAGCGTGGTGACGATCGCCGCCGGCACGGGCACGGTGATGAACGAGTGGATGTACATCGTCGTCTTACCGCCCCTGCCGCCGCCGTTGAAGATCAGCAGCGGGCTGTTGACCCTGATCGGCCGCTGTTCGGGGAAGGAGATCTGGACCCTGGCCGAGCCGCTGCCGACGATCGCCCGGCGGCAGACGCGCTTGGCTGCCGCGGTGGTGCGGGCCTGAAGCTGGCCACCCCGGCAGGCCGGCACTCCGCGGGCGTTGACGCGGCCGTTGCGGTCGATGTCGACGATCGCTTCACGGAAGGCCGAGGGGTGGCTGCCGTCCGCGGTCCTGATCTTGCCGAACGAGTTGAGGGCGACCGGGGCGAAGCGCTTCTTCGGCAGCTTCTTCGGCACCACGTTGCCGCCGAAGCGGAGGACGAGGTTGCCCGCCCGCAGCGTCGTCCCGGCCGCGCTCGCTATCGCCGCCACGCCGATCGCGAGCAGCGCGCTCAGCGCCAGGGTCACAAGCAGGTTTCTGCGCATAGCCGGGTCTTCTCCTTTGCTGGCCACCCCCCGCCTGGGGCAGGAGCCGTCGAAAGCCTTGAAATGTCCCTCCGGTGACACGACTACCTGCCCCGGTGCTCCTTAAACCCCTCCGGGGGCCGAAAGGAGCGGCCTCAGCCGGCCCTGGAGGACTGCTCGAGCATCCAGAGGCGGGTGCGCTCGCGCTCCTCGGCGGCGCCGTCGGGGCCGAGGAAGGGCAGCGTGATCCAGAACATCAGGTCGGGCAGCCGGCTGGGCAGGCGGGCCGAGGCGCCGTGCAGGATCTCGCTGTAGAGCAGCTCGTTGATGCCGCCGGCGAGCGAGAGCGAGGTAATCCCGGGCAGCTCGACCGAGGTCTCGGCCCGGCCGGCGTCGAGGAAGCCGGTGAACTGGCGCAGCGCCGCGTCGCGCCGGGCCAGCGCCTTCGGTCCCGCGGCGAGCACCTCGACGATCGCAAAGCGGCCCTCGTCGGGGTGCTCGGCGAGGTGTTTGAGCAGCTCGTGGAGACCGGCGGCCACCCGCTCCGCCCACGGCGCGCCCTGTTTGGTCTCGAAGCCGCGGGCGGTGTCGCCGAGCAGGTTGCCGAGCAGCACGTCGTAGGTGGCGAGGAAGCAGTCCTCCTTGCTCGCGAACAGCTCATAGAACGTCTTTCTCGAAACGCCGGCGACGCCGATCACGTCGACAACGCGCGTTTCGGGGTAGCCGCGCTCGGCGACGACCTCGATCATCGCCTGGGATATGCGCCGCCTTTGGGACTCGGTCACCGCCTCCCGCGGTAGCCCGTGCCGACCCCGCGGCAGTCGCTCGCTTACTGCGCGTCTACCGGAAGCCACACCCAGACTTTAAAGCACGCCGCGTTACCCGCCGATCCAGACGACCTGATCGCGGCTGGGGCCGACGCCGACGAGGCGGACCGGGACAGCGGCGAACTCGGCGATGAACTCGAGGTAGGCGCGTGCCGCGGCGGGCAGGTCGGCCTCGTCGCGGCAGGCGGTCAGGTCGGCGTCGAAGCCGGGCAGCTCCTCGTACTCGGGCTGGGCCGAGTGCAGGATCGACTGGTGATACGGGAAGGTGTCGAAGATCGCGCCCTCGCGCGAGCGGTAGCGGACCGCCACCCGCAGTGGGTCGATCCCGCTCAGCACGTCGAGCTTGGTGATCGTCAGCGCGCTCATCCGGTTGAGGCGGACGGCGTAGCGCAGGGCGACCAGGTCGAGCCAGCCGCAGCGGCGCTCGCGCCCGGTCGTCGTCCCGTACTCGTGGCCGCGCTCGAGCATGTGGCGGCCGACCTCGTCGTCGAGCTCGGTCGGGAAGGGGCCGGCGCCGACCCGGGTCGCGTAGGCCTTGGCGACTCCCCAGACCTCGTCGATGTCGGCCGGGCCGATCCCCGCCCCGACCGTGGCGGCGCCGGCGATCGGGTTGGAGGAGGTGACGAAGGGGTAGGTGCCGTGGTCGAGGTCGAGCAGGGTCGCCTGGGCGCCCTCGAAGAGGACTGTGCCGCCGCCGTCGAGCAGATCCCAGCAGAGCCGCGCGGTGTCGGCGATGTGGGGCTCGAGCCGGTGGCCGTAGGCGGCGAACTGCTCCGTCATCGCGTGCAGGTCGAGGCGCGGGTCGGGCGCCTCGGCGACCGAGTGGTCGGCCCCCTCGCGCGCCCCCTCGCCGGCCTCCTTGCGCAGCTTGCGCCGCTGCACCGAGAGCTCGCGCAGCGCCTGCTGCTTGGGCTCCAGCGCCGCCATGATCTTCTTGCGCAGGATCTTCTCGTCGAGCAGGTCCTGCACGCGGATCCCGAGCCGCAGCGCCTTGTCGGCATAGCAGGGGCCGATTCCGCGCCGCGTGGTGCCGATCGAGAGCTTGCCCAGCTTGATCTCGCCCGCGGTGTCGAGTAGCACGTGGTAGGGCATGATCAGGTGGGCGTTGGCGGAGATCCGCAGCTTGGCGACGTCGACCCCGCGGCGCTTCAGCCCGTCGATCTCGCCGAGCAGGATGCGCGGGTCGAGCACGACCCCGTTGCCGATCGCACAGATCTTGTCGGCGTGGAGGATCCCCGAGGGGATCAGGTGGAACTTGAACTCCTCGCCGTCGCGGACGATCGTGTGGCCGGCGTTGTTGCCGCCCTGGAAGCGCACGATCGCATCGGCGCGCTCGGCAAGCAGGTCGACGACCTTGCCCTTGCCCTCGTCGCCCCACTGGGCCCCGACTATGACGATGCCTGGCATGACGGCAGGGGATTCTGCCGGGTTGGCCACTGTAGAGACATCCCGGTAGGGGCTCCACTTAACTTTTCCCGAAGACAGTCGGCGGTCGTCCGCGGTCGCAGGCGCGGAAAAAGTACAAGACGTTCCACCCCTGCCGGGATGGCCTTCATCCTGGGTCAGTACGGGGCGTTCTCCAGGCGCCTGTCGGTTCCGAACAGGGGCACCTGCTCACACGTCTCGGTCAGCCTGGACACCGTTCGCCCGCCGATCTGGTCTTCCAGCTTGTCCACGGTGAGATTGGTCGTCAGCATGATCGATCGCTCGTCTTCGTAGCGCTCGTTGACGAGGGCGTAGAGCTGCTCCAGGACCCAGTCGGAGCGCTTCTCGGCGCCGAAGTCGTCGATGTGAAGCAGGTCCACCGAGGTGAGCCGCTCGAAGAAGGCGCCGTATGAGTCGCCGCCCGCCTCTTCGTCGTAGGTGCGCCGGATGCGCGCGAGCAGCTTCGGCAGCGAGTAGATCGCCACGGAATGACCCGTCTCCGTGGCCGCCTTCGAGACGAGCATCGCGAGGGTGGTCTTGCCGGTCCCCGTGTCGCCGAACAGCCACAGTCCCCGCCCCGCCCCGAGGTTCGAATCCAGGCTGTCGATGAACGCAGCGACCTTCTTGACGGCCTCTTTCGTCTCGGCATGCCGCGCCATGTCGCTGACCGGGGGGCGGTCGAAGGAGACGCCTCGGTAGCGCGGCGGGATCGCCGAGGCTACGCCGCGGACGCGGCCGCGTTTGAGCCGTGGCTCACGGCACTCGCAGGGGCGGGCGACGTCCTCGGGTCCGAGGATCCAGCCGGAGCCGTCGCAGGCTCCCAGCGGGCAGGCCTGCTCGGCGAAGGGCTGGCTGCGCGGGATCGCGGCCATCAGAAGTCAGGCCCGGCCGCTGCCGTTTCCTCCAGCGGCGGGCCCTCGCCGGAGGGCTGCTCGACCGGCCGCTCGTGGCCGGAGAAGTCGGCGAATTTCGGGAAGCGGTCGAGGAAGACCAGCTGCGGCGAGCCGATCGGCCCGTTCCTGTGCTTGGCGATGATCACGTCCGCCAGCCCGTCCGGCTCGTCTTCCGGGTCGCGGTAGTAGTCCTCGCGGTAGAGGAAGGCGACCAGGTCGGCATCCTGCTCCAAGTTTCCGCTTTCTCTCAGATCGGAGAGCATCGGCTTCGGTGGGTGGCGCTGCTCGGGGGCGCGGGAGAGCTGGGAGATCGCCAGCACCGGCACCTCGAGCTCGCGGGCGAGGATCTTCAGCCCGCGGCTGATCCGGCCCACCTGCTCGACTCGGTTGACGCGCGGGTCGTCGGCGCGCATCAGCTGCAGGTAGTCGACGATGATCAGGCCCAGGCCACCCTGATCCTGGGTCTGGGCATGGAGTCGCCGGGCCTTGGCACGAAGATCGAGCACGCCGAGGTCGGAGGAGTCGTCGAACCAGAGCGGCGCCTCCTCCAGCTCGTTGCAGGCCCGTACCACCTTCGGCCAGTCCTTCTGGGCGACCTGGCCCTTGCGCAGCTTGTCGCCGGAGATCCGCGCCCGGCAGGCGATGAAGCGCTGCGCCAGCTCGACCTCCGACATCTCGAGCGAGAAGAAGGCGACCGGCATCTGCCGCTTCACCGCGACGTTCTCGGCAACATTTGCAACTAACGCCGACTTTCCCATCGCAGGCCTTGCAGCGACGATGATCAGGTTGCCTGGCTGAAATCCGCCCGTGATCGCGTCGATGTCGCGGAAGCCGGAGGGGGTGCCGGTCAGCTCGCTCTCGCCGGTGGAGAGCTTCTCGAGCCGGTCGACCTCGTCGTGGAGGATCTCCGAGAGCAGGCGGAAGTCGCTTGCCTGCTCTTTGTGGGCGACGTCGAAGAGCAGCTTCTCGGCCCGCTCGGAGAGCTCGCGCGGCTCGCCGTCGCGTTCGTGGACCCAGCCCTGGATCTCCTGCCCGGCGCCGAGCAGGCGACGCAGCAGCGAGTTCTGCTGGACGATCTCGGCGTAGTGCTTGGCGTTGCCGGCGGCGGGGACCTTGGCCGCCAGCTCGGAGACGTAGTGCTTGCCGCCCGCCGCGTCGATCTCGTTGCGCTGCACCAGCGCCTCGCCGACGCTGAGCTCGTCGACCGGCTTCGAGGCGGCGTAGAGGTCGTGGGCGGCGCGGAAGATCGCCGCGTGCTTATCGAGGTAGAAGTCCTCGGCGTTGAGCTTGACCTCGTCGATCACCCGGCTCAGCGACGGCTCGGCGACCAGCATCGCGCCCAGGACCGATTCCTCGGCCTCGATGTTCTGTGGCGGGACGTTGGCTGCGGAGGGCTGCGGCATCGACACTTAGTTAAGGGCGGGGGGCGGCGGATTCGCCCCCTTCGACCCCGAGAGCAAGCAAACCAGAGCCCGCCGGGTTCCACGAGCGGCCTCCCTGCAACGAGCGGCTAAAGAATCCCGGGCCTCGGGCGGACGCTCAGCCCGGCCCGCCGGCGCCGGCCGTGACCCGATCGGCGGGCGGGATCTGCCCCGCGGCCTCCTGCCGGCGCTCGCCGCGGCGCAGCATGCGCTGGGTGAGGATCGCGATGCTGAGGATCGCGGTCGCGCCGAAGCTGAGCTGGACGCTGAGCAGGCCCTCGCGGGTCCAGTAGACGTCGCGCAGGTCGAGCAGCAGCGCCGCCTCGTCGAAGGTCAGGCCCATGCCGGCGCCCATCGGGATCGCCAGCCGCTCCTCGAGCCGTTCGCTCTCGGTCAGCAGCGCCGCCGTCCCGGCGGCGAAGGCGATCAGGATGCCGGGCACGAAGTGGTGGATGTGGCGGCCACCGACGCTGACGTTGTGGAACGGCCACCACTTGTCGCGGATCCCCCAGGTCGAGATCCGCACCGTCGCGAAGGCGCCGAGGAAGCCGGCCAGCAGGTTGAAGAGGACGATCTCGCTGCGCGGCGTCGCCGCGTAGCCGCTGACCGCGACGCCGACCGTGTCGACCGCCGCAGCCGGCGCCGCTTCGACCAGTTTTTCGTGTCCGTCGCGCTCGTGCGAGCGGCGGCGCAGGAGCCGTCCGAACTGCCCGGCGAGCACCGTGCCGGCGCCGCCCAGCGCGAGGACGGCGAGGCCGACGGTCGCCCGCTCCGAGCGCGCCCAGCCGAGCCGCGTCCTTGCCCTGGCGCGGCGGCTGAGGCGGGCCGGCAGTCCCCGCAGGGGCTAGCTCTCCTCGGCGACGATCGTCTTGACCGTCGCGACGGCGCCATCGGCGAGCTCGATCTCGACCATGTGGGTGCCGATCTCGCGGATCGGCTGCTCGAGGCGGACCTTGCGGCGATCGATGCGCAGGTCGCGCGCCTCGCGGATCGCGTCGACGATCTCCTTGGCGCCGACCGAGCCGAACAGCTTGCCGCCGTCGTCGGCCCGTTGCTGGATCGTCAGCACGGTCTTGGAGAGCAGCGCCGCCGCCTGCTCTTCGCGCTCGGCTCGGGCCTTCGCGGCCTGCTCGGCAGCGGCCCGACGCTTCTGCGCCTCCTCCAGCGCCCCTGGCGTCGCCGCCGCCGCCAGCTTGCGCGGGATCAGGTAGTTGCGCAGGTAGCCGGGGGCGACGTCGACCGGTTCGCCGCGCTGGCCGAGGCTGTCGACGTCCTCGAGCAGGATCGCTTGCGCCATTTAGTGCTCCCTGCCCCGATGAACGCGCCGTTCTGGCGGCTGCAAGTCTTCGCCTGGCGGCTTCCTCAGTCGGGCAAATAGGGCAAGACTATTTGCCCTCCCTGCGTCCTTGCCATGCTCGACTTTCGCTCGCCAGAAACGGCCCGACATCGGCGGAGTGAGCACTAGCGCTCTCCGACGTAGGGCAGCAGCGCAATCTCGCGCGCCCGCTTCACGGCCACCGAGAGCTGGCGCTGATGCTTGCGCGAGAGCCCGGTCACCCGCCGGCCGCGCGTCTTTCCCTTGTCGGAGAGGAAGCGGCGCAGCAGGTTGAGATCCTTGTAGTCGACCTGGGCGGAGTTGATCCGCGTGTATTTGCGCGGGCGCATGCGGTCGGCGCCGCGACGTCCGCGTCGCGGGCCTGCCGCGTTCTCGTTCTCTCTAGGTCGAGCCATAAAGCGAGCCGGGATGCTACAGCCTGACGGCCTGCGGCCTCGCCATGCGGCGTCCTCAGTCGCTCGCTAACGGCCTCCGGCCTCGCCATGCGGCGTCCTCGGTCGCTCGCGTGCAGAGCACGCCACGCTTCCTGCGTCCTGGCCTGGCAAGGCCGCAGGCCGTCAGGCCCTTAGGCCCTTAGAAGGGGATGTCGTCGTCTCCGTTGCCGCCGCCGGTCGCCCCGGCGGGCGCGGCGTCCATGTCCGAGGTGTCGGCCGGCGTGTCGCTGCGCGGCGTGAAGCCGTTGCCGCTGTCGTTGCCGCCGCTGTCGCGTGAGCCGAGGAACTGGACCGAGTTGGCGATCACTTCGACGCTCTGCCGCTTGCCGCCCTCTTTGTCCTCCCATTCGCGCCAGTCGAGTCGGCCTTCGACCGCTACGGGCCGGCCCTTGGAGAGGTAGTTGGCGCAGTTCTCGCCCTGCGCTCCCCAGACGGTCACGTCGAAGTAGTTGGGCTTGTCGACCCAGTTGCCGCTCTGGTCCTTGCGGCGGCTGTTGACCGCCACCCGAAGCTTGCAGACGGAGGTGCCGCCGGGCGTGCTGCGCAGCTCAGGATCGCGCGTCAGGTTCCCGGTGATGACCACCACGTTGATGTTCGAAGCCGCCACGGCTCTCACTCCTCAAGATCGTTTATCGAGACATCAGTCTAAGAGCGCCCGCGGCGCGACTCTCCCCCCCGACCCCGGAATCTGCGCGAAAAGAGGACTACGCGGCGGGCTCGGCGCCCTCGGCGGCGGGCTCCTCCGCCACCGGGGCTTGCGGCGCTGCCTCAGCCGGCTCCTCCGCCACCGGGGCTTGCGGCGCGCCCTCGGCCGGCTCCGCCGCCGCCGGGGCGGCTTGCGGCTCGGCGTCCGGCCGCTCGCGCGCGGCGCCCGGACCGGGAGCGCTGGTCGGCGGCGGCACCGTCACCGGCGTGTCGGCGTCGACTTTGAAGACGCGAAAGCGCAGCACGCCGTCGGCGATCTTGAGGTTGTGGTCGAGTTGCTCGAGCAGCTCGGTCGGCGCCTCGAAGCGGTACCAGCGGTAGTCGGCCTCGGTGCGCCGCGCGATCTCGTAGGCCATCTTGCGCAGGCCCCAGGCGTTCTCCTGCTTCAGCGTGCCGCCACCCTCGATCTGCTTCTTCGCCTCGTTGGCCACCGCGTCGCGCCCGGCGGCATCCTGCCCCGGGTCCAGCATCAGCACCAGCTCGTATTCGCGCATCGCGGCCAAAACGGCGTGGGACTATAGCTAGCGCGGCGCGAACTCCATTGACCCGTCGTCGGGAGGGGCTGGCTCAGGCGCGGGAGGGAGAGCTTCCGGCACTGGCGTTTCGACGGGAGGCGCCGGCGGCGCCGTGGCGGGCGGGTCCTGTGGGCGGGTGGGGGTGTCCGGCTTGGGCGGCGATCTGCTCCGCGGGTCGGGACGACGCGCATCTCGCTTCGAGGTCTTCCCCTCCGCAGACTCCGCCCGGCCCCGGACACCCCAACCCGCCGCCCCCCGCCCGAGTTTCCGCTTCCTTCCACGTCGATCGCCCAAGCGACCGCTCCCGACCCGCCCGGCAGCAAGCGGCTCTGCCACCTCGATCCGCGGCAGCCCCACGTCGGGTGGCAAAGGCTCCGGCTCCGGTGGCTTCAGCAGCGCTGGAGCCGCCTGCAGCGCAACGAGCCCAGCGACGATGATCGCGGCAGCTTTCCCAGCCGTCCCCCAGCGAATCCGCAGACGCATCCCCGTTCAAGCGCTGAGATCGCGAAGCTCTCCCCCCGCTTCCCGGAAAGAGCGAGCAAAGCTTCGGCTGGGGGAGGGGTCGGGGGCTGTCCCGATGGAGCCTCGCGAAGCGGCCCGAAGTGCTGCAGCTGTGGACTCCGCCCCCTACGCGACCGCCTCGCGCAACTCCGCGATGTCGCGCAGCTGCTCGTCGACCCAGTCGCCCGGATTGCGCGAGTAGATGATCTCCTTCAGGTGCTGCGACCGCACCCGCCGCTCCTCGGGCTCCATCGTCAGCGCCCGGTAGATCGCGTCGGCCTGCTCCTGGATGTCGAACGGGTTGACGGTGAGCACGCAGTCCGCCAGCTCCTCGTGCGAGCCGGTGTTCTCGGAGAGCATCAGCACGCCGTCGCGGGTGTTGACCGCCGGCGCCTCCTTGGCGACCAGGTTCATCCCGTCGAAGATCGAGTTGACCATCAGCAGGTCGAAGTGCTTGTAGCGGGCGACCGCCTCGGGGAAGTTCTCGTAGATCTTCAGGTCGATCGGCATCCAGTCGGTGGTGCCGTGGCGGTGGTTGACGACCGCGACCAGCGCCTCGATCCGTTCCAGGTACTCGGCGTACTCGGGCACGTCCTGGCGCGAGGGCTGCAGGTGGGCGACGAAGGTGACGCTCTCGCGGAACTCGGGGTGCTGCTGGAGGAAGACGTCGAAGGCGGTGAAGCCGCGCAGCACGTTCTTGGAGAGGTCGGCGCGGTCGACGCGGATGATCAGATGCTCGCGGCGCCGCTCCACCACCTCGCGCTCGGCCGCCGCCACCTCGGCCGACTCGGCCGCCCGCCGCAGCCGCTCGGCGTCGATCGAGAGCGGGTAGGCACGGCACACGGTCTGCCCGCCGGCGTGCCGCACCAGGCAGCGGTCGTAGTCGACGTCGACCTCGAGCAGTTCGTCGCAGCAGCGGATGAAGTTGATGCAGTAGGAGTGGGTGTGGAAGCCGATGATGTCGTTGGCCAGCATGCCGCGGAAGATCGCCTCGCGGATCCGGCCGGGCAGGATCCGCCAGCTGTCGGGCTGCGACCAGGGGATGTGGACGAAGTGGTGCAGGAAGGCGTCGGGCCGCGCGTCGCGGATCATTCCCGGGGCGGTGTAGAGGTGGTAGTCGTGCAGCATCACCAGCGGCCGCTCGCGGTCCTCGATCTGCCCCAGCACCGCCCGCGCGATGTCGCGGTTGACCGCCTGGTAGCCGAAGTCCCAGGCGTCGAGCTCCTCCTGGCGCATGTCGGGCGCGTTGGAGAGGTCCCAGAGGTAGTGCTGGATGAACCAGAGGATCGGGTTTGCGATGACGCTGTAGAAGCTGTCGTAGGCATCGGGATCGCTGCCGACCAGCAGCACGCGGTAATCGATCCCGTCGATCTCCAGCCCGACCGGCCCGCCGTGCTCCTCGGAGACGGCGACGTCCTCGTCGGTCATCGCCGAGGCGATCCAGAGCGCCTCGCGGTGGGAGACCAACCCCGAGAGGGCCGTGACCAACCCGCCGCCGCCGCGCCGCACGGTGCGCTCGCCGGCCTCGTCACGCTCGAACTGCGCCGGCCCGCGATTGGAGACGACGATCAATGGGTCTTCCACGTCCCCCACCCTACTGAGGGGCTGAACGTTCGATTCCCAATTTGCGTGCCCGCGGGGGAGTGCCAGACACGTCATCCGCGGGTTCGGAAATTTGAATCGAACGCCCAGTCACTGGAGTTCTCCCAACAACTCCAGCCAGTCGCGCAGCAGGCGCGGCGAGAGGAACTCGCGCCGGGCGTGTTCCTTGCCGGCTCGGCCGAGCCGCTTGCCCAGCTCCGGGTCGGCGAGGATCTCGATGCAGCGCCGCGCGCACTGCGAGGGGTCGTCGACGAGGTAGCCGCTCACGCCGTCCTCGATCTGCAGCGGGATCCCGCCGACGTTGCCGGCCACGGTCGGCCGTCCCTTCCAGAGCGCCTCGGTCACGGTCAGGCCGAAGCCCTCGCGGATCGACTTCTGCAGCACCACGTCGGACTGCGACTGGAAGGCGTTGACCTCGATCGCGCCGACGTTGTTGAGGTTGTTGAGGATCTTGATGTC
>JBBDTK010000094.1:4437-5185 GCA_040904405.1 Solirubrobacterales bacterium | reverse complement strand
CGCTGCGCCAGCCGCCAGGCGCAGCAGAGGCCGATCGCCCCGCCGCCCACGATCACCGTGTCGTAGCTTCGCCGCTTAGAGGGACTCTCGCTCAGACTCACGCTTGCCTCCGCCGGCATTACCCGGATCAGGTTGAGTGTCCTATTCCCAACATCGGGGATAGGACACTGACGGTCGGCGGCCTCGTTGCCGCCCTCTCAGCCTCGGCGCCCGAACAGCGCCAGCGGCTCCCGTACAGAACCGATGCTACCCACCCACCGGCCCGGTCAGGCAATAATCAGGGGGTGAGCTTGGCTATGCCCGAGGCGAGAGGTCCGCAGCGACGCGAGCGGCTGCGCACGGCGCGGCTCTACTTCGTCTGCGACGCGCTGCCGCGCGGCGAAGAGCCCGAGGCCGTGCTGCACGCCGCGCTCAGCGGCGGCGCCGACATCGTCCAGCTGCGCGAGAAGGAGCTGCCGCGCGACGAGATCGAGCGCTCGGCCCGCACCTTCCGGCGCCTCTGCGACACCCACAGCGCCCTCTTCATCGTCAACGACGACCCCTGGCTGGCGAGGACCTGCAACGCGGACGGCGTCCACCTCGGCCAGGACGACATGCCGGTCGAGGAGGCGCGCGAGATCCTCGGGCCGGAGATGATCGTCGGCCTCTCCACCCACTCGGTGGAGCAACTAGCCGCCTCCGGTGACGCGCCTGGCCAAGCAGATCAAGGACGCAGGGAGCGTGGCGTGCTCCGCACGCGAGCGACCGA
>JBBDTK010000094.1:0-4427 GCA_040904405.1 Solirubrobacterales bacterium | reverse complement strand
GGACGCCGATATGCGCCGGCCAGGGGCGTCACCGGGCGTTGACTACGTCAGCGTCGGACCGGTCTGGGAGACGCCGACGAAAGCGGGGCGGCCGGGGGTCGGGCTCGGCCTGGTCGAGCACGCGGCCGCCGTGTCCCCCCACCCCTTCTTCGCGATCGGCGGCATCGACCCGTCCAACGCGGCCGAGGTGGTCGCCGCCGGGGCGCGCCGGCTCGGCGCCGTGCGGGCGATCCGCGATGCGGACGATCCGGCCGCCGCCGCCGGGGCTCTGCGCGGCGCCCTCGCCGCGGTCGGGGAGGCGGCGCCCGGTGGCTGAGCCCGGGCCGCCGCGCAAGCGCAAGCAGCGCGGCGCCGCTCCGACCCCGCGCGAGCGGATGGAGCGCGGCTACGCCCGGGCGGAGGAGCGCAACCAGGCGGTGCGCGAAGGCCTCACCCCGCTGGCCGAGGGCGAGCGGCCGCTGGTGGTGACGATCGGCGCCGTCGTCGCCGCCCTGATCGCGCTCTCGATCGTCGCCAGCTACCTGATCGGGTTCGAGGTCGAAGGCGACAAAGCGCCGCTGGCGCAGGTGCTCGCCCCGACCCTGCTGATGGCGATCATGGCCTGGGGGATGTGGCGCGCCCGCTACTGGGCCGTGCTCGGCTTCCAGCTGCTGCTCGTCCTGCTGATCTTCAGCGCCTTCTTCGGGCTCACCGTGCAGGCGTCCAGCCTCGCCCAGGTGCTCGCGACCGGGGGCCTGCTCGCCGGCGCCGGCGCCTTCTTCTACTTCATGGTCAAGGCGATGGCGCGGATCCAGATGCCGCGGCGGCCCTAGCCTTTCTATAGGCTCGGAGCCGTGGCGGATTCCTTCGACGTGATCGTCATCGGCGGCGGCCCGGGCGGCTACGTGGCCGCGATCCGCGCCGCCCAGCTGGGCAAGAAAACCGCCGTGGTCGAGCGCGACAAACCGGGTGGCCGCTGCCTCAACTACGCCTGCATCCCCGCCAAGACGGTGCTGCGCACGGCGGAGATCTACGACCAGGCGCGCGAGAGCGCCGAGCTCGGCGTCGTCGCCAAGGACGTCTCGCTCGACTGGGATGCCCTGGGCAAGCGCCGCGCGTCCGTCTCGGAGTCGCTCTCCAAGGGAGTGCGGATGCTCTGGGAGAAGAACAAGGTGACCTTGATCGAGGGCGACGGCTCGCTCGAGGGCGAGGGTCGGGTCAAGGTCGACGAGGACGTCTACGAGGGGGGCACGGTGATCCTCGCCACCGGCTCGGTGGCGCTGCCGATCCCCGGGGTCGAGTTCGGCGGCCGCGTCGTCGACACCTGGGGCGCCTGGTCGCTGCCCGAGCAGCCGAAGAAGATCGCCGTGGTCGGCGGCGGCGCCTCGGGAGCCGAGATCGCCTCCGCCTACGCCCGCTTCGGGACCGAGGTGGTGCTGATCGAGATGCTCGACCAGATCCTCCCCGCCGAGGACAGGGACATGGCCAAGGTGGTCGAACGCGCCTTCAAGAAGCAGGGGATCGAGATCTCCACCGGCGCCCCGGTCGAGAAGGTCGAGCCCGGCGAAGACTCGGTCAAACTCTCCTACGGCGAGACGAGCGCCGAGGTCGACTACCTCTGCGTCGCCGGCGGCCGCGGCGCCGACGTCGAGGGGCTCGGGCTGGAGCAGGCCGGGATCGAGCTGGAGGAGAACGGCAAGGTCAAGGTCGACGAGTTCGGTCGCACCTCCAACCCCAAGGTCTACGCGATCGGCGACCTGGTCAACGCCAAGGCGCTGGCCCACAAGGCCTCCGAGGAGGGCGTGGTCGCGGTCGAGCACGCGGCCGGGGAGAACGCCCACCCGGTCGACCAGAGCCTGGTCGCCGGCGCCACCTTCTGCCACCCGCAGGTGGCCAGCGTCGGGCTCACCGAGGCCGCGGCCAGGCAGGCCGGGCGGGAGGTCAAGATCGGCAAGCAGAAGCTGGGCGGGGTCGGCGGCGCCACCGTCTACGACGACAAGGACGGCCTGGTCAAGCTGGTCGTCGACGCCTCCTACGGCGAGATCCTCGGCGCCCACATTGTCGGCAACCGTGCCTGCGACATGATCGCCGAGCTGGTCGCGACGATGGCGCTGGAGGGCGGCTACCAGGAGCTGGCCGAGATCGTCCACCCCCACCCGACGATCTCCGAGGCGGTCCTCGACGCGGCACGGGCGGTAGATGGCTGGGCGATACACGCCTAGGCGGCTGCAAACCTGCGCATCTCGGCGTCCTCGGTCGGTCTCCTCAGGTCACGCACTAAAGTGCGCTCCCATCGTCGCCCTCCCTGCGTCCACCGACCTGCTTGGTTTTCGCTCGCCTAGATGAGTCGCGCCACCTTTTACTTCGACCTGGGCTCGCCCTACGCGTACCTGACCGCGGAGCGGATCAGCGGGGCGTTCGCCGGCGCCGGGCTGGAGCAGCCGGAGTGGCAGCCGACCCTGCTCGGCGGGTTGTTCAAGCGCTTCGGGCGCGACTCGTGGGCCAACGGCCCCGGGCGTGAGGAGGGGATCGCCGAGGTCGAGCGGCGCGCCGTTGCCTGCGGGCTGGCGCCACTGGCCTGGCCCGACCCCTGGCCCGGCAACACGCTGACCGCGATGCGCGCCGCGACCTTCGCCAAGCAGACCGGCCGCACCGTCTCCTTCGCCCTCGCCGGCTTCCGCCAGGCCTTCGCCGCCGGCCGCGACCTGAGCGAGCTCGACAACGTCCTGATCGCCGCCGCCGCCTGCGAGCTGCACCCGAACGCGGTGAACAAGGCGATCGGGACCGGGGCTGTCAAGCGTGCGCTGGTCGAGGCCACGGAAGCCGCCGGCGAGCGCGGGGTCACCGGCGTGCCGGCCGTGGTCGTCGACGACGAGGTCTTCTGGGGCGACGACCGGCTCGAGGACGCGGTCGCGGCAGCGGCCTGACCTTCCGCTGTTCCTTTTGTGTCTCTGGGACACAAAAGGAACAGCGGAATGGGGGGCGACGACCGGCTCGACGAGGCAATCCAAGCGGCTAGCTAAGGTCAGGGCGTGGCCGACTTGCCGGACGCCTCCACCTGTTATGCGCTGCTCGCGCGGATGGCGCTGATCCGCCGCTTCGAGGAGGAGGCAGGACGGCAGTACCAGCGGGCCAAGGCGGGCGGCTTCCTCCACCTCGGGATCGGCGAGGAGGCGACGATCGTCGGCACCACCTCGGTGATGCGCGACGAGGACTACCTGATCGGCACCTACCGCACCCACGGCCACGCGATCGCCCGCGGCACCGAGCCGAAGCGGGTGATGGCGGAGCTCTTCGGCCGGGTCGACGGGACCGGCGGCGGGCGGGGCGGCTCGATGCACATCTTCGACCTCGAGAAGCGCTTCATGGGCGGCTACGGGATCGTCGGCGGCAACCTGCCGCTGGCCGCCGGCCTCGCCCTCTCCTCCGAGTACAAGGGCGAGGACGCGGTGACCGTCTGCATGTTCGGCGACGGCGCCTCCAACACCGGCAACTTCGGCGAGACGATGAACCTGGCGGCGCTCTGGAAACTGCCGGTCTTCTTCCTGGTCGAGAACAACCTCTACGGGATGGGCACCTCGGTCGAGCGCCACTCGGCCCAGACCGACCTCTCGAAGAAGGCCGAGGGCTTCGGGATCGGCGGCGAGCGGGTCGACGGGATGGACGTGCTGGCGGTGCGCGAGGGGGTCGCCGAGGGGATCCGGCTGGCCCGCGAGGAGCGCCGCCCGAGCATCCTCGAGGCCTTCACCTACCGCTACCGCGGCCACTCCGCCGCCGACCCGGAGGTCTACCGCGAGCGCGAAGAGGTCGAGGAGTGGCAGCGCAAAGACCCGATCGAGGCCTTCGCGCGGCGCTGCATCGACGCCGGCGTGCTCGGCGAGCGCGAGCTGCAGGAGGTGCGCGAGAAGGCCGAGGAGGTCGTGACCGCGGCGGTCGAGTTCGCCGACGCCTCGCCGGAACCGGAGCTCGACACGCTCTACGAACGGCTCTACGTGCTGGAGAGCGAGGACGCCTGGTACGCGGTCGACGAGCGCAGCCCCGAGCCGCACCGGGGCGAGCGCGAGGAGTCGATGCCGGCGGCGGCGCGCGAGCTGGCCGAGGCCGGCGCGGCCTACGGCGGCCAGCCGGACGGGCCGCGTCCCAACCCGGCCAAGGAGGGCGACGCCCAAGAGGGCTCGGAGCCCGAGGTCGCGGCGGAGCGGGAGGACGGTGAGGCGGCGGGCGACGAGGTCGGCAGCGAGCGGGAGGAAAGCGGCCGATGACGGCGCTGCGGATGCGGGAGGCGCTGCGCGACGCGATGTTCGAGGAGATGCGGCGCGACGAGGCGGTCTTCGTGATCGGCGAGGACGTCGGCGTCTTCCAGGGGGCGTTCAAGGTGACCGAAGGGCTGCTGGAGGAGTTCGGCGAGCGGCGGGTGCGCGACACGCCGATCTCCGAGAACACGATCG
>JBBDTK010000093.1:23527-29977 GCA_040904405.1 Solirubrobacterales bacterium | reverse complement strand
GACCGCGCGGGCCGGCGCGGCGCCGCGCAGCTGCGGCGCCGCCAGCAGTCCCAGCCTGGTGCGGCGCAGCAGCACGTCGGCGACGCAGCGCGCCTGCTCTGCCCGCGCCGCGATCGCCGCCTCGGCCAGCAGGTCGGGGCGGCCGGCGACGATCGGGGCGGCCAGCTTCGGCTGCTTCCAGGCCAGGTCGAGGACGGTGCGCGCCGCGTGCCCGTAGCGGAAGGCCAGCTGCGCGACCGCCTCCTCCCCGACCCCCTCGGGCGCCTCCAGGTCCTCGGGCCGCGCCTCCATCCCGAGCGGGATCTCGGCCGTGCGGCAGGGCGCCTCGCGGCCCTCGCGCTCGACCAGCCGGTCGACCGTCTGCTTCGCCATCCGCCGCCAGGTGGTCAGCTTGCCGCCGGTGATCGTCAGCATCCCCGAGGAGGTCTCGTAGAGTTCCGCTTTGCGCGAGATGTCGACCGACTTGCGCGAGTCGCCGGTCGAGATCAGCGGCCGCACGCCGGCGTAGGCGCCGACCAGGTCGGAGTCGCTCAGCGAGGCGCCGAAGAAGGCGTTGACCGCGTCGAGCAGGTACTCGACGTCCTCGGCGCCCGGGCGCGGGCTGTCGATCTCGCCGTCGAAGTCGTTGTCGGTGGTGCCGACCAGGGTGCGCCCGTACCAGGGCAGGGCGAAGATCCCCCGCCCGGCGCCGGCCGGCACGATGCAGGCCGCCGAGCCGGTCGAGAGGTCGGCGCGGTCGAGCAGCACGTGGGTGCCGCGGCTGGGGGCGATCCGCGGCACGTCCTCCTCCGCCGCCACCTCGGGGCCGATCCGGTCGGCCCAGACCCCGGTCGCGTTGACCACGTTCTCGGCCTCGACCTCGAAGCGCTGGCCCGACTCCGCCTCGACGAAGGCGACGCCGGAGGCGCGGCCGCCGCTGGAGAGCACCTCGGTCACCTCGGCGCCGTTGAGGCTGACCGCGCCGAAGCGGGCCGCCTCGCCGAGCACGGTCAGGACCAGCCGCACGTCGTCGGTCTGGCAGTCGTAGAAGAGGTAGGCGGCGGAGGGCTCGCGCGGCGCCAGCGAGGGGACCAGCTCGAGCACCTCCTCGCGGTCGATCGTGCGGTGGCGGTCCGGCGACCAGTAGAAGTCCTCGTCGACCTCCTTCGCCGAGCTCATCTCACGGCGGCTGCGGCCGACCCGGGTGCTGGCCATGACGTCGTACATGTTGAGCCCGATGCCGATCCTGCGGTCGCGCCGGTCCTCGCCGAAGGCGGGCACGAGAAAGGGCGTCGGGTAGACCAGGTGCGGCGCCAGCTGCACCATCAGCTGGCGCTCCAGCAGCGCCTCGCGGACCAGCCCGAGGTCGAAGTTCTGCAGGTAGCGGAGGCCGCCGTGGACCATCTTCGAGGAGCGGCTGGAGGTCCCCTCGGCGTAATCGCCGCGCTCCAGCAGCGCCACCGAGTAGCCGCGCGAGGCGGCGTCGAGGGCGACCCCGGCGCCGGTGATGCCGCCGCCGATCACGACCACCTCGAAGCGCTGGCCGGCGATCTCCTCGAGCGCTGCGTCGCGGGTCAGCATCAGTCGAGGTAGGTGGTGGTCTGCGCCACCGGCGGGCGCTCGGGCGGCTGCTTGCGCTGCCGCGGCCGGCCGAGGTGGAGCAGGCCGACGAAGCGCTCGCGCTCGGGCAGGCCGACCGCCTCCCGGCCCCCGTTCGAGCGCAGCAGCCCCGGCGTGCGCCAGTAGCCGGCGAGGCCGCGGGCGTGGGCGGCGAGCAGGACAATGTAGGAGGCGACCGCGGTCGCGTGCAGGTCCTCCTCGTCCTGGACCGGGTCGGCGCCGAGCGCGCAGGAGACGACGATCAGGGTCGGGGCGCGGTCGAGCTTGGCGGCGCCCTCGGGGCCGGCCGCCCGCTTCAGCCGCGCCAGCGCCGCCGGGCCGATCACGCGGAAGCGCCAGGGCGCGGTCAGGTTGTGGTTGGGCGCCCAGCGCGCCAGCTCGAGCAGCTCCTCGATCTGCTCGCGGGAGAGCGGCTCGGCGCCGAACGCCTTGTGGGTGCGGCGGGTGCGTATCGCCGTCTCGACGTCCATGCTCACCAGCCGAAGCGGCGGCCGAAGAAGAGGACGCCGCCGAGGGCTAGGCCGCCGGTGCCGAGGCCGACCCCGACCGGCGCCCAGGGCTCGGGCCCGGGGTTCTCGCCCGCTTCGAAGGGCGGCGCGGCCGGCTGCGGTTCCGGGTCATCGCCCTCGAGGCCGCCGCCGGGCAGCGGCAGGCCCGGGCTCGGGCCGGGGGTCGCGGAGGGCGGCACCGGCACGCCGCCCGCCGGCGGCGGCGCGGGGAGGCCGGAGCCACCGCCGCGGAAGGACTCGGGCAGGGTCAGCGGGGGCGCGGCGTCGCTCGCGGGCGGGGCCGGCCCGGTCGACTCCGGATCCGAACCATCCGTTCCCGGCTCGGCGGTCGACCGTCGCGGCGGCGCCGGGACCGGGAAGAACTTGCCGGCGACCGCGGTCAGCACCTGGCCGGTCACCCAGACCGGGGTCTGGTCGCTGGAGGCCGAGTAGCGGTAGTGGCCGTCGTCGTCCTGGCGGGCGGCGAGGTAGTCGAGCGCCTTGCCGGCGTTGGCGCCGAGGGCGAGCATGCCCTGCACCGCCCAGGCGGTCGATTGCGAGTTGACCGCGCCGCTGCCGCCGGTGGGATAGCCGCCGTTGGGGCGCTGCGCCTTGCGCAGGTAGGAGAGGCCGCGCTCGGCGGCCCTGGTCTGCGCGATCGCCTGCAGCGCGGCGCCGGTCCCGTCCGCGGTGCTGGTCGAGTTGGGCAGGTCGCCCCAGCCGCCGTTCTCGTTCTGCGCCCCGATCAGCCACGAGATCGAAGCGTCGAGCCCGCTGGCGCCGGCCTTGCGCAGGGCAATGATCGCGAAGGCGGTCGATCCCGGCCAGCCGGCGAAGGAGCCGTCGTCGCGGCGGCGCTTGGCCAGCGCCCCGACCAGGTCGCGGCCGCCGAAGGCGCGGGGATTCACCCCGGCGCCCTGCAGGGCGAGGATCGTCCGCGCCAGGTCGCCGGGGCTGTTCAGCTCGCCGACCTGCGAGCGCAGGTAGCCGACCGGGTTGCGGCCGCGGCGGGAGACGAGGTCGAGCGGGTTGCGGCCCGCGGCCTCCAACCCGAGCATCGTCCAGGCGGTTATGTCGGCGGCCGAGTCGTCCCCGGGCGAGGCGCCCCAGCCGCCGTCCGCGTTCTGCGCCGCGACCAGCCAGCTCGCCGCGCGATCGACGTCGTTGGCCTGCGCCGGCGCCGGCAGCGCGGTGATCAGGGCGAGGCCGAGCAGGAGCAGCGAGGCGACCGCCGGGGCGCGCCACTGGAAGCGCTCGCGGAAGCGGGTCAGCGCCCGCACCATCGCCGGGCCGGCGATCAGGGCCAGGGTCGCGTTGCCGATCGCGTGGGCGGCGTCGAAGGGCACGGCACGCGACTCCAGCGCCAGGAATCGCTGCCATGAGAGCTCTCCTCCGTAGGTGGCCATCAGAGAGAAGTTCAGCAGAGCGCCGTACGCGATGCCGGCCAGGGCGCAGAAAGCGGCCAGAGTGAGGCGGCCGGCGCGGGGCCGGACCAGGGCCAGGGCGGCCCCGAGCACCCCGCACATTCCCCACCCCGCCATCTGCCACGGAGTCCACGGTCCCTGGCCGAGCCAGAAGTTGGAGACCAGCCCGGCGAGGGCGCCGACGGCGAAGCCGGGGCCCGGGCCGAGCGCGAAGCCGGAGAAGACGACGATGTCGGTGGTGGCAACGACGTTGGGCAGCGCCGCGAAGGCCACCCGCCCGGCGACCGCCAGCGCCGCCAGCGCCGCGACCAGCGCCACCACCTGCGAGGTCGGGCGCGAGCGCTCGTACCAGGCGAAGCCGCCGAGCAGGGCTGCGCCGAGGATCAGGAAGCTGGCCAGCTCCCAGGTCACCGCAGCCCCTCCGCCAGCGCAGCCGCCCCCTGCTCCGGGGTGATGACCCCGGGGCGGTCGAGGATGCGCGCCACCTCGGTGGCGAAGTACCAGCCGCCGGAGAGCACCTCCGCGGCCGGCCCGTCGGCGATCACGACGCCGTCGCCGAGCAGGACGACGCGCTCGGCGAACTCGGCGGCGAACTCGACGTCGTGGGTGGCGACGAGCGCCGCGGCGCCGCGGCCCGCGAGCGCGGCGATCGTCTCGGTCAGGTCGCGCTTGCGGGCGCGATCCATGCCGCGCGTCGGCTCGTCGAGGGCGACCAGGCCCGGCAGCTCGTCACCCTCCATCCGGCCCGCCAGGGCGATCGCCAGCGCCAGTCGCTGCCGCTCGCCGCCGGAGAGGTCGCGCGGGTCGGCGTCGATCTTCTCGTCCAGGCCGACGAGTCGCAGCCCCGCCAACCCGACATCCCCCGGCAGCTCGTCGCCGACCCGCTCGCGGACCAGGTAGTCGCCGGGAGTCTGGGTCAGCAGGGCGATGCCGCCGGGCAGCTCGGCCCTCCCCTTCACCGGTTCGGTCAACCCCGCCATCGCCCGCAGCAAGGTGCTCTTGCCGGCGCCGTTGCGCCCCATCAGCGCAACTCGCTCACCCCGTTTGACGCTCAGGTCGATGCCCCGCAACACGTCGCGCCGCGCATCCCTCTCGCCCAGCTCGACCCAGAGGTTGCGACAGGCCAGGGACGAAGCGGCTTGTGGCGGGGGGAGGGGGACACCCTCCTCTCTCAACTTTTTCCGAAGACAGCGGGGGCTGTCCCCCTCCCCCCTCCCCGGCGGCTCGGCGGACAGAGCCTGGCGCGCCTGGCGAACGCCCGTGGGTAGGGGTTCGATGCCGGCAAGGGAGAAAAGGCGGGCGGCCGGGGTCTCGAGGGCGGGGTCGTTGGACTGGGCCCAGGCGAGGAAGCCGGCGGGGGCGCCGTCGTAGGCGATCGCTGCGGAGTCCATGGCGATCACCCGGTCGGCGGCGGGGAGGCAGCGCTCGAGGCGGTGCTCGGCGAGGAGGATCGAGACCCCCCACTCCTCGTTCAAGCGGCGCAGCAGCCAGATCAGCTCGTCGCCGGCTACCGGGTCGAGCTGGGAGGTGGGCTCGTCGAGGAGGACGAGCTGGGGGCGCGTCACCAGAGCGGCAGCGAGGGCGACCCGTTGAAGCTCGCCACCCGAAAGCGTGTCCACCGTTCTCTCCAGCAGGTGCGGGATGGCGAGGGCCAGGGCCACCTCCTCTACGGCCCTTGCACGCGAGGCGGCGGGTTGCCCGCGCAGCTCGAGCGGGAGCTCCAGCTCGGCGGCGACGGTGGTCGAGACGACCTGGGTCTCGGGGTCCTGGGCGACGTAGCCGACGACTGCGGCGAGCTCGCCCGGGCCGCTGGCGATCGCGTCGATGCCGGCAACGTGGACGCTCCCCTCGATCTCGCCGCCGTGGAAGTGCGGGACGAGGCCGCAGGCGGCGCGCAGCAGGGTCGTCTTGCCGCAGGCCGAGCGGCCGGCCAGCAGCGCGAACTCGCCCGCGGCGAGGTCGAGCGAGACGTCGCGGAGCGCGAGCGCTGCATTGACCCCCCTATTGGAGGCAAATGCAGCGCTCGTCGGCCCGGCCGCGGTCGGGTAGGCGTAGCTCAGGCCCTCGATCGCGAGGACGGGGGCGGCGCGGGCGGTTGCTATCTCAGCCATCGCGCCTCCAGGGCGCCAGCCCGGCGGCGACGATCAGCACCGAGAGGCCTGCGGTCGCCGCGCCAACGCCGATCTCGACCGTGGGATAGGCGTCGAACCGATCCGCCCCCAGCAGCTTGCCGGCGATTGCGGCGGCGAGGACGATCGCGCCCGTCGCGTAGAACCGGCCGTCGTAACGTGACTGAAACCGGAGCCTGGCGAGTGCCGGACCAAGCGGGGCTAGGACGCAGGGAGGGCGGTGAGGGGAGCGCACTTTTTTGTGCGTGACCCGATCCAACCGACCGAGGACACCGCCCCGCGCAGCGCCTGGGCTCGCCAGGCCGTAGCCGCGCAGCTCGAGCGTGGCCGCTACGTCCACCGCCCGGTCGAGCGAGCCGGCCAGCAGGCGGCGGACGAGGGCGGCGCGGCCGACGCCGGCTGCCGCCGGGCCGCGCAGCCTGCCGGCGTCGCGCAGGCGGGCGGCGTCGGCGGCGGCGACCGGGACCAGGCGCGAGATCAGCGCCGCGGTCAGCGCCGAGCGGCCGGCGAGCGGGCGCAGCGCCCGCAGCACCCGGTCGGGGTCGACGCAGGAGGAGTAGACGGCGAAGGCGACCATCGCGACGGCGGCGCGCAGGCCGATCGCGGCGCCGGCGGCGAGCGCCTCGGCGGTTACGTCGACCCGGCCCAGCAGGGGCCACTCGCCGAGCCGCAGCAGCACGGTCTCGCCGCGGTTGACGACGAGGGCGTTGACGACGACGATCAGCAGCGCCAGGCTGAGGCCCATCCGCAACGCCGCCCGCACCGCCCGGCCGGCCCCGGCGAGGCAGCCGGCGATCGCGGCGGGGGGGG
>JBBDTK010000093.1:20609-23517 GCA_040904405.1 Solirubrobacterales bacterium | reverse complement strand
GGCCGCGGCCAGCACCAGTGGGCTCGAGTAGAGTAAGGCTACGGCGACCTGGGCGCCGAGGTAGGCGACCGCCGCGCCGGGCGAGGCCGACTGCAGCGGCCCGGGGCGGGGCGTGTAGGCGAACGGCGATCTCATAGTCGCCCGTCGCCCTTCCGCTGCGCTTTATGCCTATCTGGCGGGCAAGGGGCGCACCGAAAGCTCATCGGGGGCCTCCTGGGAGCGGTAGCGGGACCTGCGCGTCGCCCTCGACGGCGACCGCGTAGCGGTCGCGCAGCGCCGCGCTGTCGAGCGATCGCGCCGCGGCCAGCGCGCCGCGCGCGGTCGGACCGGTGAGGAGCCAGACCGGCGGGGCGCCGTTGCGCCGGGTGGCGGCGACGATGCCGGCGCCGCGGCCGAAGCGGCGCGCCCGCTGACCGTCTTCGTCGACGCCGACGAGCCCGTAGCCGTCCTCTGACCGGACGAGCTCGGCGAAGACGCCGCTGACCTGCGGGCCCCGCTCGAGCTGCGCCGCGGCGGGGTCGCTTCGCAGCCGCGCCCAGGGGCCGACCAGGACCCGGATCGCCCCCGCGGGTGGCCTCCCCGCTGCGGCCGGCGGGCCCTCCTCCCGACCCGCATTCGCATTCGCATTCGCGTAGCGGTCGTAAGCGCCAACGCGCACCCCGGCGCGGCGCAATCTCAGCCGCGCCAGCCCGCAGGCGGCGCCGGCGCCGCGGCACTCGAGCGCGACCGGCCGCTCGCGTCCCTCGTAGCCACCTGCCAGCGGCCGCGGGAAGGAGCCGACCACCGCCGGTACCCGCGAGGCCGCCGTCCAGGCGCGGTAGTCCCACCAGACCGCCTCGCCGCCGCCCAGGTCGAACTCGGCGGCGCCGACCGGCGCCTCGACCCCGTTCACGTAGAAGAACCAGTCATAGCGGCGGCCGTCCTCGACCGCTTCCGCCAGGCCCTCGATCGAGCTGACGAAGCCGCCGCCGTAGCGGGTGGAGACCTCGGCCTCGCGATCGAGCAGCCGCATCACCGTGTCGGACTCCTCGACCGGCTCGCGCGCCGGCCCGAGGATCCGCTCGACGCCGTAGTCGCGGCTGACGGTCAGCGAGGCCTCCCCCACCTCCTCGCCGGCGCCGGCGCCGCAGCCGGCGCTCGCGAACGCTGCCGTCAGCAGCGCGATCGCGAGCGCCGGGCCGCGGCGAGGCTTCACCGGGTCAGCCCCGCGGGCACTTCCCGCCGACGCAGACCGGGGTCCGGTTGGACGGGATGTATTTGCCGTGGCGGGCGATCAGCTGCGCCGGCCGGCGCAGCGTCACCGCGGCGAGGCCTTTCGCGTTGGTCCGCCCGCTCGCTCCGCTGACCTTGACGCCGGCCGCCGGCTTGCGCTTGCCTTTTTCGTCGTAGGCGAAGACGCGCACCCCGAACGATTTGCCGGCCCGCGCCCGCTTCGGCGCCTTCAGCCAGAGCTCTTCGGTCGCCGCTTCGAAGCTCGGCGTCAGGTACCAGAGCGCTTCGTCGCCGCGCTTCAGCTTCACCGCGTCGCCACCCACCGATGAGGACCTGTGGTTGACCCGCAGCTGCCAGAAGGCTTCGCCCCTGGCTTCGATGCCGCCGATCGCGCACAGCCCCAGCCCGAAGGAGAAGGCATCGGTGATCAGCAGCGGACGCAGCGATTTGGTCGACCGCGCCGCCTGGGTGAGCAGGCCGAGCGGGGTCGGGCCGCTCACCCGCACCGCTTTGCCGCTGCCGGTGCTTTCCCTGCCGAAGCAGGTCGCCGCTTTGCTGGTCGGCACCGCCGTGGTGCCGGTTCGCAGGGTCTGGTCGGCCAGCACCTTCTGGCCGGCGACCACGCGCAGCGTCGCCTCGGTGCCCTTGGCAGCGGCGAGCGCCGCGGTCGAGAGCACCAGGATCAGGGCCAGCGCGCACGCGGCGCCCAGCCGGAATGGATTTGTTCTTGGCATCTAAGCCACCCTTTCCTCGAGGGTTGTCATGGCTGGCCGGGGACAGGTCTCCTGGCTTCCGGGGAACAGTCGGCCGCACCTTCCCGGAGGCTCTGTGTCGCCCCCAGTGGCTGACGCGAACTCGCGCCTGCGGCTTCCTCTAGCCCGGTCACAGTGGCGGGACCGCGCCGGTTTCGCACCGGACTTCCCTTGACCACCGACCGTATGTACGCGGGCGAGTCTACCCGCGATCGTCAAGTGGAGTCCGCCGGTGCTCCCCGCGGGGAGCATTTGCCGTTTCCGGTCGGAATCGATAGTGTTCCCGAACGACGGCGGCTTGGCATCGGGCCACGGCCAGACCATTGGAACGGGGGCGGGGATGAGGGGGAAGTTCGCGCTGACGGGAGTCGTGTTGTCGCTGCTGGCATCGGGCCTCGCCGGGCCGGCGAGCGCAGGCGCGAAAGCGACCCTGCCGCCCCGCTCGCAGCCGGTCGCGGAACTCGAGCTGAAGGGAAGCGGCGGCTACTCGCTGACGGTCATCGGCGACAGGAGAACCGTCGCTCTGCTGGCCCTCAAGGGCCTCGGCGGCATCGCCTCCTACGAAACGCGGGGCCGCGTGACGCCGGACGGCATCCGGGCGAGGTTCGGCGGGCTCGGCAGGGTCGCGGTCGAGTTCAAGCCCTCGGGCCGCATCAAACGCAAACGCCCCCCGCGCGGGTGCCGAGGCGCCGTGCGCAAGACGTTCCCCGGCGTCTTCGTCGGCACGATCAGGTTCCGCGGCGAGCAGGGCTACACCCGCGGCGGCGCCCAACGGGCAAGGGGCTCTATGGAACTGCGGTCGGCCTGGCGGTGCAAGGGCCCGCAGGGCAACGAAGACGAAGCCGCCGACCTCGGGGAGGACACCACCTCACTCCAGGCGACCGCCACCCGCGAGCGCCTGGCGTTCTTCGCGGCGGCCTTCAAGCCCCCCCAAAAACCCCGCC
>JBBDTK010000093.1:0-20599 GCA_040904405.1 Solirubrobacterales bacterium | reverse complement strand
TAACGCGGCCTGACCCTGTTCTCGGCCTCCTCGACCGAGCGACGCGGCGGCATGACGATCGAAAGGGCAGCCACGTCGCTCGGCCCCGAACGCAGCTTCGTCTTCGACCCCGGCCTCGGCACGGCGACCGTCTCGCCACCGCGCCCGTTCAGCGGCAGCGCCACGCTCACCCCCGGCCCCGGCGGCACGACCACCTGGACCGGCTCGCTGAAAGTCGACCTCCCCGGCAGGAAGGGCGTCCCACTGGCCACCCCAAGCTTCACCGCCAGCCTCACCCCACCGTCGGGGTAGTCTCGAGGGACGGGGACGATCGCGTCCGCGCCTACCGCCGCCGCGCGCGCTGCGGGACTTGCTCGCGGCGGCAGGCAGCGGAAACGATGCCGAGGTCGAAGAGCCAGGGTCGATATAACGGCTCGGTGAACGAGGCCCGCGCGCTGACGAAAACTCGCCTGCAGGAAGTCTCGGCCATGCCATTCGACCAGCTCCTCCAACTCATAGAAGAGCCGGTCGAGACCGTCCTTGCCGGCGAGTCCGGAAGGCGGTACCGGGCGAAGACCTACGCCTTCTGGGACATGGATCCCCATGAGTCGGAGCTGTACACGCGCGTCCAGGTCAGCGGCCGCGGCCTGTACCGCTACCAGCGCTACTACGGCGTCCACATTCGCATGCCCGATGGCGAGTCCGCCGAAGAGCCGATCGACGCGGGCGGCGTCTCATCGGCCTGGACGGAGAACCTGGCCTGGACCGGCCTGGCGATCGTCGTCATCGCCCTCATAGCCCCCTGGTTCGTCGGCGTCGCCTACCTGCTCTCGACGGTTCTCTGACCAGGTCACGCGCTGGGCCTGCCCGACGGGTAGAGCAGCTCACAACCGACCTCGGGTTCAGTCGCCGACTCGACATCGTCGACCAACGCCCAGACGCGCAGCACGCCCATCGGCTCGTCGTCCCAGTCGATTTCGCGAACCATGCGCTGGTTTCCAGTCTTCTTTCTTGTGGTCATCGGCTTCTCAGCTATCCCACGGGGCATCGAAGGGGAACTGGGGATGGCGATCCTCTACGCAGTCGTCGTCCTGATCAGCATCGGGCATTTCGTCTTCAGTCCCATCACCCGGCCGAAGAACATAGCCCTCTCACTGGAGGCATCGAAGCGAATCGCGGGAAATTAGACGACTGACAGTCCGATCAGGTAGTCACCCGCCACAGGCGCGCCATTCCCGCACCCCCACCGCGATAAGCAGCCGGGTGCATCCAGCACTACGTCAGGCCTCGCTTTCGGAAGCAACGGTAGGTTCCGTCGCCAACTCCACTTCTGAGCGGGCCACCAGGTCGAAATAGAGCAGCGCCGAGGCGAGCGCGGCGAAGGACGCTGTGACGACCCGCAGAGCGACTCCGACGATGATGGTGATCGCGCTCCCGTTATCAGTCCCGAAGAGAACAGTGCCGCCCCAAGATGGGGCGCTGGCAATCGCCCCGGTAAGGATGAGGAAGGCGGCGATGTGCCCGTAGTTCCCGCGACTCAGCCGCCCGCTGCGGCGCAGAGCAGTTAGCCAGCCCTCGTGCTCGATCGCCGCGGCTTGGGCGACAACCGCCCAGCGCAGAAAGAGGATTATCCCGGGAATGATCAGCAGCAGAAAGCCGATCAACATGCCGAGCGTGGCGGCGATCGTCGCAGCGGCGACGACGGGCAAGACCTTGAGACCCCGACGAGCGACCGGTCCGATACGGGGCTCGCGATCGAGCCTGACGTCGCTAACCGCATGCACATGCAGAGCCGACACCAGCGGCGTGACGAGCGCCCAGTTGGTCAAATCGAAGAAAAGCATGGCGCCAAGGCTCACGTCGGAGCGCGACAGGGGGGCGACGCCCGTCACGGCGAACGCGATCAGGTCGTAGGGAACAATCACAGCCGTCGCGAGGATCAGGAACAGCACGGGATAGCGCCCGTACAGCTCAAAGGTCGCCTCAAGCAAGCGAAATGCCCCGCGCGGGGCGTTCATGGGACTCCTTTGTGTACTACATCTGCCACCAGGACCCCGAAAAGCCCTAACACGCGATCCGTCCTGCCTCGCGCCCCGGACCTGGCCGCCACGCGGGACCGTAGACAGACGCGTTGAATGGGCCTTTCGACTCCCGTCGCGGGTCGAACAGCTTCCTGCCGCAGGTACCGTCACGGTTGATCTCCATGACGACATTGGAAAAGCCGAAGGGAAGAACTTCGTTGGTGCTGTTCCGGGCATAGGCCAGTCTCTCGCCGGACGGGTCCCAGCTTGGCTTGGACTCCCATCGATAGACGGTGTTGGTGAGCCGTCGCAAGCGGCGTTCGCCGATGGACTTGACGTACAAATCGGTGTTCTGCGGCAAACCCTTTTTGTTTCGGCCAATTCGGTTCCCGTTCGGGTAGCCAAGCAGCGCGATGCGCGATCCGTCTGGCGAAAAAACGGGGGCTTCGGCATTGCGAGCTATGACGCGCACATCGGCGCTGCCCAGATGCAGCGCCACGGCATCTTGCCTGTTGCGTCTCGATCGCGACATGGCGAGCGTTGAGCCGTCTGGCGAAAAGGAAGACGGGTAGTAGTGCAAGCCATCTCGCCAAGGAGTGAGTCGTCGGCGCGTCTCGCTTTCGATGTCCACCACCCAGGCCGTGGTACTCCAAAAGCCGCGCCGGGTGCGACCTCTTGAGAAGGCGATGGTCCGTCCATCGGGAGCGAACACGGGCTCTGCTGCCCCACCAGTCCCTCGAATGGCCTTTACCGCGCCTCCGTCGGCGCCCGCGAGGATGATGATCCTAGGTGCCTTAGCCCGGAAATAGCCACTATAGGTAAGCAGGTTGCCGTCCGGAGACCACGCAGGACCCTCGAACGGCACCGGTGCCCCCGGCAGCCTCCGTGCACCCCTTGGCGCGACCTTTTGCACCGTCGATCCAGAGGGATCGACGGTAAGGACCGCAAGCGGAGTGGGTCCCGAACTCCAGCGCATGAACGCCAGTCGAGGTCCGTCGGGCATCGCCGCGGTAGCCGTCCCAGCCCCAAATGCGAGCACGATCACAACTCCGCAAATATTCCCTGCACGCCATCGCATACTCGAATTGTCCTCACTTGAGTTCGACTACACCGCTCCGCCGAGACCACCTGCTGTCGCGAGACTACTCATCCAGACGACTCCCGCGCCACCTGCGCCCGACGTAGACGATGGCTCCTGCGCTGACCGCGGCAGCCCATACAACCGTTGCCCAGGCGCCAACAGCCCCATACAGAAAGCCGGCCATGACAACCGCAAGCAGGAGCGCAACGTAAGCAGCGAAAAGGCCGGCTGTTCGGCGAAGGATCCCGCCACATCATGCAGTCGGACAGTCCACTTCGACGCTACCTGTACGCGCCGTCGAATTCGTCGCCATCGAAGACGAGTCGCCTTTCGCCATACCAAAGACCTACGTCTCGCCGCAACGAGCGTCCGTAGACCTCCACTGCTTCCGGCTGGCCGAGCCGGTCCTTCACGGCCTCGATCGAGGTGCCTAGCCGAAGGTTGCGAATTTTCCGATCGAGAACTCGTTGCCTGCGGTCGAATGCCCAAACCGAGAATTCCGGCTCGGGTACCGGGTATCTGATCCTGTCCTTCAGACCTTCGTTGGCGAAAGTCAGCTGCCAGGCGTCGTAGTAGAGAGTGGACTCGTCGGGATGAGCGAATACGGAAACGGGTGGACCGAGCCTCTTCATCACCGTTTCAGCCAGCGTCCCCGGTTGAAGTGCCAGGACCACGTCGTCCCTGTCCCGAGCGTCGGGTCGATTGCCTGGGCCTTCGAGAACCAGCATTTCCGCTTCCAAGCGGTCTGGCTCATCCGACGCCACACTGCCCAAACCGACCAGAAACGCCGCTCCGACGCCAATGATCAAGGCGTGCTGCTTCCAGTTGAGGCTCGGACGGGCGGCGCGGCCGCGGCCGTACAGGGAGATCGACAGCAATACGAGCACAATTCCCGACAGGAGCACCAGCCCAAGACCCCAGCCAACGCCTTCGATCCACGCCAGCTCGTTAGAGCTGTCAAAGCTGCCACGGATGCCGAGCATGTCGTGGACCGCGATGGCCACGCAGACGGCCCCGAGAGCCAGCGTCGCGATCGCGGCCGACCGGCGCAACGAAATCGTCCACTGCCAGACGGCGAACGCGGCGAGGCCGGCGGCAAGCAACGTGAGAGAGCCGTTGTTGCCGATCCCGTCGTAACCGAAGAACTCAGCGCCCCAAGGACCGACGGAGCCGACGGCGATACCCCCACACGCCAGATAGGCGGCCAGGGCCAGGCTCCGGCCTTCTGCCCGCCCCCCGCTCTCTACCGATCCCGACATATGGCCTCAGACGAAGACATGCGAAAACGACTTTCAATCATTGCAGTCTCCGCCGAGCAGCCCATCGTAGAGAAAGCCCGGCGGGGTTTTTCGGCCTCGGGAAGGGGAATTGCGCGAGTATGGGTTGCGGACGGCTGGAATCGCCGCGGAGTCTTTCAGGTCTCGGAGAGCGGCGACGTGCTGTCGTCAGGCTATCCCGCGGGCCGACGCGGCCGGGGCCCGCAAGGAGCTTGGCAAGGCGCGAAAGCCGCGACACGCACTACGGTTTCCTGCATGGCCGCGTCAACCGATTTCATGATCGCCTTCGATAGCCCCGACGAGGAGGGCTGGATCGTCGCCCGCATCCTCGAGGTTCCGGGCGCGGTCAGTCAGGGTCGCACCCGCGAGGAAGCCAGGGAGAACGTCCTCGACGCCCTGCGCACGGTGCTGGCTCCCGATGAGGAGCTATCCAGCGAGGCGCTGGCCGCCTTCCTGCACGATCGCGGCCTGCTCGGGCAGGAATGGGCGCGCGACGGCATCGAGCAGCTGCGGCGCGGCGAGCTGGTCGAGCGGTGAAGGCCTTCACTCCGGCTCAATCCCCGTCGCCTCTCGCTCGTCTGCCTACTGGGCAGGGCTGGCCAGACTTGCGATCAGCTCCTGACACCAGCTGACAGCCGCGTGAGCGGCGGCGAGCGCTCGCTTGCGATCCAGTGTCTCGATCGGGGCGTCGTCGTAGCGGAATTCAGCGGCCCAAGGAGTCAACCAGGACGCCGACTCGAAGTCCGGCTCCAAGGCGATGGAGTGCTTGCCGGCAAGAGTAAGCAGGTATTCGAGGTCGTGCGTCTTTGGAAAGTCAACGCCCTCCAGCGTCAGTGCGACCTTCACAGCCTTCTCGACGGCCTGCTGCGCATGCTATGCCGACTGGACGGTCATCTATCTCTGGATCGGATGCAAGCTTCTCGGCGGTCGTCAGGTCGATTCGCGCGAGTCGCGTGAGCAGCTCCGCGACCTCGATCTGCTCAGGCGTGGGCAAGGACCTGACCGTCGCGAAGCGCGTGATGAACCATCGTCCCCGGCACCTTGGCACGCCGCTCCGCGCGCTCCTCGTCCAAGACGACGATGTCTACCGGCATGGGGAAGTCCTTGAGGGCTCGCCGCAGACGCCCCCACTCTTCGAGGCGGTTCTTCACGACGGGCTCGATGACGAGGAAGTCGACATCGCTGTCCGCCCTTGCCTCACCACGGGCATGGGAGCCGAAGAGGATCACCGTAGACTCCGCGCCGGCGACCTCTGCGAGCAGCTTCCCCGCTTGGTCGATCAGGTTGCGAGACACCATTGACCGACAAAGGTAGCGGAGCGGGTCGTCGGTAATGCCACGTTGGCCGCGGCCGCTCACTTGGCCAACCCTCGTTGGAACGACCAGGACAGGTCGTTGGCAGAGCCGCGTAGCGGCGGGGCTTGGGCCACTCTTCGTCAGGCGCATCGCCGGTTCAGGCTGCCACGACATCGACCGGCCAAGCGCCCGAGCGCACGCGCTCGTACAGGGTGTCCGGCGCGAGGTCGGCGCCCCCCGGCCAGGCGACGGTGCCGATCTCGGCATCGACGAAGACCTCGGAGAACCCTTCGGGAGTGCGGGCTCGCTCGAAGACCGGGCCACGCATGCGTCCGATGATCTCCACCTCGCCACTGAGGCCGTCGGCGAAGACCAGGCGAAGGACGCCGTGGTCGACCACGGTCGCGTCGGTGATGTAGTAGCTCGGCACGTTCATCGGAGCGGCTCGATCTCCTGAATTGTGCCACCTGCGCGGGTGGCCCCGGTCAAATCCAAATGCCCATCCGCCCCGGCGGTCTGTCACTCAAGCCGATGCCGCGACCACGACCGAAACCTCGTCGTGGTCAATCGCCCCGCGCTTCTGCGCTCGGGCAGTGACGAGCGAGGGCTTGCGGCTCGTGGGGGCGACATCGAGCACGAACTCGATCCCGAGCCGGCGGACGGCGTTGATGAGCGTGTCGACCTCGGGGTTGTGCTCGCCGGACTCAAGCTTGACGACACGCGGCTGAGAGACCCCGAGCTTGGTGGCCAGGGCGCGCTGGCTCAGCTTGTGTTCGGCGCGATACCGCAAAAGGGTCGCGGCGAACTCTCGCGCCGGAGCGAGCCGCTGCCACTCGGCCTTGAAGCTGGGGTCGGCGAGCTGCTCCTCTGCCAGGAGCACATCGAAAGTTTTCGTTGAAGCTGCCATAGCTGGCACGGGATGATAACAGCTCTATTATCGAATCAACGGTGGCCGCCGAGGCGGCTTTCCGCACTCGCGACCGCTCGATCGAAGTCCTTCTTCTTTGCCGCAACCGCCAGCACGACGAAGCGCTGCCCGAGCCTGGCGTAGATCGGGCGAACCTCGCAGGCTCCCTGCTTGGGGCGCAGCTCAAACAGGTCCGCGCTGCCCTTCAGCGACTTCATGTGAGGCGAGGGAAGGCTCGGCCCGACATCCTTCAGCTTCTGGACGGCGTTAAAGACAGCCTTGCGATCACCTCGGGACTTCACGTCCTCGAAGTCGATGACCGCATCGCTGTCGAAGTCCACGACCCAGCTCTTTGCCTGCCCCGCCATGCTTGGCGACTCTAACCCTGCCCTCGGACCGGGGGTCGCGGCACAGGGTCGGGCAGCTTCTCGCCCACCGCTCCGGGCTTGCCGCTCTCCTCCTCGTCCTCCCCGCCGCCGCTGCGCGGCTCATTCGCCGCCCCGGGGTGCGTCGCTGAGTGGACCGCCTCCAGCTTTCGCAGCGAGACGCGGGTGTAGATCTGGGTGCTGGCGATGTCGGCGTGGCCCAGCATCTGCTGGACGTAGCGGATGTCGGCGCCGCCTTCGAGCATCAGGGTCGCCGCTCGCGCAAGAGCTACGGCGCCTTTGAGGCTGAACCGCGAAGCAGGGCTGCAAGGTCGCCGGGTACCGACCGCTGACCGAGGACGGCGGGCACTCGGAGTCCTGCTGCAGGCGGCTGGCCGAGCGCCGGCCGATGCCGCCCGGCGAGCCAGCGCCGCCGTAACCACTGAGCCCTACTCGCGTCGCTTCTCGCCGTCCTCGGCCTATCCGTGGGTGTTGCGAGATGTTCAGGGCTTGCCGAGCACCGCGCATCAGAAGTACCATGCAACCCATCGTGACCTCGCGAGGGATACGCATCTGGCAGCTCGCCCTTTCGGTGGGCTTCGCTGCCCTCGGGATGTGGGCACTCGCCGAGGCCAAATATGTCATCGGCGGGTTCTACCTGGCGTTCAGCGTCGGATGGCTGTCGTTTGCCGCGAAAGGGTGGCGCACAGCCACCCGGGAACGGCAGCGGCCTCGCCTCCGGTCTTAGGCCCTTTTCATGGATTTGTTCGCGGTATCGACGGGGGTCGCGATCGCCTACGGAGTCGGCCTCTGGATCGTGCTCATCATCGGGCCGGCAACGATTACGGCGATGAAGGGTCAATGGCCCCTGTTCGACGCGGGCTTCAACACGGTGGGCGTCGTTTGGTGGATCGCTGCCTTCAGGCTCGCGCGACCCGAGTCCTGGTGGGCTCGCCATCTTTACGGGTCGAAGAAGCTTGTGCGTGCTGAAGCTCGGTACCCCGAAACGTTGGACGAAGAAGAACGGGGCTAGGGTGATCGATCTGACCGGCCCCCGTTTCTCGGTCCACAGGCTCAGGCGATGAAGTAGCCGGCGCGGGTGCGGGGAACGGGGACGATCGCGTCCGTGGGCCTGACCTCTTCGCGGTCTCGCAGCGCCTTGGCGCTGAGGTCGCTGGCCACCACCTTGCCGCCCCGCAGCGCCACCCACTTGCCCATGTAGGGGGCGAGATCCTCTTTCGCGTCGAGCTTGGCCTGGGCCTCACGGAAGCTCTCTTGGTCCTGGACTGCCATCTGGCTCCTCATTCCGGCGATGTCGCCATCTTCCTCCCAATCACGATAGCGATGCGACCGGAGCCGATTGGCCCGCGCGGACTTTAATAGTCGCGCCTACCGGGAATTAAGTAGTGGCGCATCTGACGGATGTTCGTCCAACTTGCTTGGCCCCCGGAGGGCGTCGGCTTAGGCTCGCCCACCGTTCAGCAAACCTACGTGTTTACAGGAGGGGGTCATGAGGCAGGGGATCTGGCGGCACTCGCCGGCGCTGGCGCTGGCGGCGATCGCGCTTTTCGTCTCGCTCGGCGGCAGCGTCTACGCGGCCAAGAAGGCGAAGATCAGCGGCAAGGCGATCCGGGCGAAGTCGCTGCCCGGCAACCGGCTGAAGCCGCGCTCGGTGCCGGCCAACCGGCTGAAGCCGAACGTGCTGCGCAACCTGCGCGCCGCGGTGCTGCCGAACGGGCCGCTGACCGGGGCGGAGATCAACGAGCTGACCCTGGGCCAGGTGCCGACCGCCGCCCACGCCGAAACCGCCGACTTCGCCCAGAGCGCCAACGACGCCCAGACCGCGCTCAACGCCGTCAACGCGATCGACGCGCAGACGGTCAACGGCCACGGCGCCGGCTGCCTGCCCGGCACCACCGCCTTCGCCGGCGCCTGCTGGCAGAGCTCGGCGAGCAGCGCGGTGGCGGCGCCGGTCGCCGCCAGGGACTGCGCCACGCAGGGCGGGGCGCTGCCCGAGGCGCTGCAGCTGGCCGCGTTCGCCACCGAACCGGGGGTGACGCTGCACGGAGGGGATGAGTGGACGAGCGATATCACAAACGTGTCCGGACCTAATGTGTTCGGCGTGGTGACAGTCTCCGATGCCGCGGAGGTCGACTTCTCGCTCTCGACCAACACCCGCGCCTACCGCTGCGTGATTCCCCTGCTCAGGTGAGCCGACCTCTATCCTCGCTTCGATGCGAGCCGGCCAGGACAGCGCCCGTCGTCGCGGCGCGGGCGCGATCGCCGCGCTGGCCCTGCTCGCCGCGGCGCTGCTCGCCCTCGCTGGGGTGGCTGACGCCTCCCCCCGGCTCCACCCCACTGCGCAGCCGGGCCGCGGCGAACTCGCCAGGGTCGCCGGGTACTGGACGCCGGCGCGGATGCGGGCGGCGCGGCCGCTCGACGCTCCCCGCGGCGCCGAGCTGCTCGCCGGCGCCAGCTTCGCCCCGGTCCCCGAACCGACCTCTCCCCCCTACGCGGTCAACGGCAGGCTCTTCGTCAAACAGGGCCGCGCCAAGGGCTTCTGCTCGGCGACCGCGATCGACAGCGCCAGCCGCCGCCTCGTGCTGACCGCCGCCCACTGCCTCAACTCGGGCCCGCGCAGCCGCCGCGGCAACAGCGTCTGGTCGCGCTACGTCGAGTTCGTCCCCGCCTTCAGCGGCGGCGTCGCCCCCTTCGGCGCCTTCGTCGCCCGCCGCAACGCCGTCTTCGCCCTGCGCCAGTGGGTCAGGTTCGGCAACCCCAACTTCGACGTCGGCGCAATCCTGACCGCGCCCAACGCCGAGGGGGCGAACGTCGCCGACGCGGTCGGCGGGGTCGCGAATCGCGCTCGACCGCAGCCGCCGCCAGCAGTTCCAGACCTTCGGCTATCCCGGCAAGGCCCGCTTCATGCAGGGCTGCGAATCGCCCTACGTCGGCGACGACAGCCGCACCTACCGCATCCCCGGCCCGCCGACGATCGCGATCCGCTGCCGCTGGGCGCCCGGCGCCAGCGGCGGCGGCTGGCTGGTCGACGAAGGCGCCGCGATCGACGGCCTGACCAGCTACGGCAAGCCCAAGGACCGCGTCCACACCTTCGGCCCCTACTTCAGCCGGCGCAACGTCGGCCGCCTGGTCAGGGGGATGTAGCTAGGCGAGCAGCTCGCGGTAGAAGCGGTAGTCGCGGCGCTCGGGGCGAAGGTTGGACGCCAGGGCGAGGTGGTGGCGGGCGCGCTCGGTCTCGCCGGTCTTCGAGAGGGCGCGGCCGAGGCAGAAGTGGGCAAAGTCGTTGACCTGGTGGGTGTCGACGACGGCCTCGAACTCGGTCGCGGCGGCGGCGAAACGGCCGCTGCGGAAGTAGGCGCGGCCGAGCGCCTCGCGGATCGAGGACTTCTCCGGGGCGCGCCGCGCCGCTTCCTCCAGCGGCGGCGTCGCCTGCTCGAAGTCGGCCTCCTCGAGCAGCTCGACCCCACGCCTGTAGAGGGTGAAGGTCGACTCGCGGTCGCTGCGCTCCGGCATGAGGCAAGTGTAAGCGGGGCGACGAGAGCCTCCCGCCGGCGCTCCGGCGGCGCGGGCGTCGCTGACCACCAGGCCGGCGCCGGCGCCCGGGGTCTCGACAAATGCCCAATTCCATTGCTACACTCCGCGAAAATTGAATAGTTCGGTACCAATCGAACACCGCACACGCACCAGTACCTCAATCGGTTAGAGGATCGGGTTTGTAAGCCGACGATCCGGGTTCGAGCCCCGGCTGGTGCATAGGCGCAGAGTCGTCGACGAATATGGACACCAACCTCTTCGACAACTTCGAGGCCCACGGCGGCGGGGACGGTCCCCAGGCCGACTGGGCTCTGCGCGCCCCCTACCGCCCGCACCGGCGCTTCGACCTGATGCTGGTGCCGCGCTCGCGCGGGTGGCAGCAGGACGGCGCGGCGCTGGCGGCGCTGGAGCAGATCGGGCGCCTGCCCTGGGTCGACTCGGTCGAGCTCGAGGGCGAGGCCGCCTGGCTGCGCCTCGACGACGCCTGGGTGGCGCGGCGCGGCGCCGAGCTGGAGCAGGGCGCCGACGCGGTCGCCGGCTGCGGCGAGGTCGCCGCGGGGCGCAGGTTCGCGCTCAACTTCTGGGACGCCAACTCGACCAAGGCGCTGCACATCGGCCACCTGCGCAACCTCGCGCTCGGCAACTCGCTCGGCGCGGCGCTCGAAGAGGCCGGCGGCGCGGTCGAGCGGCGCAGCATCATCTGCGACGTCGGCCGCAGCATGGGCGAGGCGATGGCCGGGGTCGTGCGCAGCGGCAAGTACCCGCAGGGCGCCGGCGAGGGCAACGGGGTCAAGAGCGACCACTTCGTCGGCTACTGCTACGCCGACTACGTCAGGAACGGCGCCTCGCTCGGGCTCGCCTCCGACCACCCCGCCGACTCGCTGACCCGCGAGGTCGACGTGCAGGACGACTCCGCCGACGAGCTGCTGGGACGGGTGCTGAACGGCGACCAGGCGGCGCTGGAACTGTGGTCGCAGACGCGCGCCTGGGTGATCTCCGGCCAGCGCAAGACCCTGGCCCGGCTCGGCATCCACTTCGACCGCGTCTTCTTCGAGTCCGACTTCCTGCCCGAGGTCGCCGAGCTGGCCGAGCTCGGCCTGCAGGAGGGGACGCTGGAGCGCCGCGTCGACGGCACCGTGATCTACATGACCGGGCGCGAGGAGCTGGAGGAAATGCCGCTGGTCCGCTCCGACGGGGTGCCGACCCAGCACATGCGGGCGCTCGCCTACTGGCTCGCCGACACCGGCCTCGACGGCACCACCTCGGTCCAGGTCTGCGGCCAGGAGTGGTTCGCCCACGTCACCTGCCGCCGCCAGCTGATGGCCGAGCTGGTCCACAGCTCCGAGGGCAACGGCTTCCACCCCTACCACGACATCTTCCACGGCATGGTCGCGAAGAAGCGGCAGAAGGTCGCCTCGAGCAAGAAGGAGGCGCTGCTGATCGACCACCTGGTCGAGTGGGTCGACGAGCAGATCGAGGCCGACGCCGGGCGCGAAGCGGCGCGCCGCGGCCTCCCCGCCCCCGACCGCGCCGCCGCCCAGGTCGCGCTCGGCTTCTTCCTGCTCCACACCGCGACCAAGCAGGTCGACTTCGAGCCGGAGAAGCTGCTGGCCGAGGAGCGGGCGCTGGGCTGGGACCTGGTCCGCGCCCGCTCGCGCGTCGAGGGTGCAGTTTCCCGCCCATATGGCGGGAAACTGCACCCTCGACCGGCCGGCGAGCCCGAGCTCGACCCGGAGTACCGCTTCGCCGTCGTCCAGGCGGAGACCTACGGGCGGCTGCTCGGCCGCGTCGCCGCGAGCCTCGAGGTGGCGCCGCTGGCCCGCTACGCCTCCCACCTCGCCCGCTGGCAGCTGCAGGCGGAACGCTCGCCGCCGGTGCGGCGAGTCGTCCACTCGACCCTCGACCGCACCGCCCGCGGGCTCGGGCTGGAGGCCGCCTGATGCGAACCCTGTTGGTCGACAACCACGACTCCTACACCTACAACGTCTTCCACCTGCTCGCCGGGGTCTGCGGCGAAGAGCCGATCGTGATCGACAACGACGCGGTCTCCTGGCGCGCCCTCTCGCGCTGGGACTTCGACGCGATCGTCCTCTCCCCCGGCCCCGGCAGCCCCGACCGCTGGCACGACTTCTGCGTCTGCAACGACATCCTCCGCTACAGCGAGATCCCGGTGCTCGGCATCTGCCTCGGCCACCAGGGGCTCGGCCACCTGCTCGACGGCAAGGTCAGCAGCGCGCCGGAGGCGATGCACGGCCGGCTCAGCCAGATCCACCACGAGGGCGAGGGGCTCTTCGAGGGCATCCCGCAGGGCTTCCCGGTGGTCCGCTACCACTCGCTGGCGATCACCGACATGGGCGCCGACGGCAACGTCACCGCCTGGGCCGACGACGGCGTGGTGATGGGGATCGAACACCTGCGGCGGCCGATGTGGGGGGTCCAGTTCCATCCCGAGTCGATCGCCACCGAGCACGGGGCAAGGCTGGTCCGCAACTTCTACGCGCTGGCGCGGCAGCGGCGCTCGCCGCGCTGGCGCGGCGCCAAGCGGCCGCACCCGGCGCAACCGCGCGCCGGCCGCAGCCGCGCCGCCCGCTCCGGCGGCGGCGAGACCGAGTTGCTGGTGCGCACGCTCCCCGGCGAGCCCTCCACCGAGGCGCTCTTCGAAGCGCTCTTCGGCGCGGCCGAGCACGCCTTCTGGCTCGACAGCGCCGACGCGCCGACCCGACTCGCCCAGCGCTCCTACCTCGGCGCCAGCGCCGGCCGCGGACGCTGCGTGCTCGAATACGACGTCGAGGCCGGCGCCGTGCGCGCCCACCGCGCCGGCGGCAGCACCAGCGAGCGGGGCTCGATCTTCGACTTGCTCGACCGCGAAACGGGGAAGCTCGCGGTCGAGCCACCACCCGGGCTGCCGCCCGGACTACTGGGAGGCTTCGTCGGCTACCTCGGCTACGAGCTGAAGGCCGACTGCGGGTCGCCCAACATCCACCGCTCGGACGTTCCCGACGCGGTGATGATGCTCGCCAACCGCCTCGTCGCCGTCGACCATGTGCGTAGACGGACGCACCTGGTCGTGCTCTGCCGCGGCGACGAGGCGGAGGCCGAGCAGTGGTTGGACGAGGCCGAGGCGACGGTGCGCGACGTCCTCGCCAGCCCGCCCGACCCGGCGCTGCTCAGGCAGGACAGCGAGCCCGGCGCCGAGCACGTCGGCTTCCGGATCGGCCGCGGCCGCCGCCAGTACCTCGCCGACATCGCCCGCTCGCAGGCCGAACTGGCGGCCGGCGAGTCCTACGAGGTCTGCCTCACCGACCAGATCTCGACCGACGCCACGCCGGACCCGTTCGACCTCCACCGGCGCCTGCGGCGCAGCAACCCGGCGCCCTTCGCCGCCTACCTGAAGCTGGGCGAGGTGGCGGTGGTCAGCTCCTCGCCCGAGCGCTTCCTCTCGGTCGACCGCGAGCGCCGGGTCGAGGCGCGGCCGATCAAGGGGACCACGCCGCGCTCCGCCGACCCCGATCGCGACGACGCGCTGCGCGCCGAGCTGACCGAAGACGAGAAGACCTACGCCGAGCACCTGATGATCGTCGACCTGCTGCGCAACGACCTCGGCATGGTCTGCGAGGTCGGCAGCGTCGGCGTGCCGGAGCTGATGGTGGTCGAGGACTACGCCACCGTGCACCAGCTGATCTCGACCGTGACCGGCGTCCTCGCCGCGGACCGCAGCGCGGTCGAATGCGCCCGCGCCTGCTTCCCCGGCGGCTCGATGACCGGGGCGCCGAAGCAGCGCACGATGGAGATCATCGACAGCCTCGAGGCGGAGGCGCGCGGCGTCTACTCCGGCGCGATCGGGTGGTTCGGGCTCGACGGCAGCATGGACCTCAGCATCGTCATCCGCACGGTGGTGATGCGGCCGGGACGGACGACGATCGGCGCCGGCGGCGCGATCGTGATGCAGTCCGACCCCGAGGACGAGTTCGAGGAGCTGCTGCTGAAGGCGCGGGCGCCGATGGCGGCGATCGCGGCGACCGCGACCGGCAGCGGGTCGCCCGAGGCCTGGAGCGTCGAGTTGGAGCCGCGCCTGGAGGCCGCCGCGGCGGCATGACCGAGCCCGGCCCGACCGTGCCCGACGCGCCGTCCCGCTCGGGGGCGACGGCGGGCGGCGCCGTGCGCGCGGCGAGCGCCGCCGACGCGCCGGCGGTGGCGGCGGCGATCGAGGCGCTGCTGATCGAGCTCGGCGGCGAGCGGCCGTCGAGCGCCGAGCTGGAGGCGGCGGCGCGGCGGCTGGCCGGGGACGCCGAGATCGGCGCCCTGCTGGTCGCCGAGGCCGGCGGCGAGCTGGTCGGCGTGCTGGCGGCGAGCTGGCAGTACGCGCTCCACGTCCCCGGCCGCTACGGGACGATCCAGGACCTCTGGGTCGACCCCGAGTGGCGCGGCCGGGCGATCGGCGCGGAGCTGATCCTGGCCCTGGTCAGGGACGCCGGCGAGGCCGGGATCCCGCGGCTCGAGGTCGGCCTGCCCCAGCAGGGCTTCGCCGGACTGCGCGACACCGAGCGCTTCTACCGCGCCAACGGCTTCTCCCCGCTCGGCCCCCGGATGCGGCGACCGCTCTCATGAGCGAGCTGCTGATGATCGAGCAGCGGCGCGGGCGTCGCGACGCGGCCCCCTGGATCGTCGAAGGCGGCCGCAAACAGCCGGGCATGGACGACCACCGGCGGCTGGCCGAGCTGCGCAGCGGTCTGCTCTGCCACGCGGCGGTGCGGGCGCAGCGCGCCGACGCCGACCCCGAGCGCGTCGACCGCGCCCTGGAGCGGCTGCACGACGCCGAGTACCTGCGGACGCTGCGCCAGATCCGCTCCGAGGACCCGCTGGTGATGCCGGAGCTGGCGGCGCCCGGACTGCCGCCGGACATCCCCGTCTGCGCGGGCCTCGTCGCCACCGCGCTGGAGGGGGCGCGGACCGCGGTCACCGCGGCGGAGCGGCTGCTCGGCGGCGCCCGCTTCGCCTACGCGCTCTGCCGTCCGCCCGGCCATCACGCCGGGCCCGGCTGGTTCGCCGGCTACTGCTACCTCAACTCGGCGGCGGCCGCGGCGCTGGTGCTCGGCGAGGGGGGGATGAAGCCGGTCGGCATCCTCGACCTCGACCTGCACTACCCGAACGGGACGGCAGCGATCGTCGCCTCGATGCCGGAAACGCGGCTGCACTCGCTGCACGCCTGGCCGGTGACCAACGTCGCCGCCGGCACGGTGACGCCGCACGGCGACGGCGAACGGGTGGTCGAGTTCCGCGGCGTCCCCGACGAGGAGACCTACCTGAGCGCGGTCGGGCGCTCGGTCGCCTCGCTGGCGGCGAGCTCCGAGGCGCTGGTCGTCTCGCTCGGCTACGACACGGTCACCGGCGACCCGCACGGCGGCTGGGGCTTCGCGCCGCCGATCTTCGCCGGGGTGGGGCGACTGCTGGCCGCCTCGGGGCGGCCGGTCTGCATCGTCCAGGAGGGCGGCTACGCGCTGCACACCCTCGCCGCCTGCGGCTACGCCTTCGCCGCCGGGCTGCTGGACGGGGATCCGGCGCCCCCAAGCTCGCATGGCGAGTTAGTCGGACATATTCCGACTAAGTCGCCAGGGGACCGCCCGTGACCGGGCTTGAGCCATACCGCGAGCGGCTCGACCGCCTCGACGACGAGATCGCCCGCCTGCTCGGCGAGCGCTTCGAGGTCTGCCGCGAGATCGCCCGCTTCAAGCTCGCCCACGAGATCCCGATGATGCAGCCGAGCCGGGTTGCCGAGGTCAGGGCGCGCTACCTCGCCCGCGGCGCCGAGGCCGGGCTGCCCAGGGACTTCAGCGCCGACCTCTTCGAGCTCCTGATCGCCGCCACCTGCAGGGCGGAGGACGAGCTGATCGAGGGGGCGAGCCGGCGATGAGCCTGCCCCCCGGCCCGCGGATGCCACGGGCGCTGCAGGCGATCGGCTGGTCGCGGCGGCCGCTGCCGTTCATGGCCCGCTGCCGCGAGCGCTACGGCGACACCTTCACCCTGCGCATCCTCCACTCCGGCACCTGGGTGCTGCTCTGCGATCCCGAGGATGTGAAAAAGGTCTTCACCGCGAAGTCGGCCGGCCTCGGCGTCGACCTGGCCAACCCGCTGCTGGGGCCGGTGCTGGGCTCGCGCTCGGTGATGCTGCTGGAGGAGCCCGAGCACATGCAGCGGCGGCGGCTGATGCTGCCTCCCTTCCACGGCAAGCGGATGGAGGGCGACGCGGAGATGATGGCCGAGGTGGCGCGGCGCGAGATCGGCCGCTGGCCGGTCGGCGAGCCCTTCGCGCTCTGGCCGCGGATGCAGGCGCTGACCCAGGCGGTGATCATGCGGGCGGTCTTCGGCGCCGGGGACGACGCCCGCCTGCGCCAGATCGACGCGCTGCTTACTCGGCTGACCGAGACGATGAACGACCCGGCGCGGCTGACCCGCCTGGCGGCGCTCGGCCCGGGCTGGATCAAGCGCGACCGCGGCTTCCGCGAGGCGATGGCGCCGGTCGAGCGGGCGGTCCTGGCGGAGGTGCGGCGGCGGCGCGGCGCAGGCGAGGGGGCGCGCAAAGACGTCGTCTCGCTGCTGATCGACGCCCGCTACGAGGACGGCTCGGCGCTGAGCGAGAAGGACCTGCGCGACGAACTGCTGACCCTGCTCACCGACGGGCCGACCTCGACCTCGCTCGCCTGGGTCTTCGAGCGGCTGCTGCGCCACCCTGAGAAGCTGGCGCGGCTGCGCGAGGAGGTGCTGGCGGGAGAGAGCGGCGAGTACATGGACGCGGTGGTGAAGGAGACGCTGCGGCTCTGCCCGCCGGTGCCGGTCGTCGTCCGCCGCCTGCTCGAGCCGATGCGGCTGGGCGGCTACGACCTGCCGGCCGGCACCACCGTCGCCCCCTGCGTCTACCTGATCCACCGCGACCCGCGGACCTACCCGCACCCGCGCGCCTTCCTGCCCGAGCGCTTCCTCGAGCGACCGCCCGGCACCTACACCTGGATCCCCTTCGGCGGCGGCGTGCGCCGCTGCCTCGCCGCCAGCTACGCCGAACAGGAGATCAAGCGGGTCCTGCGCACGGTGCTCGGCGAGGTCGAGCTGCGGCCCGCCGACGACCGCTCCGAGCGGGTCAGCCGGGCGGCGATCTCCTTCAGTCCCAACAAGCGCGGCCTGGTGGTCGCGGAACCGCGCAGGCGTCCCGAGCCCGCCGATCCGGAGCCCGAGCGATGGCAACCGAGCCCGATCTACTCGTAGTCGGAGCGGGCGCCAAGGCGGCGGGGATCGCCGCCAAGGTGCACTCGCTGAACAGCCTCGGCCTGGGACCGATCTCGCTGACGATCGTCGAGGGGACCGAGGTCGCCGCCTCCTGGCTGGGGCGGCTGGGGATGACCTCGGGCGAGGAGCCGCTGGCGGTGACGCCGATCAAGGACGTCGGCTTCCCCTACCGCAGCCACGAGGCCTTCGGCGACGCCGGCGAGGCGCTCGACGAGGCGGCGATGCGGTTCTCCTGGCAGCGCTACATGGTCGGCCGCCGCCGCTACGCGCGCTGGATCGACGCCGGCTCGCCGCCGGTCCGCCACCGCGACTACGGCGAGTACCTGCGCTGGGTGCTGGCGCGGGCGACCGAGGGCGTGACCCACGTGCGCGGCCGGGTCAACCGGGTGACGCTGGAGGGCGAGCGCTGGGCGGTCGGGGTCGAGCGCGAGGAGGGCGACTCGCGCCACCTCGCCGCGGCCCTGGTCCTCACCGGCCCCGGCATCCACCGCGCCTTCCCGCACGAGCCCGGGATCGAGTCGCGGCTGTTCCACTGCGACAGCCGGCGCGAGGACTTCGCCGCCCTGCCGGCCGACCGCGAGTGCGACGTGGCGGTCGTCGGCGGCGGCGAGAGCGCGCTCAGCTGCGTGATGTTCCTGCGCGGCTTCCGACCCCGCGCCCGCTTCGCGATCTACACGCCGACACTGCCGCTGAGCCGCGGCGAGAGCTTCCTCGAGAACCGCGTCTTCTCCGACCCCGACGAGGTCGGGTGGACCGGGCTCGACCAGGTGACCCGGCGCGACTTCGTCAAGCACAGCGACCGCGGCGTCTTCGACCCGCCCAGCCTCTCGGCGATCGCCTACGACGAGCGCTGCCGCTTCGTCACCGGGCGCGTCACCGACGTCGCCGCCGCTGGGGGTGGCGAGCGGGTGCGGCTCGAGCACCACGCCCCGCACGGGATCGAGGCGCCCGAGCACGACTACGTCGTCAACTGCACCGGGTTCGACCTGCTGGCGCAGCTGCGCACGCTCTTCCCGGCGGCGACGCGGGAGCAGATCGAGCACCGGGTCGGCCGGCTCTGGGACGCGCCGGCGGGGACCGAGGTCCCGATCGGCCGCCACCTCGAGCTGCGCGGGATGGCGCCGCGGCTGCAGATTCCCGGCCTCGCCGGGCTCAGCCAGGGACCCGGGTTCGCCAACCTCGGCGCGCTCGGGTTGCTGGCCAACCGCGTCTTACAACCTTTCTATTTGACTTCCCCTGATCTATCGAATAGGGTCGCGAAATGGGAGTCAGGAGATTCATGGCGGCCGTCGTCGCCCTCGTTCTCGCGCTCGGGTTAGCGCTATCGGCATGCGGGTCCTCCTCGGAGGGCGAGGAGGCGCAGTTCAACGGCTCGGGCTACCCCAACGGCGACCTCGCCAACTCGCGCGACATGAAGGGCGCGATCGACACCGGCAACGTCAAACAGCTCGAGGTCGCCTGGACGGCGCCGATCAAAGGTGAAAGCTCGTTCGGGAGCTACGCCTCCTCGCCGATCGTCAGCAAGGGCGTCGTCTACTCGCAGGACCTGGCCTCCAACGTGGAAGCGATCGACCGCGAGAGCGGTGAGGTGCTGTGGAGGCGGGCCTACGAAACGCCGAGCCTCGGGCCCAACGGCGTCGTCGTCCAGGACGGCATGGTCTTCGGCGCGACCTCGACCGCCGCCTTCGCGCTCGAGCAGGAAACCGGCAAAGAGATCTGGACCACGACCCTCACCCGCAACGAAACCGAGGGCATCGACATCGCACCCGGCTACGAGGACGGCGCCGTCTACGTCTCGACCGTCCCGACCAACGCCTCGGCGCTGTACGAACCGGGCGGGGTGGGGATCCTCTGGGCGCTCGACGGCAAAACCGGGAAAAAACTGTGGCACTTCGACACCGTGCCGAAAAACCTCTGGGGCAACCCGAAAGTCAACTCCGGCGGCGGCGTCTGGTACACGCCGGCCTTCGACGGCAAGGGCTCGATGTACTTCGGGGTCGGCAACCCGGCGCCGTTCCCGGGCACGCCCGAGGATCCCTGGGGCTCGAGCCGGCCCGGTCCCAACCTCTACACGAACTCGATCGTGAAGATGGACGCCAAGAGCGGGAAGATGGACTGGCACTTCCAGCTCTTCCCCCACGACATCTACGACTGGGACCTGCAGGGCCCGCCGATCCTGGTCAAGGCGGGCGGCAGGGAACTGGTCGTGGCAGCCGGCAAGGTCGGCTACGTGGTCGCGCTCGACCCGAAGAACGGCAAGCTGGTCTGGAAACGCCCGGTCGGCGAACACAGCGGCCACCAGAACGACGGCCTCTACGCGATGCGCGGCGAATACTCGAAAATCGAGACCGGCGAAGAGCCAGTGTACCCCGGCATCCTCGGCGGCGTGATCGCGCCGATGTCGACCGACGGCTCGACCGTCTTCGCGCCGGTGGTGAACGCGCCGATGACCGTGTTGTCCGGCTCCGAAACCGGACAGGCGAGCGTCGCCCCCGGCGGCGAGCTGGTCGCGCTGGACGCCGCGACCGGAGAGGTCAAGTGGCAGCACGAATTCCCCACCGCTCCCGCCTACGGCGCGACCACGGTCTCCAACGACCTCGTCTTCGCCACCACGGCGGACGGCAAAGTCTCGGCCTTCGACACGAAATCCGGGCGGCTCGCCTGGCAGGTCACGTTACCGGCCGGCACCAACTCCGGCGTCACCGTCGAGGGTGACACGCTGTTCGCTCCGGCCGGCCTCGCCACGGGCGAAGGCCAGACGCCGCAGCTGGTCGCCTACCGCCTCGGCGGCTAGTACACGTATCCGGAAATTCAGATCGTTTCGGCGGCGTCTGGACGCAC
>JBBDTK010000092.1:0-5210 GCA_040904405.1 Solirubrobacterales bacterium | reverse complement strand
CCCAGCCCCGCTCTCGGACGGCCGCGCAACCGGGAGGCGAAAAACCCAGCGCCCACCCGCGACCCCTCCCCGGCGACAGGACCCGCGGTTGGGAGGTCCCGTCCCTCGCGACCTGGCTCCTGCTCGCCGGGCTCGTCCTCGTCCTGCTGATCACCAACCGCGCCGACGCCGTGGTCCGCGACCCCGACCGCGTCGCCGCCTGGCTGATCGCCACGCTCTTCGTCCTGATCCCGGCCGCCCTCTTATGGCTGCGCAGTCGCGGGGCGCCAAGGGAAGCGCTGCTCGGCGCGGTGGTGATCCTCGTCGTGGGGATCGTCGCCGCCGGCGGCAACATCCAGAACGACTACCTGCGCGATCGCTTCGGCCCCGCCTCCGGCATCCCCGGCTTCCAGCTCAACTCGTCCTACACCTGGGCGCGCGATGTCGAGGACGCCCGCGTCGGCCTCGCCGGCACGACCGCCGGCTTCCTCTCATACGGTTTCTACGGCCCCGACCTCTCCAACCATGTGCGCTACCTCGGCGTCGAGGGGCCGCACGGCGCCTTCAACGCGATCCCCAGCTGCGCGGAGTTTCGCGCCGCCGTCAACGAGGTAGAGCTCGACTACCTGGTCACCGCCCCCTTCCTCAACTTCATCCAGCCAAGCGTCCCGATTCCCTCGCCCGAGGCCGGCTGGCTGCGTGGCGAGCCCGCCGTGGCCCCCGTCGACAGCGAAGGCCCGGTAACCGTCTGGCGCATCGACGGCCACCTCGACCCCAGCAGCTGCCGCGACGAAGCGCGGATAGTGCCCCAGCAACCGGATTGAGGGCATATCCCGGTAGGGGCGGAACGTCTTGTACTTTTTCCGCGGCGACAACCTCGGACGGCCGCACCCGGTCTTCGGAAAAGTTAAGGGCCTATCTCGCTAGGAGGTCGCACCCTGGGACGGCCCAGACACTGCGCGGATTCGGCCCCGTCGCGAATCCCACATGGCGCTGCCATGCGGAATCCGCGCCGTGACCGCCCCGCTTGGTCCTGAACCGTCCCAGGGCACCCCCCCTAACGAGATAGGCCCTAAGTGGAACCCCTGCCGGGATAGGCCCTACCCTGAGCCGATGCACTATCCGCTCGAGAACGCGCTCTTCCAGTGGGAGGCGGGCTGGCGCGAGCTCAACGCGATCGACAACCCGCGCGAGCGTCGGAGCGCCGACCGTGTCGTCGCCGCGATCGAAGTCGAGCTGCGCCGCCGGATCGGGCCGACCTTCCGCGCTGCCGAGCTGGCCGCGCTCTACGGACGCGGTACCGACTGGTGCCTCCAGGTTGCCAACGAGACGATGCCCGGCCTGGCGGCCGACCCGCGCGCGCTCGGCGACGCCACCTTCTGGCTCTACCTGCGCCGCGCGACGGATTTCGCCGGCGGCAGACAGCTACTCGTCTGAGCCGCCGTCTGGGCCGCCGCCCGAGCCGGCACTCTCGCCGGCGCGGCGGATCACGATCTGGTCGGCGTCGATGCGGACGCTGACCTCGCGCTTGCCGGCCCAGTGCTCGGCGTAGACGGGATTGTCCTTGATCGCGGCATCGAGCCAGAGGCCGTAGCCGTCGCGCTCGCCGTGGTCGAAGGTCGCCTCGATCTCTTTGCGCCGCCCACGGCCGCCGCGCCTGCCGCGCCGTCGCCGGCGACGCGGACGGGCGGCCCCCTCTTCGTCCCCCTCGTCCGCTTTCGGCTTCGCTTTGGCTTTTGCTTTGCGCGGTTTGCGGGCCGGCTTCTCCTCGCGCTCCTCGTTCGTCTCGTCCTGCTCGGGCTCCTCGCCTTCGTCGGCCTCGGGCTCCTCGTCGACCTCCGGCTCCTCGTCGGCCTCTTCGGCCGTCGCCGCCTCGACCTCGGCCTCGATCTCGTCGCGCAGGTCGACCTCGCCGCCGCCGCCGTCCTCCTCGTCGGGGCTGAGGTCGTGCTGCTTGCGGAACTCGCGCAGCTCCGAGGCGGAGATCTCGAGCTGGTGGGCGATCCAGGCGTCGGTGCGACCCTGGCGCACCCAGGCGCGGATCTGGTTCAGCTGTGGCTTCAGCGAGCGTCGTGCCATCGGCGCGCGAGTCTATTCAACCTGGCCGGCGGTCCGCGCCCAGAGGCCCGATGTGGGTTATCCGCGCCTAACCCACATCAGGCCTCTAGGCCATCAGGAAGGCGAGCGCCTCGAACATCGAGATGACGACGACGACGACCGTTGCGGTCAGACAGACGGCGAGCACGCTGAAGCGGACTTTGCCGTGGTGCTCCTTGCGGACGATGCGACGCTCGCGCGAGCGATTGGCGGCGCGACGGCGCAGCTGCTCGCGACGACGGCGCTCCAAGGTCGTCTCCTGCTCGAAGGCAACCTCGAACTGGTTGATGCTCTGTCGCATTCTCATATAGCTGAGTGGCGGAGCCGTGGGGCGCAGGCGCCCGGCCGACAGTCCGGCCGCGGGGGACCGTAGCAAGCCCCAACGGCCGATGCGACCCAAATAGCGTGCGGATCGTCACGCAGTCATTCCCTGAAGAGTTGTCACGCCCATAGCCTGTACAACCCTTCAGCCGTCTTCGAATCAGGGCGGGCAGGCGCCCCAGAGGCCGCGGGCGGCGCGGGCGGCGCCCAGCTCCAGGCGGCCCAGGCGCGGCGCGAAACGGTCGTTCGGCGGGATCGTCAGCGTCCGTGCCAGGCCGCGGCGGATCAGCTCCGCGTTGAAGAGCCGCTCGCGCTGTGGACTTTGTACGTGTGGGGGCACGTACAAAGTCCACTTCGCGAGGTAGAGGTAGGCGAGCAGCCGCCCGTAGCGGTCGCGCCGCTCCGCGCCGAAGACGAGCCGCACCTGCCGGCCCTCCAAGGCGCGCTGCGCGAAGCGCGACGCCTGCGGCCCGAAGCATTCCACCGGCGCCCCCGGCTTGATCGTCTCCGGCGTATCGACCCCGATCAGCCGCACGTCCTCGACCTCCCCCTCGATCCGCGCCTCGATCGTGTCCCCGTCGACCACCCGCGTAACCTCGGCGACCACCTCTGCCGGTCCAGCTTCCGGGTCCCCCTCCCAGGGCCGCAGGACCAGCAACGCAACCACAACCAGCAGCAGCAGGCTCCCTGCAAGCTCTCTTCTCACGGGCGCCGTCCCAACGTGCCGGTCCGGGTTGCTCGCGGCCTATCCCGGCGGGGGCGGAACGTCTTGTACTTATCCGCGCATCGGTGAGGGGCCATCCGGCAGGGGTGGAACGTCTTGTACTTTTTTTGCGGTGGCATTCTCGGACGGCCACCTACTGTCTTCAAAAAAGTTAAGGCCCTAAGTGGAACCCCTGCCGGATGGCCCCTCAGGGCGTGCGCCTGACGTTGCTCAGCAACGTCTCTTTGATCTGGGCGATTATCTCCAGCGCATCGTTCCACTCGCGCTGCCAGACGTTGCGGCCGAAGATCACGCCGCTGCCGCCCGCCTCCATCACCTCGCGGCAGTGGGTGAGCACGACGTCGTCGTCGACTCTGGAGCCGCCGGAGAGGACGACCAGGGCGCGGCCGGCTGACGCGACGCAATGGCGGATCGCCTCCGCCTGGTCGACTTCCATCTCGTCGTAGGGGGCGGGGGCGTCCTTGTCCTTGGCCGGGTCGATCTTCGGCATGTTGAGCTTGACCACGTCGGCGCCCATCTCCATCGCCATCCGCGCCGCGTAGTCGATCGCGTAGAAGGAGCCGGGGCCGCCCTTGGCTTCGATCGCCTCTCCGCGCGGGTAGGACCAGACGATCAGCGGCATCCCGTAGCGGTCGCAGTCTTCGCGCACGCCGCGCAGCTGGGCGAGGTCCTCGTCCTGGCGCGGCGAGCCGACGTAGAGCGTGTAGCCGACCGCGTCGGCGCCGAGCCGCACCGCGTCCTCGACGCTGGCGTTGCAGCTGGAGAACGCCTTCGCCGAGGAGGGGATGTCGGTCTTGCCGTTGACCTTGAGGATCAGCGGCACCTGGCCGGCGTAGTCGGGGTAGTGCTTGCTCGCCATCCCGATCTGGCAGGCGAGGGCGGAGTAGCCGGCCTCGGCGGCGAGCCGGAACTGGTAGTCGGGGTCCTTGGAGGCGGGGTTGGGGAAGAAGTCGCGCGGGCCGTGCTCGATCCCCTGGTCGATCGGCAGCAGCATCAGAGTGCCGTTGCCCGGGCCGAACTCGAACAGCAGGCGGCGCAGACGGGTCCGTTTGCCGGGCGCCAGCTCGGCCAGAAGCGATTTCTGCTCGGTCAGGCTCTTCAACTCCACGCTTGATTCCTCCTCGAAGACGGGTTCTCCCGCAGTATGCCACCGGCGGCGTCGCCCGAGCGCTCGCGACCGGGCGGTTATCCTCGAACGATCATGAGCGAGACTGAGCTCAGCGTCATCTGCAAGAACTGCGGCTCCGAGGTCAGTCCCTACGTCACCGAGTGCCCCTACTGCGGCGCCCGGTTGCGCAAGCGGGCGCCGCAGCTGGAGCGGCGCGGCGACGGCTTCGAGGCGAAGCCCGGCCGCCGGGCGGGTCGCCGCATGCTGCGTGTGCGCATGCCCCGCCTAACGAAGGGGGGCGTCGCGCAGCGCCCCTACGCGGCGCTGGCGGCGATCGCGGTCTCGGCCCTGCTCCTGCTGGTGCAGAAGGCGACCGGCTCGACCCTGATCGGGGTCGGCGCCCTGGTGGCCCCGGCCGAAGGCGAGTGGTGGCGCTACCTGACCGCGCCCTTCGCCTACGCCGACGTCGGCTACCTGTTCGTCGTCGGCGTCGGCCTGGCGATCTTCGCCGGCGGGGTCGAGCGCCGGCTCGGCAGCGCCGCCACCGCCGTGCTGCTGCTCGCCTGCGGGGCGCTGGGGATGCTGGCGGCGGGTGGCATCGCCGACGCTCGCGGCGACCTGACCCTGGTTGCCGGCGGCAACGGGATGGCGCTGGGCGCGCTCGCCGCCTGGTTCGCGCTGCGCCGCGCCGAGGCGCGGCAGGCGATCGACCGGGACTACGACCCGGTCGCGGTCGCCGTCGCCCTCGCGGTGCTGCTCGCCCTGCCGATCTTCGAGTCGACTGCCGACGTCTTCGCCGGCCTCGCCGGCGGCGCGGTCGGCGGCCTGGCCGGGCTCGTCGCCGCCCGACTGCGCGACTGAGGCGTGCCGTCGATTCCGCCCATATACGGGCGGCTAACGATGGACGGCCAACTCCCGGCACGTCGCTAGTACACGCATCCGGAAATTCAGATCGTTTCGGCGGCGTCTGGACGCACCTGA
>JBBDTK010000091.1:0-5248 GCA_040904405.1 Solirubrobacterales bacterium | reverse complement strand
CGGCGCCTCGATCGCGCGCTCGTAGACGCCGGCGACGCGGTCGGCGACGCGGGGCCAGGTGTAGCGCTGGGCGCTCTCCCGCGCCGCCGCGCCCATGGCGGCAAGCCGCTCGGGCTCGTGGTGGGCCCGCTGCAGCTCCTCGGCGAGGCGCTGCGGGTCGCCCGGTGGGACGAGCACTCCGTCGACGCCGTCGCTGACCACATCGCTGTAGCCGGCGATAGCGGAGGCGATCGCCGGAGTGCCGGCGGCGAAGGCCTCGGTCAGGACCATGCCGAAGCTCTCGCCCGCCAGGGAGGGCGCGCAGAGCAGGTCGGCGTCGTGCAGCGTCGCCCAGAGCTCGTCGTGGGATACGCGGCCGCGCACGTCGATCGAGCCGATCGCCTCGGGGTCGGCGAGGTAGCGGAGCACGTCCTCGCGCTCGGCCCCGATCACGGTGAGGCGGCTCGGCACGTGCTCGATCAGCGCTTCGAAGGCGGTCAGCAGGACCGGCAAGCCCTTGCGCTCCTCGGGCCGGCCGACGAAGGCGATGCGCAGCTCCTCGCTGGGCGGCTTCGGCCCCTGCGGCGCCGCGCCGACGTCGACCCCGTTGGGGACGATCTCGTAGCTCCCCCCGAACCAGCGGCGGCCGGTCCAGGCGGCCGCCTCGGAGACCGCGATCCGGGCCGAGAGGCGGTTGAAGACCCGCCGGGCGCCGAGCGCCGAGGCGATGTGGTTGGGCAGCGGCTTGGTCGAGTAGGCGTGGAAGGTGCCGACCGCCGGCGTGCGGGCGCCCAGCGCCGCGTTCCAGCCGACCAGCGGCACCAGCGGCTCGTGGACGTGAATCACGTCGTACTCGCCGCGGCGCAGCTCGCGGCGCACCCCGAGCACGCCCCCGCCCGGCGTCGCGGAGAGGTTCGACACGGCCCCGTTGGCGCCGATCCCGATCGTGCGCCCGAGCGGGATCAGGTAATCGGGCAGCTCACGCCGCTCGGCCGAGGCGCGGTGCAGCACCCGGCTGAGCCGGTCGGGGGGGTCGACGGGAGCGAGCACGCGGACGTCGTCGCCACGCCCGAGGAACTCCTCGGCGAGCGCCTCGACATGCCGGTTGACCCCACCCTGGTAGCTCCAGGAATATGGCGAGACTAGGGCGATTCGCAAGGGTCAAGCGTAGTCGATGGCCGGGCGGCGGTTCTCGCCCCGGGCGGGCCGCGCCGCGTCCCTCCCCCCGCCCTGCTCCGCCCAGGCGAAGGCGCAGAAGGCGCCCAGGTAGATCGCGCCGAGCTCGAGCAGCAGGGCGCCCGAGTCGTTGGTCACGGTGCCGACGACGATCGCCGCGAGGGCGCCGAGCAGCCCGGCGCGCACCGGCTCGCGCCCGCGCAGCCAGGCGGCGAGGCGGTCGCGGCGCAGCCAGGCGGCGAGCGCGCCCGCCAACGTCAGCGGCAGGCCGGCGAGCAGCAGCGGCCGGCCGAAGCTGGATCCCGCCTGGCGCAGGCGGTCGGCGAGCACGTCGAGCACGTCGCCGTTGCTCTCGGCCTGCAGCACGGTGCCGGTCAGGTGGGCGTCGGCGCCGGTCAGCAGGTCGGCGGCGGCGAGCAGCGCCACCGCCGGCAGCGGCAGGAGCAGGGCGAGCAGCGCCAGCCGCGGCCGGCCGAGCAGCACCGCCGCGGCGACGGCGGCGCCGAGCGGCAGCATGATCGCCGAGCCGACGTCGGCCCCGAAGCGGCCGTAGGCAAAGACGAAGGAGAGCGCGCCGGCGGCGACGAGGAAGGCCGCGGCCCCGCGCATCCGAGATCGACCCCCCCAGGGTGTGGTCAATCCCGACATCGCGGCGCCGGTCCCGACCAGGACCAGCGGCGCGAGGATCGCGGCCAGCTCGTTGCCGACCCCGTAGAAGCGGTGGCCGCCCGCCGGGTTGGGCCCCGCCAGCGAGAGCCGGGTCAGCGGCGAGCCGGCGATCAGGTCGACCGCGACGGCGAGCACCGTGGTGGCGCAGGCGAAGGCCAGCGCCCGGTAGCCGCCGAGGGCGGCAAGGGTCAGCGCGGCCAGCGCGGCGGCGCCGAGCATCAGCAGCAGGCGTTCCGCCGCCACGCTCGGCTCCAGCGCCGCGCCGGCCAGGCAGAGCAGCGGCGCGTAGACCAGCGAGAGAGCCAGCAGCCGCGCGGCCGCGCGGCCGGCTCGCTCGCGGCTCGCCACCATGCTGACAACGAAGGCCGCCAGCCAGGCCAGCAGCGCCACGCCGATCACCGGCGCCCGCCGTCCGGCCACCTCCCAGAGCCGGTCGCCGGGCCCGGCCTCGCGCACGACGGCCAGCGGATCGCCCTCGAAGCCGGCCCCGGCCAGGCGCAGCGCCAGGAGCAGGGCGATCGCGGCCGCGGCCAGCGCGGCCGGCGCTATCGTGACCGCGATGGCCGACCGCACTTTCGCCAAGTTCACCTTTTTCAAGATCGATCCCGAGTGGCGCCGCCGCGACCCCTCACTGCGGGCCGCCGACAAGCAGGAGTTTCTCGCGGCCTGCGACGACTTCGCTCTCGACCGCTCCGTGCGCGCCTACTCAACCATAGGCACGCGCGGCGACGCCGACCTCCTCGTCCTCTCCCAGAGCCCGAGCCTCGAGGATCTGCACACCTTCCACGTCGTGCTCGGCCAGAGCGGCCTGGCGAAGTGGGCCGACACGCCCCACTCCTTCCTCTCGATGACCAAGCGCTCGCCGTACTCGGACGAGCGGGCACGAGCGCAGATCTGCGTCTCCGAGCGCAGGTACCTCTTCCTCTACCCGATGGTCAAGCAGCGCCGCTGGTACGGGCTGCCGGAGGAGGAGCGGGGACGGATCATGAAGAGCCACATCGAGGTCGGCCGCCGCCACCCCGAGATCACGATCAACACCTCCTACTCGTTCGGCCTCGACGACCAGGAGTTCGTCGTCGCCTTCGAGGGCGACGACCCGGGCGAGTTCCTCGACCTGGTCCAGGAGCTGCGCCCGACCGAGTCGAGCGCCTTCACCGAGCGCGAGACGCCGATCTTCACCTGCGTGGCGATGTCGGTGCGGCGGGCCCTGGACGCGCTCGACGGCACCGCGAGCGTCGGCGTCGGCGCCCCGGCCGCAGGTTAAGACTCTGTATAACGGCTGTCAAAAGGCTTCCCTCGTACCCAGAAGGGACCATAATTGGGATAGCCCATGGGCGTGGAGACACTCAGCTACGCGATCGACGATCAGGACCACCTGATCCGGGTTGACGGGGGCTTCTACCGCTTCGCGGAGGAGAACGGCTGGGAGGGCGCCGGCTCGGCCCTCGGACGCTCGCTCTGGGACTTCGTCAGCGGCCACGATGTCCAGAAGGTGCAGAAACTGCTGCTGCGGCGGGTCCGCGACGAGGTCCGCCAGATCGAGCTGCCCTTCCGCTGCGACAGCGCCCTGGTGCGCCGCGAGATGAACATCCAGATCGCCGCCGACAGCAGTGGCCGCGTCGTCCTCTTCACCGCCCGCCTGCGCGCCGAGGTGCCGCACGCGGAGCCGCAGCGCCTGCTCGATCCCAGCTACCCGCGCGAAGACGACTTCCTCCCCATGTGCGCCTGGTGCGACCGCTTCCTGGTCGCGGGCGAGTGGGTCGAGGTCGAGCAGGCGGCGAAGCGGCTGGAGCTCTTCCGGCGCGGCGAGCTGCCGACGCTCGACCACGGCATCTGCCCGCGCTGCAACACGACTCTGCTCGCCGCGTAGCGCCGGCCGCCGGCGCCGTTTCCCTATCCTCCCGCGCTCGCCGTGCAGTGTTGAGTGAACATTCGACAGCCAGAGGCCGAGCAGAATGACCCAGATCGGATCCCCAGAGAACCCCGTCCGCGTCGCCATCGTCGGCGCCGGCCCCTCCGGCTTCTACGCCGCCGAGCACATCCTCAAGGATGCCGAGACGCATGCCCAGGTCGACCTCTTCGACCGCTTGCCGACGCCCTTCGGCCTGGTTCGCGGCGGCGTCGCCCCCGACCACCCGAAGATCAAGTCGGTGATCCGCGTCTACGAGAAGACCGCCGCCCGCGAGGGCTTCCGCTTCTTCGGCAACGTCAAGGTCGGCCACGACGTCGAGGTCGAGGACCTCGAACGGCTCTACCACGCGATCGTCTTCACGGTCGGCTGCGAGACCGACCGCCGCCTCGGGATCCCCGGCGAAGAGCTGCCCGGCAGCCACGCCGCCACCTCCTTCGTCGGCTGGTACAACGCCCACCCCGACTACTGCGACGAGCAGTTCGACCTCTCCGGCAGGCGCGCGGTGGTGATCGGCAACGGCAACGTGGCGATGGACGTGGCCCGGATGCTGGCGCTGAGCGCCGACGAGCTGCGGGAGACCGACACCGCCGACCACGCGATCGAGCAGCTCGACCGCGGCGGCATCGAGGAGATCGTCGTGCTCGGGCGCCGCGGCCCCGCCCAGGCCGCCTTCACCAACCCCGAGGTGAGGGAGCTGGGCGAGATGGAGGACGCCGACGTCGTCGTCGACCCGGACGAGGTCGCGCTCGACCCGGCCAGCCGCGCCTTCATCGAGTCCGACGCGGCCGACAAGACCTCGCGCGTCAACGTCGAGATCCTCGAGCAGTTCGCCCAGCGCCAGCCGAGCGGCAAGGGCAAGCGGATCGTCCTGCGCTTCCTCGCCTCGCCGGTCGAGATCAAGGGCGAGGGCAAGGTCGAGAGCATCGTCGTCGGCCGCAACGAGCTGGTCGAGGAGGGCGGCGCGCTGCGGGCCCGCGACAGCGGCGAGCGCGAAGAGCTCGAGTGCGGCCTGATCCTGCGCTCGGTCGGCTACACCGGGATCCCGATCGAGGGCGTGCCCTTCGACGAGAAGCGGGGCCTGATCCTCAACGAGGGCGGGCGCGTGCTCGACTCGCACGACGCCGGCCACAAGGTCGGCCACTACACCGCCGGCTGGATCAAGCGCGGCCCCTCGGGCGTGATCGGGACGAACAAGAAAGACGCGCTGGAGACCGTCGGGCACCTGCTCGACGACATCGGCTCCGGCACCCTGCTCGAGCCCGAGAGCCCGCAGCCGGAGGCGGTCGAGGCGCTGCTCTCCGAGCGCGGCATCCGCTTCGTCAGCTTCGAGGACTGGCAGGCGATCGACCGGGCCGAGGTCGGCCGCGGCGAGCCCCACGGCCGGCCCCGGGTCAAGTTCGTCCGGGTCGAGGAGATGCTCGAGACGCTGGGGGCCCTCCCAGGCGAAAAGGTTTCCGGCTAGTACACGCATCCGGAAATTCTGGTCGGAATCGGCGAGTGGCTGGGCGTGCC
>JBBDTK010000090.1:0-5268 GCA_040904405.1 Solirubrobacterales bacterium | reverse complement strand
CGGGTGGACCGCGCGGTCAACCGCCAACTCGTCCGCGGCTGGCCGCCGCTCGCGCGGCTGGGCGAGCGCAGCGCCGGCCGGGCGCGGGGCGGCGCGCGCTGGGCGGGGCGCCGGCTGCGGCCGCTCGCCGTCCTGGCGCTGCGCCGGCTGCGGCCGCTCGCCGTCCTGGCGCTGCGCCTGCTGAGCCGGGTCGAACGGCTGCTGCTGCGCCTGGCGTCGCGCGGCCGGCGCGCGGCCACCCGGGCCCGCGCCATGTTCACCCCGCGGCGGGCGATCTGCCTGACGATCCTCGCCGCCGCCGGCTGCCTGCTCGCGACGCAGTTCGTCGATTACCGCGCGGTCGAGGTCGGCGGCCCCGCCTACGAGGGCCTGCCCGCCCCGGCTCCGACCGTGGCCGCCAGGACCGCCGGCGCCGCCCACGCCTACCTGCTGGTCCCGGTGGCGTTGCTCGCCGCCGCTCTCGCCCTGGCCGCATGGCGCAACGAGCGCCGCCGCGGCCCCGGCCGGATCGTCTTCGCGCTCGGCCTGCTCAGCCTCGCCGTCGTCCTCCTGATCGACCTGCCGGCCGGCCGCGACGCCGGCGTCGAGGCCTCGCGCTTCTCCGGCGCGACCGCGGTCCTCTACGACGGCTTCTACGCCGAGCTCGCCGCGGCAGCCGGCCTGACGATCGGCGGCGCGTTGCTCGTGCTGGCCCCGAAAGCAGCCGCCCGCTACCATGCCGGGCCGTGCCGAACACCAACCAGCTCATTCGCAAGGGTCGCAAGCGCCCTAAGAAGAAGACGACCACGCCGGGCCTCAAGTCGGGCCAGGGGCGCAAGAAGGGAGTCGCGGCGCCGCAACGGCGCGGCGTCTGCACCCGCGTCGCCACGGTGACGCCGAAGAAGCCGAACTCCGCCCTGCGCAAGATCGCCCGTGTGCGGCTGACCAACGGCATGGAGGTCACCAGCTACATCCCCGGCGAGGGCCACAACCTGCAGGAGCACTCGGTGGTGCTGGTCCGCGGCGGCCGGGTCAAGGATCTGCCGGGCGTCCGCTACAAGGTCGTCCGCGGCACGCTCGACGCCGCCGGCGTCTCCGACCGCAAGCAGGGCCGCTCCCTCTATGGAGTCAAGGCTTCCTGAGATGTCTCGGTCCGCGACCTCGCACGCCTGGATGACGCACGTGGCACTGCGCATCTCTGCGTCCTCGGGTTTGCCTTTGCAACCAGCAAAGGCTGCACCCTGCGTCCTTGATCTACTTGGCCACGCGCGCCCCCAGTCGCACGCGGCCACGAACCGAGACATCTGATGCCGCGCCGGTCCGCCGCACAGCTTCGTCCGGTCGAGCCCGACGCTCGCTTCCGCAACCGGCTCGTCCAGCAGCTGATCAACAAGGTGATGTCGGACGGCAAGAAGTCGCTTGCCGAGCGGCTCGTCTACGACGCCCTGGCGATCGTCGGCGAGCGCTCCGGCGAGGACCCGATCGAGACCCTCGAGGCGGCGATCAAAGCGCTGACCCCGGTGCTCGAGGTCCGCTCGCGCCGGGTCGGCGGCGCCACCTACCAGGTGCCGGTCGAGGTCCCCGCCCGCCGCGCCCGCACGCTCGCGGTCCGCTGGCTGGTCGACTACGCCCGCAACCGCCGCGAATACTCGATGTCCGAGCGGCTGGCCGGTGAGATCCTCGACGCGACCCAGCAGCAGGGCTCGGCCTGGAAGCGCAAGGACGACATCTACCGCATGGCGCAGGCCAACAAGGCCTTTGCCCACTATCGCTGGTAGTTACGACAACGCCCCACCTCGGGCTCGAGCAGGGCCACGTAACCGCCCCGTGGGGGGGCCGGCGCGGGCCGGGTCAGGCCGTCTGCGCGGAACGCCGCTTGCGCTCGCGGCGGATCTCACGCAGGTAGGGGTGGAAGTCGACCTGGATCGTGTGCCGCTTGGAGGCGATGTAGCGCTTCCGCATCCGCTTTTCCTCCGCGGCGATCGCCTTCCGCATCTCCCCCGCCGGGGGCAGCTCCGCCCTGCCGGAGAGCAGGTCGGCGACCCACTCCGACTGCGCCTCGGCCAGCGGCATGATCGCGCCGAGGGGCTGGATCAGGCCGATGAAGTAGAGGCCCGGGTGCTCGACCGAGACCACGCGGCGGTAGAGCGGCAGCCGGTTGCCCTCGGCTGAGACCAGGCTCGGGTCGAAGAAGGGGAAGCTGATCTTGTAGCCGGTGCAGTAGACGACGAGGTCGACCTGCTCCTCGCTGCCGTCGGCGAAGCGGACCGTGCGGCCGCCGGGGAAGCGGTCGATGTTGGGCTTGACCGCGATGTCGCCGTGGCCGAGCCGCGAGAGCAGCTCGGCGGAGACGGTCGGGTGCGCCTCGAGCAGCTTGTGGTCGGGCTCGGGCAGGCCGTAGGCGGTCATCTCCCCGGCCGAGAAGCTCAGCATGCGGGCGATGAAGAAGCGCTGCAGCGGCAGCGGCAGCCGGGTCATCCAGGCCGATGCGGACTCGTCGGTCGGCCTGCCGTTGAGGTACTTGGGTATCACGTAGGCGCCGCGTCGCATCGCCAGGAAGGTCTTCTCGGCGATCCGCGAGGACTCGACCGCGAGGTCGGTGGCGGAGTTGCCGATCCCCAGCACCAGCACCCGCCTGCCGCGCAGCGTGTCGGGCTCGCGGTAATGGTGGACGTGGATCTGCTCGCCCTCGAACCGCTCCGAGCCGGGGAAGGGCGGTTCGGGCCAGCGCGGGTCCCAGTGGTGGCCGTTGGCGACCAGGACCGCGGCGTAGCGGATCGTCTCGCGCTTCCCGTCTGCGTCCTCGACGGTCACGTCCCAGCCCCGGGGCCGCGCCTTGTCGCCGCCGGCCTCCTCCCCGCCGGCCGGCTCGACGCCCTTCACCTCTGTGCGGAAGCGGATCCGCTCGCGGAAGCCGAAGCGGTCGACGTACTCGTCGAAGTAGCGGGCGATCTGGAAGTGGTCGGGGTAGTCCGGATAGTCCTCCGGCATCGGATAGGTCGCGTAGGCCATCAGGTTGCGCGAGGTGTTGATGTGCAGCGAGCGGTAGGCCGACGACATCTCGTTGTCGTTCTCGTAGCGCCAGTTGCCGCCGACCTGTGAGCCCTTCTCGAAGCAGTCGAAGGCGACCCCACGCGCCTTCAGCACCTGGCAGGCGGCGATCCCGGACGACCCGGCGCCGACGATGCAGACCTTCTCTCCAGGCGCGAGCGGAGTCATGCCTGGAATCTATCCAAGCCTGGCTGCCCGGCCAGGCAGAGGGGTGAGGGAAACCACCTGGGTCCGTAGTCGCGGGGGTGGATCGGGCCGAGGCTGGGCCGTTCGTGAGGAGGGCCGGTTGGCCCCTCCCACGAAGGCTCAGAGACCACGCCCCGCACCACCCGCGGCAACCAGCTGCGCGACGGTCTTCGGGGGAGGGGCCAACCGGCCCTCCCCTCCCCGCCTACGCTTTCTCGTCCGCGTTGGTCTCGATCTCCTGGGCGAGCTCCTCGAGCTCCTCCGCGAAGGAGGGGCCGAAGCTCTCGACCGGGGCCTCGTCGCCGTCGACTCCCAGCTCGGCGGCGAGCTCGTCCTCGTCGAGCAGGTCCTCGTCGCTGGGCGGCTCGATCGGGACCGCCGGCTCGACCGACAGCGTGCGGTAGTGCTTGAGGCCGGTCGCGGCCGGGATCAGCTTGCCGATGATCACGTTCTCCTTGAGGCCGACCAGCTTGTCCCGTTTGCCCTCCAGCGCCGCGTCGGTGAGCACCTTGGTCGTCTCCTGGAAGGAGGCCGCCGAGAGGAAGGACTCGGTCGCCAGCGAGGCCTTGGTGATGCCGAGGATGACTTCCTCGCCTTTGGCCGCCGTGCCGCCGTCCGCCTTGGTCTGCTTGTTGAGCCGTTTGAGCGAGCCGCGGTCTTCGAGCTGGCCGGGCAGCAGGCCGGTCGAGCCCTTCGACTCGACTTTCACCTTCTTCAGCATCTGCCGCGCGATCAGCTCGATGTGCTTGTCGTTGATGTCGACGCCCTGGGCGCGGTAGACCTTCTGCACCTCGGCGACCAGGTAGAGCTCGGTCGCGGTGCGGCCGCGGATCGTCAGGATGTCGGCCGGGTAGAGCGAGCCCTCGTTGAGCTGCTGGCCGATCTCGACCTTGTCGCCGTCGCTGACGTGCAGCCGGGTCCGCGGCGGGAAGCTGTAGCTGTGCTCCTCGCCGCCCTGCTCGGTGACGAACAGTTTCAGCGCTTTGTCGGTCTCCTCGACCGAGACCTTGCCGTCCTCCTCGGCCATCTGCGCCAGCCCCTTCGGTTTGCGCGCCTCGAAGAGCTCGACGATGCGCGGCAGGCCCTGGGTGATGTCCTGGCCGGCGACGCCGCCGGTGTGGAAGGTGCGCATGGTCAGCTGGGTGCCCGGCTCGCCGATCGACTGGGCGGCGATGATCCCCACCGCGTCGCCGATGTTGATCATGAAGCCGGTCGCCGGAGCGATCCCGTAGCAGGCGCGGCAAACGCCGGATTCGGCGTCGCACTTGAGGGTCGAGCGGACGGGGACCTTGATCTCCTCGTCGCCGAAGGCCTCGGCGATCTCCTCGACCTCGACCAGGGTGATCTCCTGGTTGCGCTTGAGCAGTTCGCGACCGCGCTTGGTCGCGAACTTCTTCGCCGCCAGGCGGCCGATCAGGTTGTCGTTGAGCGAGCCGTCGTCCTTGCGGATCGCCATCTCGATGTGGTCTTTGGTCTTGCAGTCCTCGTCGCGGACGATGACGTCCTGGGCGACGTCGACCAGGCGCCGGGTCAGGTAGCCGGAGTCGGCCGTGCGCAGCGCCGTGTCGGCCAGGCCCTTGCGGGCGCCGTGGGTGGAGATGAAGTACTCGAGCACCGAGAGGCCCTCCATGAAGTTGGCCTTGATCGGGCGCTCGATGATCTCCCCTTTCGGGTTGGCCATCAGGCCGCGCATCCCGGCCAGCTGGCGGATCTGTTTGAACGATCCGCGCGCCCCCGAGTTGGCCATCATGAAGATCGGGTTGAGCTCGTCGAGGTTGTCCTCCATCGCCTGGGCGACCTCGTCGGTCGCTTTGTTCCAGTGCGCGGTGACCGCCTCGTGGCGCTCCTCCGCGGTGATGTAGCCCTCGTCGTACTGGCCCTGGATCGCCGCCGTCAGCTTCTCGTAGCGATCGAGGATCTCCGCCTTGTCGGGGGGCGAGACGACGTTGTTCTTGGAGACCGTGATCCCGGCCTGGCTGGCGTAGTGGAAGCCGAGGTCCTTGAAGGCGTCGAGCACCCGCGAGACCGCCGGCGCGCCGTAGGCCTCGACCA
>JBBDTK010000089.1:17598-30469 GCA_040904405.1 Solirubrobacterales bacterium | reverse complement strand
GGACCTATCTCGATAGGGGCGTGCCCCTGGGACGGTTCAGGACCAAGCGGGGCGGACACGGCGCGGATTCCGCATGGCAGCGCCATGTGGGATCCGCGACGGGGCCGAATCCGCGCCGGTCCTGGGCCGTATCCAGGGGTGCGATTTCCCTACCGGGATAGGTCCTTACGACTGCGGGCGAACGACGCGGAGCACGGCGCCGATCAGGAGAACGGTGGCGAAGACCATGCCGGCGACCGGTCCTCCCTGCCCGATGGCGTAGGAGAGAGTCATCGCGGCGAGGGCGAGAAAGAGCGTTACGACCATTCCCATGCGGCGCGCATCCTAGTCGAACGGGAGGCGACTTATGCTGCCAGCGCCGCCCGCGCCTCGCGCAGGAACTCGGCCACGGACTCGCCCGCCTCCGCCGGCGATCCCGCTTCGCCTGCGGCGCGGACGAGGCGGCTGCCGACGATGACGCCGTCGGCGACTCTGCCGACCTCGGCGGCCTGCTCCGGGGTGCCGATCCCGAAGCCGACCGCGACCGGGACGTCGCCGGCGTCGGCCTTGGTCCCCGTGACCAGCTCGGCGAGGCCGGTCGGGAGCTCGGCCCGCTCGCCGGTCGTGCCGACGGTGGAGACGACGTAGACGAAGCCGGTCGCGACCGCGCAGATTTCGGCCCGGCGTTTGGCCGGCGTCGTCGGCGCGACCAGCGGCACCAGCGCCAGACCCTCCGCGGCGCGCGCCCCGCGCCCCGCGGCCGCCTCGTCCAGCGGCAGGTCGGGGACGATCGCGCCGGCGGCGCCGGCGTCGGCGGCGCGCCGCGCGAACTCGTCCGCTTTGGGGGCTCCGGCGGCGGCGGGGCGCGCGGACTCGCCCTGGGTCAGCACCATGTTGGCGTAGGCCATCAGCACGACCGGAACGCGGCCGGAGACCGACGCGCAGACCTCGAGCGCGGCCTCCAGGGTGGCGCCTGCGCCGAGCGCCGCGGTGGCGGCGGCGTGGATCGTCGGCCCGTCGGCGAGCGGGTCGGAGAAAGGCACCCCCAGCTCGATCAGGTCGGCCCCGGAATCCGCATAGGCGGCGGCCACCGCCAGCGACGACTCGCAATCGGGATACCCGGCCATCATGTAGGGCATCAGCGCGGCCCGCCCCTCGCCCTCAGCTTTCGCAAAGGCCGCGGCGATCCGGTGCGTCCCTGTGTTCCCCTGAGCCGCCGAGGTACTGCCTGAAGCGCGAACCCGGTCTTTCCCGTAGAGGATCTTCTGTGCCTCATGGGTGACTCGAGGCCCCGGGGGATGACTCGCCGGAGACTCCCCGCTGTTGCTCCGGCGAGTCATCCCTCGGGCCCCCCACCCGTGCGCTCCACGACCTCGGCCAAGTCCTTGTCCCCCCGCCCGCTCAGGCACAGGACATCGAAACCCACCGGCTGCTCTGCTCCCGTGGACTCCAAAGGAGTCAGAGATGGATTCGCGTCCACTTCCGTGCCCTCGCCGCCGCCGTTCTCGAGCAGCCAGGCGATCGCGTGGGCGGACTCCAGCGCCGGCACGATCCCCTCCAGCCGCGAGAGCTCGGCGAAGGCCGCGAGCGCGGCGGCGTCGGTGACGGCGGTGTAGGTGGCGCGACCGCTGTCGCGCAGCTGCGCGTGCTCGGGGCCGACGCCCGGGTAGTCGAGCCCGGCGGAAACCGAGTGGGCCTCGAGGATCTGCCCCTCCTCGTCGGCGATCACCGCGGAGAGCGAGCCGTGCAGGACGCCGGTGGTGCCGGCCCCGAGCGAGGCGCCGTGACGTCCGCTGTCGAGCCCCTCCCCCGCCGCCTCGACCCCGATCAGCGCCACCTCGGCGTCGGCGATGAACGGGGTGAAGATGCCGATCGAGTTGGAGCCGCCGCCGACGCAGGCGATCACCCGGGCCGGCAGGGCGCCCTCGGCGGCGAGGGCCTGCTCGCGCGTCTCCTCGCCGATCACCCGCTGCAGATCGCGGACCAGGGCCGGAAAGGGCGCCGGCCCGACCGCCGAGCCGATCACGTAGTGGGTCGTCTCGACGTTGGCGACCCAGTCGCGGATCGCGGCGCTGACCGCCTCCTTCAGGGTGCGGGCGCCGGCGTCGACCGGCGTCACCTCGGCGCCGAGCAGCTTCATCCGCTCGACGTTGGGCGCCTGGCGGCGGATGTCCTCGCTGCCCATGTAGACGACGCACTCGAGCCCGAGCAGGGCGCAGGCGGTGGCGGTGGCGACGCCGTGCTGGCCGGCGCCGGTCTCGGCGATCACCCGCGGCTTGCCCATCCGCTGCGCCAGCAGCGCCTGGCCGATCGCGTTGTTGATCTTGTGGGCGCCGGTGTGACAGAGGTCCTCGCGCTTCAGGTAGACGCGCCGCCCGGCCCGCTCGGAGAGCCGCTCGGCCTCATACAGCGGGGTCGGGCGACCGATGAAGTCGCGGCGCAGGGTGCGCAGCCGCTCGCCGAAAGCCTCGTCGCGGCGCGCCGTCGACCAGGCCTCGGTCAGCTCGTCGAGCGCCGCGATCAGCGTCTCGGGGACGTAGCGTCCGCCGTAGTTGCCGAACCGGACGTCGGTTTCCGCCTGACTGCTCTGCTTTGGCTCGTTCGCACTCATCGTCACCGGAGATCTCGCTCACTCACTCCCGCGTCCGCCGCGGGCGGTTAACCCTGTCAGGTTTTTACAACCCCCTGTGCCGCCTCGAAGAAGGCGGTCATCGCGGCGTGGTCCTTGCGGCCCGGCTCGGCCTCGACCCCGCTGGCGACGTCGACTGCATGGGGACGGGTGACGGCGATCGCCTCGGCGACGTTCTCGGGGCGCAGCCCGCCGGCGAGGATCGCCGGCACCTCGGAGCGCCGCTCGCGCAGCAGCCCCCAGTCGAAGCTCTCGCCGGTGCCGCCCCAGAGCCCCCTGCCGCGCTTGTCGAAGAGGTGGAAGTCGGTCCGGAACGCCTCCGCCGCATGGATGTCCGCGCCGCTGGCGACGTGTACCGCCTTGATCACCTTGACCCCGGTTTTCCGCGCCACCTCGGCGCAGAACGACGGCCCCTCTTCCCCGTTCAGCTGCACCATCGTCAAGCCGGCGTCCTCGACCGCCTTCGCGACCTCGTCCAGCTCGGGATTGACGAACACCCCGACCAGCTCGCACTTCCTCCGAAACGCAGCCCCGATCCGCACCGCCTCGGCGCCCTCAACAGCCCGCGGGCTCTCCTCGAAATGGATCAGCCCGATCGCCCATGCCCCCAGTCGCACCGCCTCAGCGGCATCGTCCAGATTGGTCACCCCACAGATCTTGACCCGCATGGATCCAGACTACGCGAGGCCGGGAGCGGACCCCTCCGAACGGCTTGTACTTTTTCCGGAGGCCGGTTCGCGGACAGCCAGCAACTGCCTTCGGGAAAAGTTGAGTTCGGAGGGGGTCCGCTCCCGCCCTATTTCGAAGGCGGGCCTACCGGCCCCGACTGCGAATCTTCGGCCGAGGCCGGCCGGTCGCCGAGCGTGACGACGAGCTTCCGCCGCTTGCCGCCACGGTCCACGGTCAGCTCCATCTCGTCCCCCGGCTTCGCCGAGTTGACCGCGTTGATCACCTCTTCCATCCCGACCACCTGCTCGCCGTCGATCGCGACGATCACGTCACCGCCGACTTTGATGCTGGCCCCTTCGATCGTCGCCGTCTCCCCGCCCCCGCGCACCCCGGCCTCGTCGGCCGGCCCGCCCTCGACGACCTCGGCGACCAGCACCCCTCGGTCGACCGGCAGCTCCAGGGTCTCCGCCAGGTCGGCGGTGACGCTGCCGCCGCTGATGCCGATGAAGGCGTGGCGCACCTCGCCCCGCTCGCGCAGCTGGCGGACGACGTCGCGCGCGGTGTTGATCGGCACCGCGAACCCGATCCCGACATTGCCACTGCTGCCGCCGGTCTGGATCTGCGAGTTGATTCCGATCACCCGTCCCGAGGAGTCGATCAGCGGCCCGCCCGAGCTGCCCGGGTTGATCGCCGCGTCGGTCTGGATCACGTGCGAGATCGAGAACCCGTTGGGTGCCTGGATCTGACGCTGCAGAGCGGAGACGATGCCGCTGGTGACGGTCTGGTCGAGCCCGAACGGGTTGCCGATCGCGACCACCGGGTCGCCGACTTCGACCTGTTCGGAATCGCCCAGCTGCAGCGGTCGCAGCCGCTCGGCGGGGGCATCGACCTTGAGCAGGGCGACATCGGTCGCGGGGTCGGTGCCGACGACCTCGGCCGTGTAGTCGGTGTCGGAGGTGCCGAATTTGACTTCGACCTCGTCGGACCCTTCGACCACATGGCTGTTGGTGATCACGTGGCCCTCGGTGTCGATCAGGAACCCGGAGCCGCTGGAGGTGCCGCCTTCGCCTTCGGGCTGGCCGAAGGGGCTCGGCGCCGCCGCTTCGCCACCGCCGCGCTGGGCGCTGATGAAGGCGACCCCCTGGCCGTCGCGCCGGTAGATCTCGTTGACCGGGTTGGAGCCCTGATCGCCCTCGCTGCTGGCGACCGGCGCGGCGAGCTGCGAGCCGATCGTCCTGGTCGTGGTCGTGCCGCCCTCGGACTCGATCCAGCCGGCGGCGATCGCGATCCAGCCGAGCAGGCCGACCACGGCGCCGCCGAGCACCGCCGAGCCGAACGAGCTGCCGAAGAATCGCCTCATCGCAGGCGATGATGCTGCGCCTCCCCTAAGTTCGTCTAAAAATCGCGAGTGGCGTTAGTGACTTAGGGGAGGTGGTGCTCGCGGGTGCTCTGCTCGGCCCCGGTCAGCTCGCGCGTCAGCTCCTCCGGGTCGCCGGCGCGCATCAGCGCCGAGCCGATCAGCACCGCGTCGACGCCGATCCGCTCGAGCTCCTCCAGCTCGGCCCGGGTCGAGATGCCGCTCTCCGCCACCACGGTCTTGCCGGCGGGCACGTCGGGCATCAGCTCGTAGGTGGTCCTGATGTCGACGCTGCCCTGGTCGAGGTTGCGGTTGTTGATCCCGATCACATCGACGTCGAGCCGCAGCGCCCGCTCCAGCTCCGCCGCGTCGTGGACCTCGACCAGGCAGTCGAGGTCGAGCGCCCTCGCCTCCTCGTACATCGCCCGCAGCAGCTCGTCGTCGAGGACCCGCGCGATCAGCAGCACGGCGTCGGCGCCGTGAACCGCGGCCTCGTAGAGCTGGTAGCGATCGACGATGAAGTCCTTGCGCAGGATCGGCAGGTCACAGGCGGCGCGGGCGGCGCGCAGGTCCTCCAGCGAGCCGCCGAAGTGGCTCTCGTCGGTCAGCACCGAGAGCGCCGCCGCGCCGCCGCGCTCGTAGGCGCCGACCCGCTCGCCGACCGCCGCCGAGGCGGAGATCTCGCCGGAGCTCGGCGAGCGCCGCTTGAACTCGGCGATCAGCGAGAGCCCGGGGCGGACCAGCGCCTCGTCGAAGGGGCGGTCCTCGCCGCGCCCGGTAAGGCGCGACTCCAACTCCTCCTGCGGGGTCCGGCCGCGGCGCTCCTCGACGCCGTCGCGGGCCGCTGCGATCAGCTGCTCGATCATTGCCACCTGCGGGAAAGCCTAGATGATGATCTAGTCGAGTTGGCCGACTTGACCGCCGAGTTGCCCGGTGAGCGCGATCAGCCGGTCGAGCAGGCCGCGCGCCTCGCCGCCGTCGATCGCCGCCGCGGCGCTCTCGACTCCCTCGCCGAGGGTCGCGGCGCGGCCGCCGACGTAGATCGCGGCGCCGGCGTTGAGCAGGACCAGGTCGCGGCGCGGGCCGGCCTCGCCGGCCAGCACGGCGCGCGAGGCGGCGGCGTTCTGCTCCGGGCTGCCGCCCGCCACGTCCTCCAGCTTTGCCGCCGAGAGGCCGAACTCGCCCGGCTCGACGAACCACTCCTCGGTGCGGCCGCCGACGACCTCGATCACCCGCGTGCGGGCCGAGATCGAGAGCTCGTCGAGGCCGTCCTCGGCGGCGACGACCAGCGCTCGCTCGCTGCCGAGGCCTCCCAGCGCCTCGGCGATCGTCTCCTGGTAATGGCGGTCGGAGACCCCGAGCAGCTGCCGCCGCGCCCCCGCCGGGTTGGTCAGCGGGCCGAGGAAGTTGAAGATCGTCCGCACCCCGAGCGCTTTGCGGACCGGCGCCACGTGCGCCATCGCCGCGTGGTGGCGGGGCGCGAACATGAAGCCGAAGCCGAGCTCGTCGATGCAGCGGCCGACCTGCTGGGGATCGAGCTCGATGTCGACCCCGAGCGCCTCGAGCAGGTCGGCGGAGCCGCAGCGGCTGGTGTTGGAGCGGTTGCCGTGCTTGGCCACCGCGCAGCCGGCCGCGGCGGCGACCAGCGCCGCGGTGGTCGAGACGTTGAAGGTCGAGGGTCCGCCGCCGGTCCCGGCGGTGTCGACCAGGTCGGCGCGGGCGCTGCTCACCGGGGTCGCCAGCGAGCGCATCGTCCGCGCCAGGCCGACCAGCTCGGGGACGGTCTCCCCCTTGGCCCGCAGGGCGATCAGGAAGGCGGCCGTCTGGACCTCGTCGCCGCGCCCCTCCATGATCTCGGCCAGCACGGCGGCGGCGTGGTCGGCGCTCAGGTGGTCGCCGGCGCAGACGGCGTCGATTGCCCTGGTGACGACCTCGTTAGGCATCGGTCGCCCTCCGAGGTTGCATTTTTACCCGCCTACCGGGCATCACTGCAACCTCGTCCCGAGGAAGTTGGCGAGCAGGCGCTTGCCCTGCGGGGTCAGCACCGACTCGGGGTGGAACTGGACCCCCTCCGCCGGCAGCTCGCGGTGGCGGGCGCCCATCACGACGTCGCCCAGGGTCGCGCTCGCTTCGATCGCGTCCGGCAGGTCGGGGTCGACGACCAGCGAGTGGTAGCGGCCGGCGACCAGCGGGCTGGGCAGGCCGGCGAAGATCGTGCGGCCGTCGTGCTCGACCTCGCCCTCCTTGCCGTGGATCGGCTCGCCCTGCACGGTGCGGCCGCCGAAGGCCTCGACCAGCGACTGGTGGCCGAGGCAGACACCGAGCACCGGCGTGCCGGCCTCGGCGAAGCGGCGGATCGCCTCGACCGAGATCCCCGCCTCTGCCGGCGTGCAGGGCCCCGGCGAGACGACGAGGCGGTCGGCGCCGCGCTCGAGCAGCTCGCCGACCTCGGCGCGGTCGTTGCGCACGACCTCGACCTCCGCCCCCAGCTCGCCCAGGTACTGGACCAGGTTGTAGGTGAAGCTGTCGTAGTTGTCGATCACCAGGACCTTCATCGCTCAGGCCCAGTCCGGCTGCTCGCAGGCCAGCTCGACCGCGCGGAAGACCGCCTTCGCCTTGTTGACCGACTCGTTGTACTCGTAGGCCGGCTTGGCGTCGGCGACGGTGCCGCCGCCCGCCTGGACGTGTACCTGGCCGTCCTTGACGACGACGGTGCGGATGTGGATCGCCGTGTCGAGGTCGCCGTTCCAGGAGAGGTAGCCGATCGCGCCGCCGTAGGAGCAGCGCTTGACCTTCTCCAGCTCGTCGATGATCTGCATCGCCCGCACCTTGGGCGCGCCGGAGAGAGTTCCGGCCGGCAGCGCCGCTCGCAGCACGTCCATCGCGCCGACCCCCTCGCGCAGCGTCCCCGAGACCTGGCTGACGATGTGGAGGACGTGCGAGTAGGTCTCGACCGCCATCAGCTCGTCGACGCTGACCGAGCCGTACTCGCAGACGCGGCCGAGGTCGTTGCGGCCGAGGTCGACCAGCATCACGTGCTCGGCCCGCTCCTTGGGGTCGGCGACGAGGCGCTCGGCGAGGCGGCGGTCCTCCTCCTCGTCGCCGCCACGCGGGTAGGTGCCGGCGATCGGCCGCGTCTCGACCCGCCGCCCCTGCACCTTGACCAGCGGCTCGGGCGAGGCGCCGGCGATCTGGAAGTCGCCGAACTCGAGGAAGTACATGTAGGGGGAGGGATTGACCGCGCGCAGGCCGCGGTAGACCGAGAAGGCCTCGACCGGGGCGGGCGCCGAGAAGCGCTGCGAGGGAACCACCTGGAAGGCGTCGCCGGCGTGGATGTACTCGACTATCCGCTCGACCGCCGCTTCGAAGCCCTCGCGCTCGACGTTGGAGACGAACTGCGGCGGCTCGGCGATCGCCGGCCGCTCCGGCGCCGGCACGGCGCCGCGCAGGCGACCGCGCACCTCGGCGATCGTCGCCGCGGCGCGCTCGTAGGCGGCCTCGATCCCGCCCTCGTCGTCGGCGAAGGCGCAGGACATGATCGTCAGCTCGTGGCGCAGGTGGTCGAAGGCGAGCAGCACGTCGGTGACCATCAGCGCCATGTCGGGCAGGCCGAGCGGGTCGGGGTTGGGCTCGCCGAGCGGCTCCACCGTGCGCACCAGGTCGTAGCCGAAGAAGCCGACCGCGCCGCCGGCGAACGGCGGCAGCCCCGCGACCGGGGCGAGCCTGTAGCTCGCCAGGTGCTCGGCGACGGCGGCGTAGGGATCGGGCGCGGGCCGGTCCTCGGCGCCGCTCTCGCTCAGCGTCCCATCGCTCCAGCGCAGCATCGAGCGGGGGCGGATGCCGACGAAGGAGTAGCGGCCGACCTGGCCCTGCTCGGCCGACTCGAGCAGGAAGCAGGGCGCCCCCTCGGGCTCGCCGGCGCGCAGCTTGAGGAAGGCGGAGACCGGCGTCTCGCAGTCGTCGACGAAGCGGGCGCGGACCGGGACCACGTTGCCCTCGGCGGCCAGCTCGCGCGCCCGCTCGAGGCTCGGCTCGATCCGCAGGGGCCGGGTGCGCTCCGGCGAGGGGGCGGAAGTCATCGCACCGCCGCCGCTCTCATCGGCGGCGACCATTGAGGACCTCCATCGCCGCGGCAAGCGGCAGCCCACGCGAGGCCAGCAGCACGCTCAGGTGGTAGAGCAGGTCGGCGGCCTCCTCGGCGACCCGCTCGTCGGACTCCTCGCGCGCGGCGCGGACCACCTCCTCGGCCTCCTCGGAGACCTTCTCCCCGATCAGCTGCGGATCGTCGAGCAGCTGCACCGTGTAGCTGCCCTCGGGCCGCTCGGCGGCACGGCTGCGCAGGGTCCGCTGCAGAGCGGCCAGGGCCTCGTGCGGGACCGGCGCCGGCTCGCCGGGCGCCGGGGGCGCATCCTTCTCGGCCGAAGCGGAACCGTCCAGCTCACGGTAGAAGCAGGACCGCGCGCCGGTGTGGCAGGCGGGCCCGCTCGGCTCGACCAGGGCGACGAGCGCGTCGCCATCGCAATCGATCCGCAGCTGGCGCAGCCGCAGCACGTTCCCCGACTCTTCCCCTTTCCTCCAGATCCGCCCCCGCGAGCGACTGAAGAAGTGCATCTCCCCGGTCTCCCGCGTCAACCGCAGCGACTCCTCGTTGACGTAGGCAAGCGTAAGCACCTCGCCGCTGGCAAAGTCCTGCGCCACGCACGGCGCCAACCCAAGCTCGTCGAAGACGATCTGCTCGAACATCGGGCAATCGTAGTCGGGCGTGGCGCGAAACCCGTCCGCCCGCACGCTTCTTGCGGCTGTCTATTCCGCCACCCGGCGGGCGAAGCGGTGCGAGGCGATGACCATGCGGAGCCCAGATAGAGGCGATGGGCGTCAGCTATGGGGTGAGCAGGGCAACGAGGAAGCCGTCGTAGCCCTTGCCGCCGACCGTCTGGATCGTCGTCGCGTCGACTCTGGCCTCGACGGCGATCGAACGTCAGGTCGAACGGGCCGGCGCCTTCGGCCTCAAGCGTGACCAGGCGTCCACCGTCGGGCAGCACCCTCCCCAGCCAAATCGTGGTGTAGCCACCCAGCAGCGTCCCGAACTCGAGGATCGCCTTAGCCCCGAGCGCCCTCGCCAGCAGGTTGAGCTTCCTGGCACACCGAGCACACACACCACCCCGGCCGCCGGAGCTGGCAGTGGCTTGCCGCGGAAGCCGCCTAGTTTCTCGCCGCCAGACCATTGGCGACGGCGATCACCAACGCCAGAATGATTGGGACAACCTCGAGCGTCTGCCAAGCGTTGCCGCCATCCTCGAATAGGCGGAGCTCCGCGAGTAGACGCTGCCGCTCCGACGTCACGACGTCATACCAGCTGAAGAACATGAAGACAAGCATCAAGATCGCCGAGCCACCCGAGATTTTCTCGCCCTTACTGAGTATGTCTCGGCTCATCTGGTCGGCCCTATTCACGTGCTCTGAGCTGGCAGACCTTGAGAATGCTGGTGCCCTTGCTGGCGATCGCGTTCTTCCCGCATAGCCCGATAGCCGCCGTACGCGATGCCGCACGCGGCCGCAAGGGCAAAAAAGATCGGAAATTTCACCGTGCCTTCATACGTCACGACTCCGAAGGAAGTTCCCATGGAGCCGAAACTGGGCGGGTAGATAATTCGAAAAAGAATCAGAACCGCCGACAAGGCACCACAGACGGCGACTACTCCGTTGGCCACGACGGCAAGCCCGCGGACCGCATTCCCCACGTGCAGCGCCGCATTGCCGAGCGCGGCGACAATTCCAATCAGAAGCGCAATCGGGATGTAGTCGAGCGCCTCCCACGCGCTGCGGCCGACGTCAAAAAGGCGGAGCGAATCGTCGGAGCTTTCAACCCCATACCAGTCGAAAAACATGGAGACGAAAAGAAGGATGGCCGATATGACCGCCACCTTCCCGCCGTCGCTGAGCCTACCTAGCTTCATATGCTCATCACCATCACCTGCGGCGCTTTAGGCTAAGAGGTCTCAGTGACGGGTCATTGAGGATCCCTGGAACCACGTTCGAGGGCATCTTGTACGGATGCAGCAAAGGCTCCACCAAGGTTTCCGTGAGATTTCCGCGCGCGGCCGTTATGAGCCCAATCGAAGGAGTCTTCTGCATTTCGGATTCGATAGCCCACACAGGTGCGCCGCTGTCCCCCTTGATAGCCGGCTTGTTGAACTTGACCCAATACCCTCCCCTGAAGACTCCATCTGGGGCTCTCCACCGCGTAGAGCGCGCTACAACCTTGCCACACTGGGGCACTTGAGTCTTGGCGCCCGAAAAGCACACGGTGTTTCCCTTCCTGACCCTCCCTGCCTGTCCCGTCGGTATTGGGTTTCCCTTCCATCCAAATATGACCTGCGGCACAATGCCAGCCTTATAGACTCTAATGGCCTCCGCGTCGGTTCGTACCTTTTTCAGGACGCCCGTAAACGCGTCCCGCGCAACATTACCGACCTTTTTCCAGTTGTCTTCATTCAGCGGGTCTGCGTCGGTCGATCGAAATACCTCTTTGGCTTGGGCCTCGAACCCAGTGCAATGGCCCGCCGTAAGGACGAATAGGCGCCATACTATGTCGCCCCGGAGACTGTGGCCCTTATCCTTGGCGCCAAAGCCAGCGGTACAGCTTTCATTGCCGTCGTGGTGCATCACCCCATTCGGGTAGCTGTAGTGCCGCGCCACGATAAAGTCCCCCGCGCGCATCCTGCCCTTGTTGCGAAAGCGGCCGGAAAGTAGACTGCCGCCACCAGCGTCGTATTCCACCACGACGGGCGCGGCCGGGCCGAGCATTTCGTCCAGGATGCTTTCAACCTGAGCAACGTCCGGCGTTCCAACATACACGGCCTTGCCTGCCTCGTCTTCTCTCACGTTGACGACAAGTTCCTCAAGGGTGGTATTCGATTCAATCGCATCGGAGACCGACTGCGAGGTCGCCCGCACGGAGAGGTAGGAGTCAGTTGGGGCCGTGGGGTAGACCTGCAGTCTCTCTGCGGCCACCAGCGGCAGCGACGTTCTCAGGCTGTCCAGCTGTTCGGCCTGATTTTCGGTGAAACCGATGTGCATGATACCGCCGGCCCGATGGTCCATGTAGTACCCGGCGTACGTGCTTGGGCTGGTCGACTCAACCCACAGGTCGATGCGATCCGCGTTCACACCGTAGAGCCATTCCCGATATTCCAGCTCCGCCGCATCGACCGCTCGCAGCGGTACTCCCCACCTTTCCCACGTCGCCCGCGCAACTTCCCCGTTCGGCGTATGCGGGTTGTACCAAGCGCCGATCAGGTTGAAGATCCTTTCGGCGATCGCTTTCTCGTCGCCTTCGAGGTCTAGGTCGAGGCCGAATTCTTCGCGGAAGTCGAGGACTTCTTCGAACTTGGGTGGTTCATCGGCTTCAGGGTCCGGAGGAGGCGTGTAGGGGATGTTGACCCAGAATCTGGCGCTTTCGGCGTTGCCGTTGGCGTCGGTGACGATCACTTCAAGGTTGAGGACGCCCGGAGGCCAGTTGCCGGTGTTGGTGACCCATAGGTCTTCTACCGCTTTGCACTCGACTTCTTCGGTTTCGTAGTCCTGCTCGCAAGTCTTCTCGCTGACCAGATGGCTGCCGTTGGCGACGATGTCGATCGAGGCGATGCCTTCCACGTGGTTGGCCAGGACTTCGAGTTCGTAGTCTCCGGGTTCTATCGGTTGGGCGGTTTCCTTATTCTGGTAGAGGCTGCCGGAGATGATCTGGATTTCGGGCGGGGTTTCGGTATTCCACCACTTGAGCACGGATCCGTCGGGGCCGATGTCGTAGACCGTCGCGGGTTCGCCTTCGGGGTCCACAGTCGTGCGCCGCGGTTCCTCTTTGTAGTAGAAGTAGGTGTTATTTGCGGGTTTTTCGCCCGAGGGGTCTACCGTCACCGATTTGGCCCGCCCGGCTTCGTCGTATTTGACTTCCCCCCAGGTGCCATTGGGCAGCGTGACTTTGGTCAGGCGTTCTTCGGAGTCGTACTCGTATTCGGTTTCGCCCTGAGGGCCGTCAACGGCGCTCAGCATCTCGCCTTCGTGGCTGTAGGTGGTCTGGCCGGCCTCTTCGCCTTCGACCGCTTCTACAAGGCCTTCTGAGGTTTTGACTTCCACCTTCGGGTCATCCTGGGCCAGAGGTTCTTCTGTTTCGTAGTCGTCGGGCAGCCACCTCTGCACCCGGTCGTTGTTTGCGTCAGAGACCCAGACGCGGCCTT
>JBBDTK010000089.1:0-17498 GCA_040904405.1 Solirubrobacterales bacterium | reverse complement strand
GGCAGCCACCTCTGCACCCGGTCGTTGTTTGCGTCAGAGACCCAGACGCGGCCTTTGGCGTCGGCAGCGATGCCGGTCGGCGCCAGCGCTCCGCCGAGGTCGAGCTGGCCCTCTTCTTCGCCTGCTTCACCGAAGGAGGTGAGGTAGTCGCCAGCCTCGCTGAAGACCTGGACCCGGTCGTTTTCGCGGTCGGCGACCCAGACGGCGCCGCTGGGGTCGACCTCGATCGCGCCGGGCTTTTTGAACTGGCCTTTGCCGGCGCCTTCGGAGCCGAACTGGCGGATCAGTTCTCCTTCTTGGTCGAAGACCTCGACGCGGTGGTTGGCGGTGTCGGCGAGCCAGACGTTGCCTTCTGAGTCGACGTCGACGCCCTCGGAGCGGCCGGCCTGGCCGGCGCCGATCGTTCTCAGCACTTCGCCTTGCGGGCTGTATTCGCGCACCCGGGTGGGGAACCACTCGGAGACGACGACGTTGCCTTCCGGGGTAATGGCGAGGGCCAGCGGATAGCCCATTTCGACTTCGGGGCCGAACTGGGAGAGGTATTCGCCTTCTTCTGAGAAGCGCTGCACGCGTGCGTTCCAGGTATCGGCGACCCAGACGTTTCCTTCTGAGTCGGTGGCGAGGTCATAGGGGGCGCTGAACTGGCCGTTTTCCGAGCCTTCTTCACCGAAGGAGCCGAGGTATTCGCCGTTGCGGTTGAGGTGCTTGACGCGGTGGTTTTCGCGGTCGGCGACCCAGAGGTTGCCGGTGCGGTCGAAGGCGATGCCGGCGGGGCCGTCGAGCTGGCCGTTGCCGGAGCCGGAGGTGCCGAAGGAGGTGGAGAACACCGGCGGCTGGGATCCTTCTTCAAGGGCTTCGTTTGGAGCGCCGCCGCCGAAGCTTCCCGGGTCTTCGACCGCCATTTCGATCAGATCGCCTGCTACGTAGTCGTAGTCGATCGTGGCGCTGCCCGACGTGCGCAGCTCCCTGACCTTGCCTGCTTTGTCGAAGGCCAACGTCGCATCGGTCTCACCGGTCTGGTCTTCAACTTCGTAGCCCCCACCGGGTTCCTGGGTGACGACCGCTTGCAGCTCGGCGTCGAACCTTTCCTCTCCGGGTTCGGTCGGAAGCTCAACCGCGGTCTCCACTTCGCCACTCGTGCCCAGCACCGAGGCCTCCGCGGCAGGCGCTTCTTCTTCGGTCTCTTCGGGCTCGAGCTCCGGAGTCTGCGCAAGCGTCCAGCCCTCGCCCCACTCCGTGTTGTCTTCCTCGGGGAGCTGGGAGTTGTAGAAGCGTTCGATTTCGAGGTCGACCGAGGGGCCCTCGACATCGACGTCCTTCTGGCGGAAGACGAGGTTGCCGTTGATCACGTTGACGGCGAGTTCGGGGCGGCTCGGGTACTCTTCTTCTTCTTCGTTTCCTTCGCCATCGGGCAGCGGGAAGTAGTGCATCACGTACTCGTCTTTCATCCCGGTGGCGGGGATGTATTCGAATTCGATCTGCCGTTCCTCTTTATTGCCCACCTGGTCTTCGACGACCGCTTTCAGTTTGTGGACGGGGTCGCCTTCGAGGGTGTTGAGATACAAGGGGTAGGTCTCTTCCATCGGGCAGCTGTAGGTGGGGCCCGAGCATCCCTGCGGCGCCCAGGGGACTTCCATCTCTTCTCCGTCGAGGAAGACGGCGATGTCCTTGACGCCCGAGCGCCGGGCTTTTGCTTCGGTTTCGGGATTGCCCGTGGTGGCTCGGTCGGTGGCGTCGATCTTCAGGTTGTAGACGGGAAGCCGCAGCTGCGGGACTTCTTCTTCGTTTTCTTCCCCTTCTTCTTCGGCTTCTTCGATCGCCTCGGTGAGCTGGCCTTCGAGCTCGACTTCGGGTTTCGTGCGGTCGAGCCTCGTCGTCCACTGGTAGCTGGAGGAGACGTGGGCACCGTTGTCGGGGCCGAGCGGGTCGTGAGCGGTGATGGCGGCGCTGCGCTCCCCTTCGGCGAAGTAGCCGACGCCGAAGCTCGCTTGCCTGGTGGCCGGGCAGCGGTCGGTGTAGGTGCCGGCGCAGCTACCGGTCGTGTGGGGGCTGGCGCCTTCGGGGCTGAGCGTGATCCCATCGACGCCCAGCCCCGGATCGCTTACATGGGCGGTGACCGAGATGTCTTTGACCCAGCTGCCCGAGGCACCGCTCACCCAGTCGATCGTCGGCGCCTCGGGGTCCTTCTCCTGAATCGTGACGCCGCCGACGGAGAACGTGAAGGCGCATTTGTGGCTCACTTCAATCGGGGTGCCGATCCCGACTATGGCGTAGCGCACGCCATGGCCCCCGACCCATCCGGTCTGGTATTCGGGGCTGTAGGCGGTGCCGCCCGACCAGATTCCGAGGCTGGCCCAGCCGCCGGTGGAGGGGTTGTAGAGGCCGACGTAGCCGTGGGGCTCGTTGGTGGGCGGTTCGCCGGCGCAGTTTTCGGGCAGGTCGAAGCTGGCCGAGAAGAAGGTCGCGGCCGCGATGTAGGTGGTCTGGCCGGGGGCGGTGTAGACCCACTGGCCGTAGGTGTTGGCGCCATACACGTAGCTGCTGCCCTTGGCCTGGGCGAAGAGGCTGGAGCTATTCGAGAGGTTGTATGCGGCGTTCCAGCTGGGGGCCCACTGGTTGTGGGCGACAAGTCCCTCTTCGAGGAATTCCGGGTCGACGAGGATCGGGTAGGCCACGTCGCGCGAGCGATGCGGGACCTCGAGCAGAAGCGAGGTGCCTTCGACGCTCATCTTGACGGGAACCACGGCGCCCTGGGCATCGACGGCGCTGGGAGGCCGCACCTGCCCTACCTCCTCGCCTGAGGCTGAGATGACTTCCGCGCCGCCCACTTCGGTCACGCGGAGCTTCGCGCCGGCAGGCAAGCCGACGGTGAACCGGAACTGCTCGGGGCTCTCGGGCGAGCGCAGCTGGTGGAAGACCTCGACGCCGCCGGCTATCGGAGAGACGAGAGTGTCGGTCGCGGCGTCGGTTTCGGGGTAGAAGAGGTTTTTCTCGCCCAGGCGCTGGGCACTGTGATCGTTGCTGGTTGGCAGTTTGACTTTCACACCGCTCTGGAGCCGGATCGGCCGTTCGGCTGAGCCGGGGAGCGTCACTTCGGTGAGCGGGTTTTCCGGTACGAAGTCCTCGCCTGATTGCCTCAGGGAGAGATCGACGGGCTGCTTGCCCTCCCCGCCGAGTTCGCTCTTGATCGGAACGGAGGATTCGATGAGCGAGGGCTCGCCGTCTGCGTCTGAGACCAACGCCGCGTAGGTTCCTAGCGTCTTCTCGATTTTCAGCCCGCTGATGAGTCGTGCGGGATCGGCGTTCAGCGCGTCGAGCTGGCGTGGGAAGGCTTCAAGGAGCAAGTCTCGGGCTGCGCTGGCCGAGAGGTTGGTGTAGGCCGTGCGAGAGGCTTCGCGTTGTTGGGATGCTTCGGGGCTTGATACCCATTCGGCGTATTCGCGTTCCTTGGCTTCGAGCTCCGCGAAGTCGGAGGCACTGGGGGCCGGGGCTTGCGAAGCCGAGACGGGTTCTTCGGGGCTTTCGGCCCCAGAGGCGGCAAGGGCAGGAACGGCCGCGCAGATCAGAAGCAAGAGGGCAAACGCCGCGATCCAGCGGACACGTCCCCCATGCACCCCCGCCTTCAGCGTCCCCACTCCCCCCTCCCTCTCCTGACTTACTGTTGGACGGAAAATGGAGATAAGCACTTCGGTACCTCCGAGGTCTTGCCTCCGTCGCCGTTTTATCACATCTGCGCGCAGCCACAGCTCCTCGCCAATGGTCAATCGGCTGGGCAGCGCCTTGCCCCCGTAGTCGCGCCACAATCCCGCTCTCCAAGTGGCGGATTGTGGCCCCCCAAGCCAAACCAGAAGAGCGGGTCACGTCGGTAGAGGTGGTCGTTGACGAAGCTAACGCGAACCCACCCTTCCCTCGAGCCCCAGAATCATGCCGAGCGCCTGCTCTACGTCACGGAGAACGTCTGGGCTCGCCTCGCCAAGCCGGCGAAGCAGGCGCCTGCGCGTCACCGCCCTGATGCCACGGCAGACGGCAACGCTGGAGCGCTCGATGCCTTCGTCGGGGGAGACCTGCGGTCGCAGCGGCGAGACGGCCCGTGAGCTGGACAGGGGGACGACGACGATCAGCTCGTCCTCCAGTCCCGTGGAGATCTCATCGACCGAGGCCACGATCGCAGGGCGGTTCTTGCCGGGCTCACCTTTCCGCGCCGCCCCGAGCGAGGTGAGCCAGATCTCGCCGCGCCGGGGCTCAGTCGAGGCCATCGCCGAGGGTCGTCTCCCACTCACTGTCCTCGGCCCGCACGGCTGCGGCGCCGGCATCTGCTCGAGTTGCATCCCGCTCCGCGCGGAAGATCGCCTCGCGGGCGACGTCCTGAGCGAGATCGGCCAACATCGCCGACAGAGAGATGCCGCGCTCACTTGCCTGCTCGGCAAGGAGGTTCCGGGTCTCACGGGTAACCCTGATCGTGGCAGTTTCAGTAGCCATCGCCACATCATAGCGCCATAAGTAGGCGATGCAGAAAGCGCTCCGATGCCGCAAATAGGCAGGACTCGTTGCGCTACATGCGTTCTGCCTCCCCACACGACCCGTGGAACAGCGGATGCACGAGCGCTGGCTCTTCCAGCGCGACGGCAATGGGTGGAGTGTCAGCCTGCTTTCTCCGTAGGCCCGTCCGGCCGAAGCCAGGCGATGACGTCGCCGGCGTTCTCCTGCGGCGGGAAGACCGGGTAGAAGACCTTGGCGATCCGGCCCCGGCGGGCGATGAGGGTGAGTCGGCGGTAATGGCGGATGCCGTTCGCTTCGAAGGTGGGCAGGCCCAACTCCTCGGCCAGCCGGAACTCGGCGTCGTTCAACAGCGGGTAGGGGAGGTTCTCGCGCGCGGCGAACTCGCGCTGCTCGCCGAGCGGCTGGGCGCTGAGGCCGAAGACGGTCGCGCCAAGCTCCGCCAGCTCGCCGGCGCTGTCGCGGAAGGCGCAGCTCTGCAGGGTGCAGCCCCGGGCTCCCGGAATCCGGTCCCAGCCGGTGGGGAGCGACCGCCCGGGCACGCCGGTCCGTGGGTAGACGTAGACGACGAGACAACCATCACCGGCCGCAGCGATAGCCAGATCGACTTGCTCACCACCGGTTGCCGGCAGGGCCACGGAAGGGACCGCGGTATCCGCTAGATGGTCCGCGGCGCCGTCATCCTCTGGCACCGGCAGGTCGTCGGGCAGCGCATGGAGGTCGGGGGGTTCCTGGCTCATCGGGCTGATCTTCTCAGCCCGTATGCCTTTCGAGGACGAACCCCGTAGAGCCGAAGGGCGGCGACGCCAACGTTTGAGGATTACCCGGCCACCAGGGCGATCGTGAAGCCGTCGTAGCCCTTGCCGCCGACCGTCTGGATCGTCGTCGCCTCAACTCTCGGCTCGGCGGCGATCGCCTCGTGCAGGCGGCGCTGCGCCCGGACCTTCGGGTCGTCGCTGTCCGAGTCGGCCAGGGTCCCATCGCGGACGACGTTGTCGGCGACGATCAGGCTGCCGGGGCGGGAGCGATCCAGCGCCCAGGCGAAGTAGTCGGGGGTGCGCTCCTTGTCGGCGTCGATGAACGTCAGGTCGAACGGGCCGGCGCCCTCGGCCTCCAAGTCAACAGCGCCTCAAGGCGCGAGGCGCTCGAGCACCGCCCCGTCCGCCGCCACCGCGAAGACGGTGGGCACGACCGCGATCCCGTACTTGCGGGCGAGGTCGGGTCGCTCGCGCACGTCGAGCTTGACCAGCGGGTCGGGCTCGCCGGCGAGGCGCAGCTCCCACTCGCGGCACTCGGCGCAGAGCGGGTGGGTGAACTCGACGAAGGCGCGACTGTGCCCGTCGAGCGCGCCAAGATCGGCGGGCTCGATATTGCTGTGGCGCCGCGGCGAGATCCCGCGCAGGCGGGCGCTCAGCCTGTAGAGCTCGCAGCCGGCGCAGAAGCCGCTCGTCGCGGCCAGCAGCGCGAGCAAGGCGACGAGCGCGGCGAGCGCCGTGCCGGCGGCGGGCGCGCCCAGCCACCAGGCCAGCGCCGCGGCGGTGAGGAAGGCGAAGCCGATCGCGTTCGCCAGGCGGGGCGGGCGCGAGTCCTCCAGCTCTCCCTCGCCGAAGCGAGGCTGGATCAACTCGAAGTAGGCGAGGCAGGTGAGGCAGAAGCGCCGCCCAAGGGTCAGCCCGATCAGCAGCTGCGCCCCCATCAACGCCCAGAGCAGCGGCCAGCCGAAGAGGGCGCCGGTCAGGGCGACGACCCCCACCACCGCCTGGTTGAAGCGCGGGGCGCGGGCGTCGATGACTTCGGTGTCTCGCCAGGGGTCAGCGGTGCGTAGCGCAGCCATTGATCAAGTGTAGGTTGAGCGCCTCGCCGCCCGACAGCATCGGTTGCCCGGCCGGGGTCCGGCCCCTGAGAGCGAGTCCCGCGTCACTCATTCGATCCCCAGGCGGTCGAGCAGATCCTCGTCGCGGCGCCAGTGGCCGCGGACGCGGACCTTGAGCTCGAGGTGAACCTTGGCATCGAGCTCGGCTTCGAGCGAGCGGCGGGCGCCGCTGCCGATCTCCTCGACCTTGGCGCCCCCCTTGCCGATCAGGATGCCCTTCTGCGACTCGGTCTCGGCCCAGACGTCGGCGCGCACGGTGACCAGGCCGTCCTCGCGCCGCTCGACCTCCTTGACTTCGACCTCGACCGAGTGCGGGATCTCCTCGCGGGTCCGGTTCAGCACCTGCTCGCGGATCAGCTCGGCCAGCATCGTCTCGCCCGGCTGGTCGCTGTGCTCCTCCGGCGGGTAGAGGTAGGGGCCCTCGGGGACCAGCTCGCCGAGCCGCTCGACCAGGGCCTCAAGCCCCTCGCCGGTGCGGGCGCTGATCGGGAAGACCTCGTCGACTCCCTCCAGCTCGGCCGCCTCGGCCAGCACCGGGACCAGCTGGTTGGGCCCCGTGCGGTCGGCCTTGTTGACCGCGCAGATCGTCGGCAGCTCGCGCCTGGCCGTGAGCAGGGCGCGGGCGATGAAGCGGTCGCCGGGGCCGATCCCCTGCTCGCCGTTGACGACCAGCAGGGCCAGGTCCGAATCGGCCAGCTCGCGCTCGACACGGCTCTGCATCCGCTCGGTCAATACGTCGCGCGGCTTCTGCACGCCGGGCAGGTCGACGAGGACGAGCTGGCGGCCCGCCTCGAGGTCGGTGGCGATGCCGCGGATCGCCCGCCGCGTCGTCTGCGGCCGCACCGAGACGATCGCGACGCGGCTGCCGACGATCGCGTTGACCAGGGTCGACTTGCCGACGTTGGGCCGGCCGGCGAGGCCGACGAAGCCGGCGCGGGTCACGGGATCCCGACCTCCCCCGCTCGGCCCTCACCCGGACCCGGATGAGTCAGATCGTGACCGGGTCCGGATGAGGGCTGGGCTTTCTCATCGACCGGCATGTCCTCCGCTTCGCGTCCGGGCATACCGGGCGAACGACGGATGCCTTTCATGATCTCAGCCTGTGCAGACAACATCTCACCTTGATCCGTCTCGTGGTCGTAGCCGCAGAGGTGGAGGACGCCGTGGACCGCGGCCTCGGTCACGTCCTCGCAGTGCTCGGGGCAGATAGCCACGTCGCCCAGCTCGCGCGGGCCTGCGGTCGGGCCGGCCCCGTCGAGCGGGAAGGCGAGCACGTCGGTCGGAGCGTCGCGGCCCCGGTGCTCGCGGTTCAGCTCACGGATCCGCGCCGCGTCGACCAACTCCACGGCCAGGTGCCCGTCGCCCACCCCGGCCGCGGCCAGCGCCGCCTGCGCCGCACCGCGCAGCTCCGCCGGCACGTCGGCGAGGTCAGTCGCCATCCGCCTGCGGCTGCCGGTCGCCCTGCGCCGGGCGCTCACCCTGCGCCGGGCGCTCACCCTGGCGCTCGGAGTGCTCGCCGTAGGCGGCGACGATCCGCTGCACCAGCTTGTGGCGGACCACGTCCTCGCCGCCGAAGCGGACGAAGGAGATGTCCTGGACCTGGCTGAGGATGTCGCGGACGACGACCAGGCCGGAGCGCTGGTCGGCCGGCAGGTCGATCTGGGTGACGTCGCCGGTGACGACCATGCGCGAGTTGAAGCCGAGCCGGGTGAGGAACATCTTCATCTGCTCGGGGCTGGTGTTTTGCGCCTCGTCGAGGATCACGAAGGAGTCGTTCAAGGTGCGGCCGCGCATGAACGCCAGCGGCGCCACCTCGATCACTCCGCGCTCGAAGTAGCCGTTGACCCGGTCGGGGTCGAGCATGTCGTAGAGCGCGTCGAAGAGCGGCCGCAGGTAGGGGTCGACCTTGGCCTGGATGTCGCCGGGCAGGAAGCCGAGCCGCTCGCCGGCCTCGACCGCGGGGCGGGTGAGGATGATCCGCTGCACCTCGCGCTCGGCCAGGGCGTGCGCCGCCATCGCCACCGCGAGGAAGGTCTTGCCGGTCCCGGCCGGGCCGATGCCGAAGGTGACCGTGTGGTTGCGGATCGAGTCGACGTAGCGTTTCTGGTTGAGCGTCTTCGGCGCCACCTTGGTGTTGCGGTGGCGCCAGACGACGTCCTCGAGGATCTCGGCCGGGCTCTCGTGCGCGTCGAGCGCCCCGGTCACCGCTTCGATCGTGCCCGGCGCCACCTCGTGGCCCTGCTCGATCAGCTCGACCAGCTCGTCGACGACCGTCGCCGCGGTCTGCACGTCGCTCGACTCGCCGTCGAGGGTGAGCACGTTGCCGCGCAGGTGGAACTCGCAGTCGAGCCGGCCGCGCAGGGCGCGCAGCACGGCGTCCTCGGAGCCGGCCAGCTCGGCGGCCACGGAGTTGTCGAGGGTCAGCTGCCTACGAGCCAAGTTTTTCCCGCACCGCCGAGCTGACCCGCTTGCCGTCGGCGCGCCCGCCCAGCTTCGGCATCAGCGCCGACATCACCTGGCCGATCTGCCTCTGCTCGCTGGCGCCGGTCTGCTCGATCGCCGCCTCGACCAGCCCGGCCAGCTCCTCGTCGGAGAGCTGCGCCGGCAGGTAGCCCTCGATCAGCCCCGCCTCGAAGTCCTCGGCGCCGGCCTGCTCGCCGCGGCCGGCCTCGCGGTAGGCCTCCGCCGCCTCGAGCCGCTTCTTGCGCTCGCGCTGCAGCACGGCCACCTCGTCGCCCTTGCCCAGCTTCGCGTCCTGCTGCAGCGAGTCGACGACCATCCGCAGCGCCGCGGCGCGCTCGCGCTCGCCCGCCTTCATCGCCGTGCGCACGTCCGCCTGCACCTGCTCGAGAACGCTCATAGGGGAAGCTCACCCCGTTCTTCTTGAGATTTAGATGGAGAGGCCGACCGAAGGGAGGCCGCCGAAGAATCCCGGGAAGCACAGAGAGAAGCCGACCGCCGTCGGGAGAACGCCGTCAGCGCTTGCCCCGTAGAGGGCCACGATGAGACCAGCGTCTCCCGGCGGTCGGAGGCACCTGAAGCGGCCACAGGAAGTGGCGCCCCAGAGCGCCCAACTATGAGCATCCGCAACGGTACCTCCCGGCCGGCGCAATTGAAAGCGATCCGAGGAGGTAGCTGATGGAGACGTTCGCCGGCATCGACTGGGCCAGCGAGGAGCACGCGCTCTGCGTGGTTGACGGGGACGGAGTGACGCTGGAGGGCGAGATGCATATCCATGAGGAGACGGGCCTCAGGGAGTTGATCACCCGAATGCGGGCCCTCGGCGTCGTGCGGGTGGCGATCGAGCGCCCCGACGGGCTCTTGGTCGACCGTCTGCTGGAGGCGGGCTTCACCGTCTTGCCCATCCACCCCAACAAGCTGAAGGCGACGCGGCCGCGCTATGAGGCCTCTGGCGGCAAGTCCGACGGCTTCGACGCCTTCTGCCTGGCCGAGCTGGCGCGCACCGACTCCCATCGCCACCGGGCGCTTTGCCCGGACTCCGATGAGACCAAGGCGCTGCGGGCGCTGACCCGAACACGCGAGGATCTGGTCGGGGCCAGGGTGCGGCTCGCCAACGAGCTGCGCGCCCAGCTGGACGCCTTCTGGCCCGGCGCAGCGCGAATCTTCGCCGATATCGACTCGGCGATCGCACTCGCCTTCTTGGAGCGCTATCCGGCGCCCGCCGACGCGCGAGGGCTCGGGGAGAAGCGGCTCGCGGGCTTCCTGGCCCGCAACGGCTACTGCCGCCGCCGCTCGCCTGCCGAGCTCTTGGAGCGGCTGCGCTCGGCCCCCGAGGGCCGGGCCGGGGCGCTGGAGGCCGAAGCTCGGCGAGGGGCGGTGCTCGGCCTGGTCGCAGCGCTTCGGCCGATCGTCGCTCAGATTCGCGATCTCACCTCGCAGATCGCCCACGCCGTGCGCTCCCATTCCGACGGCGAGGTCTTCCTGCCGTTGTTCAAAGACCCGAAGTCGGTGATCACGGCGGCGAGGCTGGTCGCCGAGATCGGCGATGACCGCTCCCGCTACCCCAACGCCGAGGTGCTTGCCGCCGACGCCGGGATGGCGCCGGTGGCGCGAGAGTCGGGGAAGCGCAAGGTTGCCGGTTTTCGCTGGGCCTGCGACAAGCGACTCAGAGACGCAGTGTCTTGCCTGGCCGACTCCACCAGGCACCACCACCCATGGGCTCGCAGCGTCTACTTGGGTGCCCGCGCCCGCGGTCTCGATCATCCTCATGCGATCCGGGTTCTTGGCCGCGCTTGGCTGCGAGTGCTCTGGCGCTGCTGGCATGACGAAGTGCCTTATGACCCCGCCAAACACGGCAACCTCATTCGTCTTCAACCCACGGGGGGTTGACACAGGAAGTCTCATGGGGCTAAGGGTAGTCGGCGGCGTCGGGCGCGACCGCCAGACCCTTGGAGACGAGATCGGCGATGTCGGCGCTGACCAGCGTCCAGTCGTGGCGGCGGGCTGCGGCGACATAGGCGGCGTCGTAAGCGGTGAGGCCGTGCTCGGCGGCGATCCTCACGGCGACGTCGATCAGGTCGGCGTCGACGGCCAACAGGCGGTCTCCGCACCGCTTCGCGATCGAGCGGCATAGCTCGCGGGCCGCGTCGGGCTTCCCCCAGCGGGCGCCGACCACGTTCGCGGTCTCGTAGAGCGTCAGGTCCAACGATGCGACCGGCTGCTTCACGTCGACGACCAGCGCGCGAGCCACCTCGTGGTAGCGCTCATCTGCGTCTTTGGCGGCAACCCAGACGCCGGCATCGAGCAGCAGTGTCTCAGTGCGATTCACGGTCTTCGCGAATCAGCCTGGCCGAATCCCCACCCATGCGAAGGGGGGGACCGAGAAGGTCTTCGATCTCCTTGCGCCGTGCGGCCTCGCCGAGCTCCAGCTCACGCTCCGCCAACCGCCGCAGAAAGCCGCTGCGCGTCTCGCGGTTGGCGCGCGCCTGGGCGTCGAGCCGGTCGAGCAGGTTGTCGGGCATTGAGATCATCACCTTGGCCACCAGGCGAGTATATACGGTATTGCCGGATGTGATTGTGGTCGTCATGGCTCGACCCTCCCAGGTCCGGACGCGCGAGTGGGTGCGGAACCTGCCGAAACTGAAAATTCTTCGGCGCGAATGTCAGCCGGGGAGCTGAATCTCGATCTGCTCGACCTCGCCCAGCGGCATCTGCAGGAAGCGGGTGCCGAGCTCGCGGAAGGAGGCGACGTCGCCGCTGCAGAGGAAGCGGTACTCGCCCTCGCCGTCGCCGCGGCGGGCGATGCCGGCCGACTCGAGCGTGCGCTGAGCCGCGGCGGCGACCGCGTGCCCGCCGCTGACCAGGCGCACGTCGCGGCCGAGGATCCGCTGCAGCATCGGCGCCACCAGCGGGTAGTGGGTGCAGCCGAGGATCAACGTGTCGACGCCGGCCCGCTTCAGCGGCGCGCAGTAGGCGCGGGCCATCTCGACCACCTCGCGGTCGAAGGGCGAGCCGTCCTGGATGAACGGAGCGAGGTCGGGCGCCTCGACTTCCGCCACCTCCAGCGCCCGGCCCTGCGCTTCGAGCGCGCGGCGGTAGGCGCCGCTCTCGACCGTGTTCGGCGTCGCCAGCACCCCGACCCGGGCGTTGTCGGTGATCGCGGCAGCGATCTCGGCCTGCGGCTCGACCACCGGCACCACCTCCACCCCGCGCTCGGCCGCCAGCTCGCGCGCCACCTCGGCGCCGACCGAGGTCGCGGTGTTGCAGGCGATCACCAGCAGCTTGGCGCCGCCGTCGAGCAGCATCGTCGCGATCGCCCGGATCCGCTCGCGCAGCCGCTCGGGGTCGCGCTCGCCGTAGGGGAACCACGCGGTGTCGCCGAGGTAGACGAAGTCCTCCTCGGGCAGCGAGACCAGGCACTCGTGCAGGACGGTGAGCCCGCCGACGCCCGAGTCGAACATCGCGATCGGCTGGGCGGCGTCGTGCCGGGGGGCCGGTCGGGACGAGGTCGTCAGGGCTTGACGACCATGAAGAAGAGGGAGACCAGCACGACCAGGGTCGCGACCTGCCCACCCATGGCGATCCGCTTGGAGAGCGCCTCGAACTCCTCCGAGAGCTGGCCGGAGGCCTTGATGTCCCGCGCCGCCAGCTCGGCCCCCTGCCGGGTCAGCGGGCGGAGGTAGAAGAGGAACATCGCGAGCAGGATGACGGCCGCGGTCAGCCCGACCGAGACGAAGGTTTCGCTCCAGTCCCAGGGCAGGCCGCTGTCGAGCACCAGCCAGACGCCGGTGACGATCAGCACGATCAGACCGGGCAGGCCGAGAATCGAGTCGACGCGGCGAACCCCGTCGATCACCGTGGGCACCGCAGCCTGATTCGCCTTGACTGCGGTCGCCAGCAGGATGCCGTAGGCGAAGGTGGGCCCGAAGGCGACGATCGCGGCGAGCACGTGGAAGAACAGGACCACGCCGTCGAGGGTGATGCTGGCGAGCGGCAGCAACGACATCGGCCGGGAACATACATGCCCATCCGGCGGCACGGTGGCCACTTAGGACCTATGCGGGCAAAAGCGGTCAAGCAGGTCAGCGGCGCAGGAGCAGGGCGGCCCACTCGCCGGCCGAAATCAACCGAAGGCACGCCGCATCCGGGAGAAGAAGCTCTCCTCCTCGCCGCGGCGCGAGCGCAGGTTGTCGGGCCCCAGCGTCTCGCCCAGCTTCCCGGCCAGCTCGCGCTGCTCCTCGGAGAGCTCGCCGGGGACGATCACCTGCACGGCGATCACCAGGTCGCCGGGCGGGCCGCCGTTGGCGCCGGGCATGCCGTGGCCGCGCAGGGCGAGCTGGGTGCCGGGCTGGAGCCCGGCGGGAAGCTCGATCTCGCGCTCGCCCTCGTGGCTGGGGACCCTGATCTTCGTTCCCAGCATCGCCTCGACGGCGGAGATCTCGACCGTGTGGATCAGGTCCTGGCCGCGCATCGGCCCGCGCCGCGCCTCGAAGCCGAAGTTGCCGCCGAAGAAGGCCTGGAAGACGTCCTCGACCGAGTTGAAACCGCCGGGCGCCGCCCCCGCCCCGCGCAGTCCCTCGTGGCCGTAGGCGTCGTAGGCGCGACGGCGCTCCGGGTCGGAGAGCACCTCGTAGGCTTCCGCCGCCCGCTTGAACTTCTCCTCCGCCTCGGGGTCGTGGTCGTTGACGTCCGGGTGCAGCTCGCGGGCGAGGCGGCGGAAGGCGGTCTTGACCTCCGCCTTGTTGGCGTCGCGGCCGACGCCGAGCACCTCGTAGTAGTCGCGCGGCATCCGATCAGCCGCCGTAGACCGTCTCGCAGTAGCGGGAGAGCTCGCGGGCGGCGCCGCGCACCGAGGCGATCGCGGTCGCGTAGTCCATCCGCAGCGGCCCGACCACCCCGACCGAGCCGAGGTTGCGGTGGGCGAGGCCGTAGTTGGCGCCGACGACGCTGACCGAACGCAGCTCCGGCTGCGGGTTCTCGCCGCCGATCCAGACGAAGGCCGAACGCTCGTCGAGAGCGGAGCGGAGCATCCCCAGCACACCGGCGCGGCGCTCCAGCGCACCCATCAGCTCGTCGACATGGGGCAGCTCGGCGAGGTGCTCGTCGGAGAGCAGGCGCGAGACGCCGTGCATGTACAGGGTGTCGCCCAGCGGCGGCGCGGTGACCAGCGCCATCAGGTCGGTGACCCGGGCAAGCGCCGCGGTCGTCTCCCGCATCGCCGCGTCGATCTCGCGGCGCAGCTGGGTCAGCCCCAGCTCGACCTCGGCCGCGCCCCGCCCGCGGGCGTCCATCAGCCGATCGACGTAGTAGCGATAGCCCCGCTCGGTGGGAATCCGCCCCGCCGACGTATGCGGATGCGTCAAAAACCCGGCTGCCTCCAGCGCCGCCAGCTCCGCCCGCACCGTCGAGGGCCCCCACTCCACCTCCCGCCGCTCGGCGATCGGCTTCGAGGCCACCGGCTTGCCCGACGCCAGATAGGCGTCGACGACCAGCTTGAGGATCAGCTCCTGTCGCTCCGAAAGCATGCACAGAGTCTAGAAGCGGGGCCGGGTGAGCCACCCGGCGGCTTGTACTTTTTCCGCGACGACGCCCAAGGACTGCCGCAGGCTGTCTTCGGAAAAAGTTGAGCCGGGTGGGTCACCCGGCCCCGCTCAAGCCCTACAGCGCTACTTCCGCCTCTGCGTTGCGGATCGTCTGGTTCTCGCCCTGCGCGGCGACGACGTCGATCGTCGCCCGACCATCCTCGACCGACTTGATCTCGCCGCTGACGACGATCTCGGTCTCCGGCGCACCCATGCCGCGGAACTGGACCGAGAGCCGCTTCAGCGAGCCGGGGTCGCCCCCCGCGGCCTCGGTCGCGGCGCGGGCGGTCAGGCCCATCATGTAGAGGCCGTGGAGGATCGTGTTCGGCAGCCCGACCGCCTTGGCGAACTCGGGGTCGATGTGGATCGGGTTGAAGTCGCCCGAGGCGCCCGCGTAGCGGTGCGGCAGGTACTTGTCGGGGGTGACGCGCAGCTCGGCGATCCGCTCGCCCTGGCTCAGCTCGGCCATCTCATACCCCCCTGACGATGTTGGTCCAGGTGCCGCGCGCGACCTCGGCGCCGTCCTGGTTGGTGGAAACGGTCTCGAAGACGTAGAAGCCCTTGCCGTCCTTCTCGTATATCTCCAGGCATCTGGCGGTGGTGGTGATCTCGTCGCCCGAGCAGGCCGGCTCGCCCCACTCGAACTCCTGGCCGCCGTGCACCATCGCGGCGAAGTTCATCCCGACCTCGTCGTCGAACATCGCCGGCCCCAGCGCCGGGGCGCCGTAGACGACGCAGAACATCGGCGGCGCGACGACGTCGCGGTAGCCGGCCGCCCTGGCGGCCTCGCGGTCGAAGTGGACGGGGCTCTCGATCCCGACCACCCGCGCGTACTCGCCGATCTTCTCCTTGCCCACCTCATAGGTAGTGGCGGGCCATTCCTTGCCGACAGCATCCGTTTTCAGGCTCATGACCGGGGCAGTCTAGATGCGTGCCGGGAAGAGGCGTCGGGTGCCCCTCCCGGCGGCTTGTACTTTTTCCGCGGCGACGCCCAAGGACTGCCGTGGACTGTCTTCGGAAAAAGTTGAGCCGGGAGGGGTAGCCGACGCCTCTACCTGTCGATCTCCAGCACCGCCAGGAACGCCTCCTGCGGCACCTCCACCCGCCCGACCTGCTTCATCCGCTTCTTGCCCGCTTTCTGCTTCTTCAGCAGCTTGTTCTTGCGGGTGACGTCGCCGCCGTAGAGCTTCGCGGTGACGTCCTTGCGCAGCGCCTTGACCGTCTCGCGGGCGAGGATGTTGGAGCCGATCGCGGCCTGCACCGGCACGTCGAAGAGCTGTCGCGGGATCGTCTTGCGCAGCCGCTCGACCAGGCGCTTGCCCTGCTCGTAGGCGAATTCGCGATGGACGATGATCGAGAGCGCGTCGACCTTGTCGCCGGCGAGCAGGATGTCGACCTTGACCAGGTCGGCAGGGCGGTTGCCGATCGGCTCGTAGTCCAGCGAGGCATACCCCCGCGTCGAGGACTTGAGCAGGTCGAAGAAGTCGAGCACGATCTCGGCCAGCGGCATGTCGTAGCGGATCTGCACCCGCTGCGGGCTCAGGTAGTGCATATCGACGTGGGCGCCACGGCGTGCCTGGCAGAGCTCCATCACGGCGCCCACCTGCTCGGACGGGGCGATGACCGTCGCGCGGATGTAGGGCTCCTCGATCGCCTCGATCGCGCCAGGGTCGGGTAGGTCCGTGGGGCTGCGCACCTCCTTTCTCTCGCCGTTGGTCATCTGGACCTCGTAGCGCACGTTCGGGGTCGTCGAGAGCAGGTCGAGGCCGTACTCGCGCTGCAGCCGCTCGCGCACGATCTCCATGTGGAGCAGGCCGAGAAAACCGCAGCGGAAGCCGAACCCGAGTGCCTCCGAGGTCTCCGGCTCCCAGGACAGCGCGGCGTCGTTGAGGGCCAGCTTCTCGAGCGCGTCGCGCAGGTCTTCGAAGCGGTCGGTGTCGATCGGGAAGAGCCCGCAGAAGACCATCGGCCTGACCTCGCGGTAACCCTCGAGCGGCTCGGCGGCGGGCCGCCCCTGCGCGGTAAGCGTGTCGCCTACGCGCAGCTTGGCGACGTCCTTGATGCCGGTGATCAGGTAGCCGACGTCGCCCGCCTCCATCCCCTCGACCGCGGTCATCGCCGGCCGGAAGAAGCCGATGTCGTCGATGTCGGCCTCGGTCCCGTTCTGCATCGCGACCACCCGCTCGCCCTTGCGCAGGGCGCCGTCGACGAGCCGCACGTAGGCGACGACGCCGCGGTACTGGTCGAACTCGGAGTCGAAGATCAGCGCCCGGGTCGGCGCCTCCGGCGCGCCGCGCGGGGACGGCACGCGGGCGACGATCGCCTCCAGCACCTCGACCACGCCCTCGCCGGTCTTGGCCGAGATCGGCAGCGCTTCGCCCGGATCGCCGCCGAGCAGGTCGGCGATTTCGGCGCTGACCCGGTCCGGCTCTGCCCCCGGCAGGTCGACCTTGTTGATCACCGGGATCAGCTCGAGGCCGTTCTCGATCGCCAGGTAGGTGTTGGCGACGGTCTGCGCCTCGACCCCCTGGGCGGCGTCGACCACGAGCAGGGCGCCCTCGCAGGCGGCGAGGCTGCGCGAGACCTCGTAGGAGAAGTCGACGTGGCCGGGCGTGTCGATCAGGTGCAGGTGGTAGGCCTGCCCGTCTGCCGCCCGGTACTCGACCCGCACCGCCTGCGCCTTGATCGTGATCCCGCGCTCGCGCTCGAGGTCCATCGAGTCGAGCACCTGAGCGCGCATCTTCTTCGGGTCGACCGAGCCGGTGATCTCGAGGATGCGGTCGGCCAGGGTCGACTTGCCGTGGTCTATGTGGGCGATTATCGAGAAGTTGCGGATGCGGTCCATCGGGGCTGAGTATGCCGAGCAGTGGGGCTCGAAGACGACCGAGACCCTCTCGCCGGAACCCGGGAGGCCACCGGCGCTGTCTCGCCGGATGCCTACGCCCGCCTTCGGCGGGCGAATCTCGTGCCCTCCGGGCAAAATCACTCCGCGGTGCCGGGGGAGGCACCGTCGAGACAGCGCCGGCACCCTCCCGTCGTCGGCCCTGGCGCGTTGGTCGGACATATTCCGACTAACGCGCCAACCG
>JBBDTK010000088.1:18134-30637 GCA_040904405.1 Solirubrobacterales bacterium | reverse complement strand
CCCCCCCGCCGAGCCGCCGCCGCCGGCGGAGTCGTCGCTGTCGAGCAGGACGATCAGGTCGGCGGCCACGGCAGCCGTCGCCAGCACCGCGAAGATGGCGGTTCCGGTCCGCATCCGGACCGCAACACTACGCAGGTCCGGCGGCGGTTCAGGCCGCGCCTCGGTGCGGGCGGCCCTACCAGGCTCCTTCCAACCACTCGAGCAGCTCCGGCATCAGCTTGCGCGGATCCGGCTTCGGCGACCCGAGCTCGGCATAGCCGATCTGGATCGCCGCGCCGAGCCCCAGCGTCGCCCGCTGCGGCTCACCGCCCAGCCAGGTCTCGAGCAGATCGAGTCGCTCGGGATCGCGTCGCAGGCCGTGCAGGACAGAGCGGGCGGCGGCGGGATCGGCCTCGGCCTCTTCGATCGCCGCCTCCAGCGCCACTCTGATCCGCTCGTCGAGCGGGGCCTCTTCGGCGCTGTCCACCACTCGCTTAACAATCTCTTTATCCGCCTCCCCTTTAACGAGGGGCGTCGTTCTCGTACCATCTCTCACGTTGGGACCTCCCTTAAGGTCTCGCCAGGCCCCGGGGCGCCGCTAGCGCTGCCGGGGTCGACCTTTTCTTGCGCGAGTGAAGCTAGGCCCACACACGGATGGGAACGCGCCTTTCGTATGACCCGTCCCGCAACTTATTGCACTTTGTTGACAAACTGCTCGCACCATCCGCCTCTCTCCACCACTTCAGTGCGTCTGAGCATAGGTTCCAGCATATGTCCCCGCCGCGCTGCGGTCAACGGCGCGTGCCAGACTTCGCGGCGATGAGCAGCGATAGGAGCGCCTACGAGGCGGCGCAGATCGAGACCTCCAGGCAGGCCGCGTGGGCGCGGCGCGACGCCTTCGCCACGCCTGCCCCCGCTGCGGGGCAGACACCGGTCTACGTCAAGCCCTCCAGCCCCTTCACCTCGGGCAACCTGCACATGGGGCACGTCCGCGACTACGCGATCGGCGATGCGTACGCGCGCTTCCGCCGCGCCCGCGGCGACGCGGTCCTGTTCGGCTTCGGCTTCGACGCCTTCGGCCTGCCGGCGGAGATGGCGGCGATCGAGCGCGGCGTGCGCCCCGCCGACTGGGTCGAGCGCTGCGGTGAGCGGATGCTCGGCCAGATGCGGCGGCTCGGTTTCTCCTTCGACTACGAGCGAGCCTTCTACAGTTCCGAGGAGTCGCAGTACCGCTGGTCGCAGTGGCTCTTCCTGACCCTGATGGAGGCCGGCTTGGTCTACCGCGACGACGCCACGGTCGACTGGTGCGACACCTGCCAGACGACCCTCGCCGCGCTGCAGGTCGAGGACGGCCGCTGCTGGCGCTGCCACAACCGGGTGCGGCTGATCCGCCGCCCGACCTGGTTCCTGCGCCTATCCCCCTATCTGGAGGAGAACGACCGCAACCTCGCCGGGCTGGCGAACTGGGACGAGCTCTCGCTGAAGACGCAGCGCTACATCCTCGGCCGCAGCGACGGGGTCGAGCTCGACCTGGACGCCGGCGGTGAGCGCCCGCTGACCGTCTTCACGCCGCACGCCGGGGCGGTCGCCGAGGCCCGTTTCGTGCTGCTCTCGCCGCGTTGCGAGGCGGTCGAGGCCTGGGCGACCTTGGACGCGGTGGGCGAGCAGCTCGACGAGCTGCGCTCCGGCGGCTGGGAGCGCAGCGCCCGCGACGCCGCCGCCGTCCCGGTGATCGACACCGGCGCCGCGATCGCCGGCCCCACCGGCACCGAGCTGCCCGTCCTGGTCTCGCCGCTGGTCGACGCCCGCTACGGCCCCACCGCAGCCCTCGGCATCCCCGCGGTCGACGAGGCCGACGCCGCGATCGCCGCCCGGGTGCCGCGGCTCGCCGAGGCGCCCGCGGGAGGCGACCCGCCGCCCGCGGAGGCCCGTCCGGCGACCCGCTACCGCGCCTACGACTTCTCGATCTCCCGCCAGCGCTACTGGGGGACGCCGATCCCGGTCGTCCACTGCCCCGGGTGCGGGGTCGTGCCGGTGCCGGCCGAGCAGCTGCCGGTGCGGCTGCCGCGCGACGTCGAGCCCAGCGGCGAGGGCAACCCGCTGGCCGAGCGACCCGACTTCCTGCAGGCGTCGTGCCCGCGCTGCGGCGGCCCCGCCGAGCGCGAGACCGACACCCTCGACTGCCACTTCGACGCGCTCTGGCTCTGGGTCCCGGCCGCGGTCCCGCCGGCCGACCGCGACGAGCGCATGTTCAGCCACGAGGACCTGCGCCGCTGGCTGCCGGCCGAGCGCCTCGTCGCCGGCAACGACAGCGGCGGCTTCGTCTTCGACCAGCGTGTGGTGACCAAGGCGCTGCGCGACATCGGCCCCTTCGAGTTCCTCGCCGACGGCGAGCCCTTCGCCGGCTGCCTCTTCCACGAGATGGTGATCGCCGACGGCCGCAAGATGAGCAAGCACCTCGGCAACGTCGTCGACCCCGACGAGCTGGTCGCCCGGCACGGCGCCGACACCGTGCGGCTGGCGGTGCTCTACGCCGCCGGCCCGGCCAAGGCGCTGAACTGGACCGACGGCGCCCTGCGCTTCGCCTCGCGCTTCCTGCGCGGCCTCTGGGACTACTCGCAGAAGAGCATCGCCGCCGCGGCGGCGGCGCCCGAGGATCCCGAGGCGGCCGCCGACACCGCCTTCCTCCGCGAGCGGCTGGGCAAATGGTGCGAGAGCGGGGTGGGCCGGATCGGCGCCGACCTCGAGCAGCTGCAGATGCACAAGGCGGTGCGCAACGTGACCCGCCTGCTGGAGCGGATCCAGGACTACGAGAAGCGGATCGTCAAGCGGCGCGGCGAGCTAAGCCGCGATGACTTCGAGGCCCTGCTCGAGGCGCTGGCGCTGCTGGCGCGGGTCCTCGCCCCGTTCGCCCCCCACGTCGCCGAGCAGCTTTTGATCGAGCTCGGCGGCGAGGACGGAGCCGATCTGCTCGGTCCCTGGCCCGAGCCCTCGGTTGCGGCTGTGTAGGGACAAAGTTTATTGATCGATAGTCGGGCATCTGCTATACACCGCGATTCATGGTCGGCCGGATACACGGGAAGCGGAGGAGAAGGTTCGCGAAGGCCGGTGGCCTGCCCTCGCTAGCTGGGAGCATCGCGGCGCGATGAGCCTCTCGGCCGACCAGCGCACCCGCTCCTGCGCGACGGAGCTGGTCTGCCACGACTGCGGGATTCGACTTCCCCTTCCCGATACGACCTTCCGGTGTCTGGGCTGCGGCCAGACCCTCGACATCGACTACGACTACGAGCTCGCCGAGCGTCGCATCTCCGAGCAGCCGATCGCCGCGCGCGAGCTCAACATCTGGCGCTTCGAGGAGCTGCTGCCGATCGTCGCGGCGGAGGCGCAGGCACGGGTCGGCCGCTACAGCGGGCGCACGCCGCTGATCCACGCCGACCGGCTCGGCGCCGAGCTGGGCCTGCGCAAGCTCTACCTCAAGGATGACAGCACGCAGCGGCCCAGCCTCTCCTACAAGGACCGGGTCGTCTCGATGGCGGTCGCCCGCCTGCTCGAGCTGGGCAAGCGGGAGATCGGCTGCGTCTCGACCGGCAACGTCGGCACCGCGGTCGCCTCGCTCGCGGCCAAGGCCGGTGTCGCCGCCTACGTCTTCTACCCGAGCAACCTCGAGCGCGGCAAGGCGCGCGCCTGCCGGGCGCTGGGCGCGGCCGTGATCCAGCTCGACGGCAACTACGACGAAGCCAACCGGGCCTGCCGCGAGCTCGCCCTCTCCAGCGGCATCCAGTTCGCCAACATCACCCTGCGGCCGTTCTACGCCGAGGGGGCGAAGACGATGGCCTTCGAGGTCGTCGAGCAGCTCGACTGGGTCTCGCCGGACCACTTCGTCATCCCCGCCGCCGGCGGCACCCTGTCCTCGCGCGTGCACAAGGGGCTGGGGGAGATGGAGAAGGTCGGCATGGCCGAGACCGAGGCGACGAAGATCCATATCGCCCAGGCCGAGGGCTGCGGGCCGATCGCCACCGCCGTGCTCGACGGCAGCGGCGTGATCGAGCCGCAGCGACCGAACACCGCGGCGCACTCGCTGGCGATCGGCGCTCCCGGCGACGGGCCGCTGGTGGTCGACGCGGTGACCTCGCGCGGCGGCTCGGCCGCGATGGCAACCGACGCCGAGATCTTCGCGGCGCTCGACCTGCTCGGCGCGACCGAGGGAATCCTCACCGAGCCGGCCGGCGGCACCACCGTCGCCGCCACGATCAAGCTCGCCGAAGCGGGCAAGCTCGGCGCCGACGACACGGTCGTCGCGGTGATCAGCGGCAACGGCTACAAGACCCTCGACGAGCACCCCGACAAGCCCTGGCCCGAGATGGTCGCCCCCGAGGTCGAGCCGATGGAGCAGGTCCTCGCCCAGTTCCGCCAGTCCGGCGCCGGCGCCCTGCGCTGAGCACGACGCGCCGTCTTCTATTTGGTAGTGAGCAGCCCGAGCGCCTGACGGGCGCGGCGGACCGTGGGCTCGTCGAGGCGCCCGACCCTCTCGTCGAGCCGAAGCGGTTCGTCCGCCTCTCTCAGCCATTTCGGCTCGTTGCCCCTCAGCTCGCCGGCGAGCCCACTCGGGTCGGCGACAAAGCTCAGGAGCAAGACCAGGTCCTCTCGCTGGTCATCCGGGCGACTGTGGACGCGGAGCGCTCTTGCCTTGAGGAGGATTGCGCCAAGGAGGGACGGGCGGAGAAGCCGAAAGGGTGGGCTGCCGTCGATAGAGACCTCAACCGACTCGGAACGGCGTAGGGCCTGAGTGCCGCCCGGAATCTCGGCGGTCACCTGTTTGCCGAGGGTGCGCGGCAACGCCTTCAAGCCATCGGGGGCAAGAACATCGATCGTCTGGCCGTCGATCTCGAAGCGCTGGCCGAACTCCGGGTCGGTCGAGGGTGGCTCGACGAGCTCCCCGCCTAGCTCATCGATCGCCTTGCCGAGGTGTTCGGTGACGCTCGGTTTGGCCCGGGCATCGCCGAGCAGGTCGATGTCCCTGGTCGGGCGGGGATCGGCCGCGTGCTCGTAGGCGTGCAATTGGACCATCAGGCCCCCGACCAGGCACCAGCCCCGCTGCGGTTCGAGATGATTGGCCAGCTTCGCGACGGCCTCCCAAAGCTTCTTTGCGCTCTCGTCTCCGGGGTGGATCTCGATTGGCGAGACGGTCACGCGGCTTGCTTCAGCGCCCGTTCGATGCGGTCGACAGCTTTCTTGCCGGCTCTGATCGAGCGGGCATCGGCTTCTTCGGAGAGATCGATTGCGACGGCGGCGAGGGGGGCAAGTCGTCCCGAGAGGCGCCAGGCAGGGTCGGGCACGACGCGCAGAAGGACGTTGCCCTCCATGCCTGCAGCTGGTTCGAGGGCGTGCTCCCGTTCAATTGCGGCCAGGTCTCCTGCCCGCACGTAGCCATCAATCTCAGCCCCTGCGACAAGGTCGAGGCCGTGGGCGGCTGCGGCGCTGATTCCCGATTTCGCGAGGTCGGGGCGGCTCCTGAGGCGCTTGAGCTCACCGGGATGGGCAGCGAATCGTTTCGGTTTCGCTCGTTGCACAAGGCGGGGCTTCAGCTCGTTGAGCCCTCGTGCCTTGAGGCTTTGACGCACGCGCCAGAGCGCCTGCGGTCCCAACCATGGGGCCTCCTCTTCGGAGGAGATGAACAGGGCCCCCCATGCATTCGAGGGCGATAGGGGTCGGCCGGCGGGGCGAGGGCTGCGACGGCGATCGGCCACCGCAGCGCTATCGACAAGCCAACGCCCTCCCACCTTGACTCCGGCAATCTCACCGGACGCAACCAGTGATCGTGCCCGTGAGGGATTCACGTGCAGCTCTCGTGCGGCTTCTGGGATGGATAGCAGTTGCATCTTCGCTTAACCTATCGGTATCGATAGTAATAACTAAAAACTAGCGATAACGCTAGCTATAACGATAGACGCTAAAACGCGATGTGCGCGCACCGAGCTGATTCGCCGGCTTCGCAAAGCGATCGGCGCCTGGGAGGCGCCGCCGGTACATGCCTCGATGTTCGGCAGCGCGGCGCGCGGAGACGGCGATGCGAGCAGCGACATCGACCTTCTCGTAGTGCGGCCCGTCGATCTCGACCCCGAGGACGCGACCTGGCGCGACCAGCTCGACGAACTCGCTGACTCGGTGCGCTGCTGGACCGGCAACAACGCCGGCATCGCCGAGGTCTCCGAGGGCGAGCTTCCACGGCTGCGCAAGGACCGCCCACCTGTTGTGGAGGAGGCCAGCGAGGATGCCGTCGACCTTGCGGGGGAGGAAACGCGCAAGCTCCTCAGGCGGCCGTGATGGCGCGCAAGTGGCCACGGACCCAGGGGAGGTTCTGCGTCGGTAGAACGGCTGGCGCTGTTCCGCCCGACCGGCGCCGGCGCCGCCCTGCCCAGCTGAGCCGAACGGTCGCTACGAACCGGCGGATCGAACGAGCCACTCGAAGCCACCGTCGGCCTGCATCGTCACATCGATCGCGTGGGCTCCGTCGCGCGGGTGGACGACAGTGCACTCGTAGCGCCTGCCCTCCTCCAGCGCCATCTCCGCGGGGCAGTCCACCGACCGGGGGGAGACGCCCGACTGTTGAGTCAGCTCCGTGGCGATCAGCCGCTCGACACTCTCCGTATCGGCGGTCCCGGACTCCGAGGTGGTGCTAGCGCTGATCTCGCAGCTGCAGCCGATCAGCGTCGCGCTGGCGAGGAAGAGAACGATGGTGAGGGCTGTCAGGCCGCGACGGTCGATCTGGGGGAATCGTCAATCCCGCTCCCGAACTTGACCTCTGCCATGCCGCGGTGAGGCACGCCGCACTCGGTCTGACCCAAGCAGAGCTGGCGGCCCGGATGGGGACGACGGCCTCCGCGGTTTCCCGCATCGAGAGCGGCCAGCACGCCACCAGCGCCCAGACGCTCAAGAAGCTCGGTGATGCCTTCGGAGGCCGTGCCGTCGTCGGCTTCGAGTTCGGCTCAGCGAAGCGTCCCGAGCGCGAACTCGTTGCGCTGTAGGCAAGTATCCAATGAGTGCCGATCTGACCTTCGAGCGCTTCAAGGCTGCCCTTGAGGGCGACGGTCGCTACCCCCAAGGGGCCATATTCGTCGACGCTCAGGGGGAGATCAGCTCGACCCCAGGCAAGTAGGTCGCCACCCGGCGCGGGTCGCGCGTCAGCAGCGCCCGCCCCGTCACCGCTGCGTGCGATGCGATTAGGAAGTCGGCGAGGATCTGCTCGCGGGCGCCTCCGGCGCGGCGGTAAGAGGCATGCGCGTGTCCCGCCAGGAAGGCGGCCGCCCGCGGCATCTCCTCGATAATCAGCTGCTGGGGAAGCACCGTCTCCAGATCCTCGATCCGCGAGAAGCGCGGCGCCACCTCGGCCAGCACGACCGCGTTGATGACGACCGGGCCCTCGGCGAGGGCTTTGGCGAGCGCCGCTTCCGACCACTCGAGCCAGCGCTCGTCCTCGGTGAAGACGTCGAGCAGGACTCTACTGTCGACGAACGTGCCGGGGCGAGCGCTCACTTACGGGTGAGCGCCAGGATCTCGTCGGTGCCGAGCGCTACGTCGCCGGCTCCGCGCATCGCAGCCAACTGCTGCCCGGCCCGCTCCGCGCCCGTGACAAGCCTCGCCCCCTTGCGGTCAAGCTCGAAACGCACCTCGCTACCGGGATGAATCCCGAGTGCCTTGCGCACCGGCTGCGGGATGGTCACCTGTCCCTTCTGAGTCACCTTCATGTCGGTAAGGATAGCAAGTAATACCAAGCGCTCTCTGGTTGCGGACGCTGTGTCGGCGCCCTCGGACTCCAGGTCGCGGGTGTGCCGTTTGGCTCTGTAGGCCATGCCGGAGGAGGGACACGAACCCCCCGACACGCGGATTATGATGGGCGACACGCGAGGCCCTGACGGCTCCGCAGGCGACTCTCAGGCACGGCAAGGTGCCCTCAGTTCCGGCGAACTCCCCGAGTTGGGTGCGAAATCGGGTGCGCGCCGCAAGCGCAAGAAGCGCCAGCGCTGAGGCGGGGGCTAGGCTGACAGCCAGTCGCGATGCCCGAGGCGCACTTCCGATACTTGCTCTCGCATGACGCCGAGATCGTCGGCGAGCTGATCACCGCGCAGGGCAGGGTCATCAGCTACTCGGTCGTCTTGCTCGCACGCGAGGAAGGCGAGTGGAGGACGGTCCGGGTCTACGACAACCATCTCGGCGTCCCGCACATGCACCGCTACACGCATACTGGGGTTAAGCAGGACGGCGAGAAGACAAACGAGGCCACCGCAAGCGACGGGTATAACATTGCCCTTCAGCAAGTCCGAAATGGCTTTCAGGAGATGATTGAAGGATGGCGGCGGAGCTAAGGACAGAAGGCAAGGTCGATCCCGCGGATCTGACCTTCGAGCGCTTCAAGGCGGCCCTTGGGGGCGACGGTCGCTACCCACAGGGCGCGATCTTCGTTGATGCCGAGGCTCCGTTTGCGGGCTCGGCCCTCGTCCGCAACGCACGCGAGGGCCTGCCTGTCGTTCTTGTCTATCCGGATGGGGTCGAGAAGATCATCGAAGCTGCATCACCCGTGGAGCAAACGGCCGGTCTACTTGCCAGCGCACGGCGCCTCGCGGGGAAGGTTCGCGCATCCCGTCTTCTCGGCTAGCACCCGCCGAGTCGGGCGAATGTCTCCTATCGCTGTGGCCTGGATGACACGCCGCGGAGGCCGCCGGTACTACGCTTACGGCGGACACGCCTCCTGCGCCGCAGGAGTCTCGCCATCAAATCCGCTCGTTCCCACTCCTCCGGCGTCCGATTTCCCTTCGCGTTGTTGCAGGTGCTGCATGCGGCCTTGAGGTTCGATGCGGTAGTTGCGCCACCACGGCTCCGCGGGAAAACGTGATCCACCTCGGTAGCGGGTCTTCTGCAGTATTGGCAACGATGCCCATCGCGCGTCAGAACGAAAGTTCGCAGGCGCGGCGGAGTGGGTGATCGTTCCAGGCGCAAGGCTCGGAGCGTTTCGGCGAGATCGGATTGTAGATAGGCGAAACGAATCACGAACAAGCGTACGCCTGCCATCGGCGGATTCTCGGGGCGGCAGGGAATTTGCCCCCATGGCGGAGCTACGGACAAACCCCCAGACGAGGGTCCAGAACCGCCGTCCGCAGCCACTTCGCCTTGGGATGCGGGATAGAGCCCTTTGGACGCAGCCGACCACACACCCCCACCATGTGAGCGCGTGTGGTCGGCTGCGTCGTCGGGCAAGGACGGGGGAGAGGCGAAGTGGCTGCGGACGGCGGAGGGGGCATTTCGGGTGTCTGCAACGTCTATGGGTCAGAGATGCCCGGAGGGAGACGTGATGGCGTACATGGGTCACGCCGACATTCAGACGACGATGATGATCTACATCCACCACATGCCCCGTCGCGACGATGCTTTCAAGCTTTCGCGCCTGCTCATAGCCAACATCTCCGACGATGTTGGGTGCGCGCCGGATGCGCGGGCGGGTTTTTCAGGCCATCGGGAGGACGCCGATTCGGCGCAAACCCACACGCCAAGCCATGCCGGAGGAGGGACTCGAACCCCCGACACGCGGATTATGATTCCGCTGCTCTAACCAGCTGAGCTACTCCGGCCGGGGCCGGGATGCTACCGGCGAAGTGGGGCGGGGAGTGCAAGCGGCGGGCGCGCCGAATAGCCTCCCTCCTGCAATGGGCAATGCGCTCGACATCGCGGTGCGGACGCTGATCCGCGGTTGCCTCGATCTCCAGCCCGGCGAAGAGGTGCTGGTGATCTGCAACCCGATCACCGAAGAGCTGGGGGCGCTGATGCGGATCAACGCCCAGGACGAGGGCGGCGAAGCGACCCTGGCGGTGATCTCCGAGCGCGATTCGCACGCCGCCGAGCCACCGGCCGCGGTTGCCGCCGCGATGCTCGTCGCCGAGATCGTGATCGCGCCGACGATCCAGTCGATCTCCCACACCGAAGCGCGCAGGGCGGCCACCGAGGCGGGCGTGCGGATCGCCTCGATGCCGGGCGTCACCGGCGAGATGCTGGGCCGGGTGATGGGCGCCGACCTGGGGCTGCTGCGCAAGCGCGGCAGCCAGATCAGCCGCGTGCTCGGCGCCGGCGCGGAGGCGCGGATCACCTGCGCGCGGGGCAGCGATCTGCGGCTCGGGCTGGAGGATCGCACCGCGATCGTCGACGCCGGCGCGCTCAACATGAAAGGGGCCTTCGGCAACATCCCCTGCGGCGAGGCGTTCATCGCGCCGGTGGAGGGCTCGGCCGAGGGGCGCCTGTTCGTCGACGGCTCGGTCGCCGGGATCGGCCGGGTCGAGCAACCGGTCGAGCTGATCCTCCGCGACGGCCACCTGGTCGAGGCCCCGGGCGGCGAGGGAGAACGGCTGATGGAACTGCTGCAGGAGCACGGCCCCGACGGCACCAACGTGGCCGAGCTGGGGATCGGCACCAACGAAGAGGCGATCCTCACCGGCAACATCCTCGAGGACGAGAAGATCCTCGGTAGCGCCCACGTCGCCTTCGGCGCCTCGGCGGCGATCGGCGGCGAGGTGCAGGTCCCGGTCCACCTCGACTGCGTGGTGCTCCAGCCCACGGTCGAAGTCGACGGCGCGCCGGTGGTCGAGGCCGGCGAGCTGGTCGTCTGAGCGGTGCCGCCGCGGCTGCTCGCTGTCCCCAACGTCTCCGAGGGGCGCGACCCGCAGCGGATCGAAGCCCTGGAGCGGGCCTTTGCGGCCGGCTGCGCCGTCCTCGACCGCCATTCCGACCGTGGCCACAACCGCACCGTCCTGACCCTGGCCGGCGCCGAGGAGGCGCTGCCAGCAGCCCTCGCCGCCGGCGCGGCCGAGGCGATCGGGTCGATCGACATGCGCCGGCACGCGGGGTCCCATCCGGCGATCGGCGCCCTCGACGTCTGCCCGCTGGTCTGGCTCGACCCGGGCGACCGCGAGCGGGCGGCCGCCGCCGCGACGAGCGCCGCGCGGGCGATCGGCGAGCTGGGGGTGCCGGTGTTCCTCTACGGCCCGATGGCCAGCGGCCCGGAGCGCGCCGAGCGCGCCTACTTCCGCAACGGCGGCCTGGCCGAGCTCTGGCTGCGGATGGAGTCGGGAGAGTTGCGCCCGGACTTCGGGCCCGAGCTGCCGCACCGCACCGCCGGCGCCGCCCTGGTCACCGCCCGCCCGCCCCTGGGCGCCTTCAACGTCGAGCTCGACAGCGCCGACCTCGAGCTCGCCCGCGCCGTCGCCGCCGGTCTGCGCGAGTCCGGCGGCGGCCTGCCCGGGGTGCGGGCGATCGGCCTGCCGCTTGGCGGCTCGCGGGCCCAGGTCTCGACCAACGTGCACGACCCGGTCGCGGTGCCGCTCGGGCGCGTGGTCGAGCGGGTGCGGGAGCTGGCGGCGCCGCTCGCCGCCCGCCCGGTCGAGTCCGAGCTGGTCGGGCTGATCCCGGCCGCCGCGCTCGCCGCCTACCCGGCAGACGTCCCGATCCGCGGCTTCGATCCGGAGCGGCACACGATCGAGGCCCGGCTCGGCGGCCTGAGCTGAGCCGGCCTGACCCGAGCGGGCCGGGGCGTTAGATTCCGCATATGGCACAGACGAGGAAGAAGCGCCGCCGCAAGCACCGGGGCACCCAGGGCGGTCGCGTCGAACCCGGTCGCCGCGCCGGCCGGCCCCGCAATCGCGAGGAGGCGAAGGCCCGCGCCCGCGCCGGCCGCAAGGCGGCCCCGCGAAGCGACGCTCCGCCGACCTGGCGCAGCGCGGTCATGCGCGGCCTCGTCGCCGCGGTCATCTTCACCGTCCTGCTGATCCTGATCTTCGGTCGCTCGGCCGGCTCCGCGCTCGGCCTCGGCGCCTTCATGCTCGCCTTCTACATCCCCGCCGGCTACTACATCGACACGATGATGTGGCGGCGGCGCGAGCGCGCCCGGATCCGCGCCCGCAACCAGGGATGAGCCTCGATGTGCAGATGGTCACGGTCGGGCCGATCGCGGAGAACTGCTTCGTGCTGCGCCGCGAGGGCTCGGGCCGCGGCCTGATCGTCGATCCCGGCGACGAGGCCGACCGCATCCTCGCCACAGTCGAGCAGATGGGGGCGAAGGTCGAGGCGATCCTGCTCACCCACTGCCACTTCGACCACATCGGCGCGGTCAAGCCGGTGGCGACGATCACCGGCGCCCCGGTCTACTGCCCCGAGATCGAGGCCCCGGTCCTCGCCGACGTGATGACCTACGTCCCACCCGGCTTCGGCCCCTACGAGAGCTACGAGGCGGAGCAGACGGTCAGGGGAGGGGAGACCCTGGAGCTCGCCGGCCTGACCCTCGACGTCATCTCCACCCCGGGCCACAGCCCCGGCCACGTCACCTACTCGGTTCGCGGCGAGGAGGCGATGTTCTCCGGCGACGTGCTCTTCCAGGGCTCGGTCGGGCGCACCGACCTGCCCGGCGGGGACGGTCCGACGCTGCTGCGCTCGATCCGCACGCTCGTCGACGCCCACCCGCCCGAGACCGGCGTCTACCCCGGGCA
>JBBDTK010000088.1:0-18124 GCA_040904405.1 Solirubrobacterales bacterium | reverse complement strand
CGCGCCACCAATCCCTTCCTCGCCGAGCTGGCCGGCTGAGCCGGGCGTCGCGCCGGTAAGGTCGCGCCACGATGGCGACCAAGTACCAGGCCCCGCGGGGGACCTTCGACCTCCTGCCCGCCGCCGCCCGTTCGCGTGCTTGGGTCGAAGGCGCCGCGGCGGCGATCCTCTCCCGCGCCGGCTACGCGCCGATCGCCACGCCCGCCTTCGAGGACACGGAGCTGTTCGAGCGCGGCGTCGGCCGTTCGACCGACATCGTCCGCAAGGAGATGTTCAGCTTCGAGGACAAGGGCGGGCGCAGCCTCACCCTGCGGCCCGAGGGCACGGCGCCGATCTGCCGCGCCTACCTCGAGCACGGCATGCAGAAGCTGCCGCAGCCGGTGAAGCTCTCCTACGTCGGCCCCTTCTTCCGCCACGAGCGGCCGCAGGCGGGGCGCTACCGGCAGTTCCACCAGATCGGGATCGAGGCGATCGGCAGCGACTCGCCGGCCGCCGACGCGGAGGCGATCGCGCTGCTCGCCGAGCTGCTCGCCGAGCTGCGGATCCCCGGCGTGGAGCTGCGGCTCGGCAGCCTCGGCTCGCTGGAGGCGCGCCGCGCCTACCTGGAGGATTTGAAAGCGCACCTGCGTGCGCACGAGGGCGAGCTCTCGAGCGAGGTGCGGGAGCGGATCGAGGTCAACCCGCTGCGCGCGTTCGACGCCGACGACGAGGGCACGCGGGCGGCGATGGCGAGCGCGCCGAAGCTGGTCGAGCGGCTCGAGGGCGAGGACGCCGATCACTTCGCCGCCGTACGCGCCCATCTCGCCGCGGCCGGGGTCGAGTACGAGATCGACCCGACCCTGGTGCGCGGCCTCGACTACTACACCCGGACGATCTTCTCCTTCGTCTGCGACCGCCTCGGGGCGCAGTCCGAGCTCGGCGGGGGCGGCCGCTACGACGGCCTGATCGAGCAGCTCGGCGGCCCGCCGACCGCCGCCGTCGGCTGGGCGGTCGGGATCGAGCGGATCCTGCTCGCGCTCGGCGACGATCTGGGCGAGGAGGGGGGGGAGGGCCCGGTCTTCATCTCCTTCGATCCGGATGCCGCCGGGCTGGGCGAGCGGGCGATCGCGCTGGCGACGCAGCTGCGCCGCGCCGGTCTCGCCGCCGAGCTCGACCTCGCCGGGCGCAGCGCGAAGGGCCAGCTCAAGCACGCCAACCGGATCGGCGCGCGCCTCGTCGTCCTGCTCTTCGCCGACCAGCCGGCGCAGCTGCGCGACATGGAGAGCGGCGAGCAGCGCCCGGTCGACCTCGACCGGATCGTCGCCGAGGTGGCGGGCGGAGCGGCATGACCGGCTTCGCGCCACTGCGCCCCAACGGCTTTCGCGACGCCTGGTGCGGCCAGGTCCTGGGCGATCGGGTCGACTCGGCGGTGCGGCTCGCCGGCTGGGTCCACCGCCGCCGCGACCACGGCGGCCTGATCTTCATCGACCTGCGCGACCGCAGCGGCATCGTGCAGCTCGTCTTCCACCCGGATTCCTCCGGCGCGGCCTTCGAGCTCGCCCACGGGCTGCGCGCCGAGGACGTGCTCAGTGCCGCCGGCACGGTCGTCCGGCGGGCGCCCGAGACCGTCAATCCGGAGCTGCCGACGGGCGAGTTCGAGCTTGCCGTCACCGAGGCCGAGCTGCTCGCCGACGCCGACACGCCGCCCTTCCAGATCGAGGGCTTCTCGGGCGAGGCCGGCGAGGACGCCCGCCTGCGCCACCGCTACCTCGATCTGCGCCGCGAGCCGATGCGCGAGGCGCTCGTGCTCCGCCACCGGGCAACCGCGGCGATGCGTGAGTTCCTCGACGCGGAGGGATTCCTCGACGTCGAGACGCCCGTCCTCACCCGCTCGACCCCCGAGGGCGCGCGGGACTTCCTCGTCCCCAGCCGCCTCCAGCGAGGGTCCTTCTACGCGCTGCCGCAGTCGCCGCAGCTGTTCAAGCAGCTGCTGATGGTCGCCGGCTTCGAGCGCTACTACCAGGTCGCCCGCTGCTTCCGCGACGAGGACCTGCGCGCCGATCGCCAGCCCGACTTCACCCAGCTCGACATCGAGATGTCCTTCGTCGACGTCGACGACGTGATCGAGGTCAACGAGCGGCTGCTCGCCCACGTCTTCGAGCGCACCGGTGGCCCCGTGATCGAGCCGCCGATCGCGCGCCTGCCCTACGACGAGGCGATGGACCGCTTCGGCACCGACCGCCCGGACCTGCGCTTCGGCCTCGAGCTGGTCGACCTTTCGCCGGCGCTGGCGCAGACCGAGTTCAAGGTCTTCCGCGGGGCGATCGAGGCGGGCGGCGCCGTGCGCGGGCTGAACGCCGGCCGGCGCGAGCTGCCGCGATCCGAGCTCGACGGCCTGATCTCCCGCGCCCAGGAGCTCGGCGCCAAGGGCCTCGTCTGGGCCTTCCGCGAGGGCGACGGCTGGCGCTCGCCCACCGCCAAGTTCCTCTCGGAGGGCGAGCTCGCGCAGCTCAACCAGGCGCTCGGCGCCGAGCAGGGAGACCTGCTGCTGCTGGTCGCCGACCGTCGCCGGGTCGCCGACGCGGTGCTCGGGCAGCTGCGGGTCGAGCTGGCCGAGCGCTTCGAGCTGATCCCGCCCGGCGAGGACAGCCTGGTCTGGATCGTCGAGTGGCCCCTGCTCGAGCGGAACGCCGGCGAGGATCGCTGGGATCCGCTGCACCACCCGTTCACCGCCCCCGCGGGCGAGTTCGACCCGGGGCGGCCGGGCGAGGCGCGGGCGCTCGCCTACGACCTGGTCTGGAACGGGCAGGAGATCGGCGGCGGCTCGATCCGCATCCATGACGCGGCGACCCAGCAGGCCGTGTTCGCGGCGCTCGGGATCGACGCCGCCGAGGCGGAGGCGCGCTTCGGCTTCCTGCTCGAGGCGCTGCGCTACGGCGCCCCGCCGCACGGCGGCATCGCCTACGGGCTCGACCGGATCGTGCAGCGGCTCGCCGGCGCCGCCTCGATCCGCGACGTGATCGCCTTCCCCAAGACGGCGTCCGGCGCCGACGCGCTCACCGGGGCTCCGGCGCCGGTCGGGGAGATGCAGCTCAGGGACCTCGGCATCGCCCTCCACCGCAAGGGCCTCGCCGGTCACTGAGCTGCGGTCCATGCCGGAATCCTGGCGGCCCGGGGAGGCCGAGCGACGCCGCCGACTCGCGATAATTTCGGTCGGGGACCGAAGATGAGTTTCTTGGAAAGAGTCAGAACCGCCCTCAGCGGTCGTCGCCCTGGGCCCGGCAAGACGCCGGTTCACGTGGACGACCCGCAGTTCGACGGCTGGGAGGTCGTGCGCGACTTCGGCGACCTGCGTACCGCCCGAGCCTGGCATCAGGCGCTGACCGAGACCGGAATCGTCGCCGTCCTCACCGCCGACTGGCCGCTCGACCGGCACGGCCGCGGCGACATCGCCCTGCGGGTGCATGGCGAGGATTGGAGCGAGGCCGAGCTCCTGCTCTCCAACCTCGACTGAGCCGGCTGGACCGATCTCCACTGGCCTCGCCGCCCGCGCGGTGGTACGGTTGAACCGAGGCTCGAGCCCGTTCGCGAGCCGCTCCAACGTTTGACCCAACACAAACGGCTAGGGAGCCGATCTCTCTCGGTCTCGTGGGATCGCGAGGAGGCGCCCGCCCTTCACTTTTAGGGATCAAAGCCAGGGGCGGCATCGGCGGGCTGGAGCCTCATTTGGTGGGCCTGGCTCGGAAGATCCGCGCGCACGCCTGGCGGCGGCGGACCGGCGCGATGCGGCGTCCTCGCCGGCTCGCGTGGCTCTGCCACGCGGCGCCGGCTGCGTCCTTGCCTCGCTTGGTCCGGCGCTCGCCAGCCGCACACCGACCCTCCCTCGACAGGTTCATACTTTCGGATATCGATGAGTAGAGAACTGCTTGAGAGCTACATCCGGGATGAAACCCGAAGGGGGAACCCGCCCGCCGGAGCATTTTCCGGAGCGGCGGGGGGCGCCGCCTGCGGGGATCTGGCGCGGGTGTCGCTCGCGCTCGACGATGGGCGGATCGCTGCGGTTGCCTTCGACGCCGAGGGGTGCGGGGCGACGCGGGCGGCCACCGCCGCCGTCGCCGAGATGGTCGACGGCGAGCTCGTGGTCGACGCCGCCCGGATCGGGATCGAGCAGGTCGACGAGGCCATCGGCGGGCTGACCGCGGCGAAGCGCCACGCCGCCCAGCTCGCCGCCGACGCGCTGCACCGGGCGCTGGCGGGCGCGGCGGCGTCCTCGCAGATCCTCGCCGAGCCGCGCCCGGGCCGCGTCCTGGTCGCCATGTCGGGTGGGGTCGACAGCGCCGTCGCCGGACTGCTGGAAAGAGAGCGTGGGGCCGACGTCCTGGCGGTGACGGTGAAGCTCTGGGCCGATCCGGAGACCGACGGCGCCAAGGCCTGCTGCTCGCCGGAGGCGGTGCTGGGCGCCCGCGCCGTCGCCCACTCGATCGGCGTGCCGCACTTCACCCTCGACCTCGAGGAGGACTTTCGCCGCCGCGTCGTCGCCGAGTTCGTCTCCGGCTACGCGACCGGCGCCACCCCCAACCCCTGCATCGTCTGCAACGGCGAGGTGCGGATCGCGGCGATGATCGACCTCGCCGACCGGCTCGGCGCCGACCGCCTCGTCACCGGCCACTACGCCCGCATCGTCGACGACGGCAGCGGCCCGCTGCTCGCCGCCGGCGCCGACGCGGCCAAGGACCAGAGCTACATGCTGGCGGCGCTGCCGCCGGCGCTGCTGCCGAAGCTGGGCTTCCCGCTTACCGAGCTGACCAAGCCCGAGGTGCGCGAGATCGCCGCCCGCCACGGCCTCGCGGTGGCCCACAAGCCGGAGAGCCAGGACCTCTGCTTCCTCGCCGGCCAGGGCAAGCGCCGTTTCCTGCGCCGCCATGCCGGCCTAGGCGAGCGTGAGGGGCGCGTCGTCGACAGCTCCGGCCACACCCTCGGCCGCCACCGCGGCCACCACAACTTCACGGTCGGCCAGCGGCGCGGGATCGGCGTCTCCTCGCCCGAGCCGCTCTACGTGATCGGCACCGACGCTGCCACCAACACGGTCACTGTCGGCGCCCGCGAGGATCTGGCGACGCTGAGGCTGACGATCCGCGACGCCGTCCTGCACCGCGACGGGGCCAGCGTCGACGCGGTTCGGCTTCGCTACCGCTCGACCCCCGTCCCCGCCGCGGTTTCGGCGGGGACGGGGTCGCATGACGCACTCGAGGTCGAGCTTGGAGAGGCGTTCGATGCCGCTGCTCCGGGGCAGGCCGCGGTGCTGCTGCGCGGCGAGGCGATCGTCGGCCACGGCACGATCGTTTAGACCGCGGTTTCGGTTTCCTCCGCTTCGCGCTCCGCGCGGCGCTGTTCGCGCTTCAGCTGCGCCGCAGCTTTCACGCAGCGCGAGAACTCGGTCCCCTTCTCGCCTTTGATGTGCTTCTTGCTCAGCCCCTGACAGGCTTTGCGCGGGTGGGTCCTTTCACCGTTGGCGGCCTTCGCCATCGCGGTGACGCAGCGGCTGAAGGCGGTCCCCTTCTCGCCTTTGACGTGCTTCTTGCTCTCGCCTCGGCAGTGGACGCCGTAGGCCTTGGCTTTGGCCGGCAGGCCGGCCTTCGGGCCCGGAGTCGGGTCGGGCTTGCCGCCGTTGGCGTTTTCGCCGTTGCTGTTGCTCGGGGTTTCGCTGGGAGCGCCGTTCCCGTAGGGCGGGACGCTGTCCGGCTGGCCGGCGGCCAGCGCCGCGGGGCTCGCGCCCAGCGCCAGGGCGCCCGTCACCAGTGCGATCTTGACCTGGAGCTTCATCTTGTGCCTCCTTCGACCTTGCCCCGGGCAGTCGCCCGCGAGCCGTCGTGTCGTGGTTGGAACTGTGATCTAAAACGACACCGGAGCGCGGTTGTCAGGCTCGAATCCGCTTTGGGCTGGCCGAATGATCTACTCGGGTTCGGCCGGCTGGCCGGTCCCGCCGGCCCCTTGCCCCGCTTCGTCGCCGGCCTTGCCCGGCGCCGGCGGTTTGGCGGGCGCCGGGGGCGGGGATTCCGCCTCTTCGCCCTGCGGCGGGGACTGGGGCGCTTCCCCTCGGGTGGGGGGTGAGCCCTGGCCGGCCGAGCCGCCCGGGTCGGTCGGTTTGTTCGCCCCCGCAGTCTGCTGGCCTTGCCCGGCGGCGGCCGGCAGGCCGTCCGGCTTGCCACGCTGCCTGGCGGTCGAGCCCTTCCGCCCGGGTGGGTTGGCCGCATCTCGCCGCCCTTGCCATGCGTCGCCGCCGGCGCCCCGGCCCTCGCGCTTGCGAGCAGCCCGGCGGTTGGCCCTCGCCCTCTGCCCAGCCGAGCCACGGCGAGGCTGGGCGGTCGCGGCGCCGTCGCCTCCCGGAGTGCCGGCGGGCTTGGACGATCGCTTCGAAGACGCCGCCTTGTCGCCGCCGAGCAGGGGGGTGTCGATCAGGCCGCCGCGGTCGGCGGCCGCGGCGCCGACGACCACCGCCACCGCCACCGTGACGGCGGACTTGACGATCGCCGTCGTTGCAACCGCGCTGCCGGCTCCGGTGCCGATCGTCCCGGCGAGCCCTCCGCCGGCGGCCGTGGCGGACCCGGCGGTCCCCGTGGCGGACCCGGCGGCCGCGGCGCCCCCGGCGGCTGCTCCGCCCGCCCCGGCTGCCCCGGTGCTTGCGCTGCCGCCGAGAACGCCATTCAGCAGCGCCGCCGATGCAGCGGCCGGCAGCGGCGCGATCGACGCGAGAGCATCGCGCCGGCCCGCGATGCTCTCGCGGAAGGCGCGACAGTCGGCGCAACCCCGCAGGTGGGCGCGCAGCTCGCGACGGCGGGTCACCCGCCCGTCGGCCTCCGACAGCTCCCGCATCACGGCCTTGCAGGTCATCTCACGCCCCGCTTCCATCTGGCGCAGGCTCAGCCGCGCCTCGTAGACCGTCTGCCGCGCCACCGCCGCCGAGCTGTCGAACGCGGCGCCGATCTGGGCGAAGCCGAGACCGGCCAGCTCCCGCATCACCAGCGCCGCCCGCTGCCGCTCGGGCAGCTCGCCCAGGTCGCCGATCAGCCCGCGCAGCCGCTCCCGCGCCTCGACGGACTCTGCGATCCCCTCCGCCGCGGGCGTCGCCTCGGCCTCGAGCTCGGCATTGGGGCGGCGTTTGCGGATCGTTTCCACCGACTCGTTGCGGGCGATCCGGTAGAGCCACGGCTTCAGCTGGATGCGCCGCTCCTCGCCTGGCAGCGCCCGCAGCACCTTGACCATCGTGTTCTGCAGCACGTCCTGGGCGTCCTGCGGACTGCCGACCAGCGCTAGGCAGAAGCGGTACAGGTCCTGCTGGTAGCGGCGGTAGATCTCCTCGAAGGCGCCGCGGTCGCCCCTGGCGGCCCGCCGGGTGAGCCGGTCGTCGGAGAGCAGCCGCGCCGCGCCGGGGCGCCTGCCGGCGGGATTCGGGGCTGCGGCCTCGGTCATATGCGCCTGCTGTCGGCATTCGCGGGCATCCAGTCAAGATTAGGGCCAGGTCCATCATTGCTTCAACGGAGCAGGGCGCCGAGCGTCAGCGCCGGTCACTTAGGCTCTAGGGTCGATGAGGGCCGAGCAGATCCGCGACACCTATCTCTCCTTCTTCGCCGAGCGCGGGCACGAGATCGTGCCCTCGGCCTCGCTCGTGCCCCCGGCCCACGATCCCTCGGTGTTGCTGACCACGGCCGGCATGCAGCCGTTCAAGCCCTACTTCCTCGGTCGCGAGGAGCCACCGGTGCCGCGCCTCGCCGACGTCCAGAAATGCTTCCGCACCACCGACATCGAGGAGGTCGGCAACACCGCCCGCCACCTGACCTTCTTCGAGATGCTCGGCAACTGGAGCTTCGGCGACTACTTCAAGGCGGAGTCGATTCCCTGGGGTTGGGAGCTCTCGACCCAGGGCTTCGGCATCGATCCCGAGCGGATCTGGGTGACGGTCTTCGGCGGCGACGAGGAGCTCGGCGTCGGGCCCGACGAGGAGGCGATCGCGATCTGGCGCTCGGTCGGCCTGCCCGACGAGCGCATCGTCCGCCTCGGCCGCAAGGACAACTTCTGGCAGGCCGGCCCGGCCGGCCCCTGCGGCCCCTGCTCGGAGCTGTACCTGGACCGCGGCGAGGCCTTCGGCTCGCCCGGCGAGCGGCCGGGCGACGACACCGACCGCTTCCTCGAGTTCTGGAACCACGTCTTCATGGCCTACGACCTGGGCGCGGACGGCGGCCTCGCCGAGCTGCCGATGCGCAACATCGACACCGGCATGGGACTCGACCGGATGGCGGCGATCCTGCAGGACGTGCCGTCGGTCTTCGAGACCGACCTGATCCGGCCGCTGGTCGAGCTTGCCGAGGAGCTGTCGGGGCGCTCCTACGCGGAGGGCGGGGCGGTCACCCGGGCGATGCGGATCGTCGCCGATCACTCGCGCGGCGCAGCCTTCCTGATCGCCGACGGCGTCGTCCCCTCGAACGAGGACCGCGGCTACATCCTGCGGCGGATCATGCGGCGGGCGATCCAGCAGGGCCGCAGTCTCGGCCTCGAGGCACCCTGGCTGGGGCGCTTCGCCGAGCGCACGATCGAGGTCATGGCGGGCGCCTACCCCGAGCTGGCCGCCGAGCGCGAGACGATCGCTCGCTGGGTCGGCGACGAGGAGGAGAGCTTCGGCCGCACGCTCGAGCGCGGCACCGAGCTGCTCGAGCGCCTGGTCGCCGAGGCGGGGGAGGCCGGGACCTCCTGGATCGACGCCGCCGACGCCTTTCAGCTGCACGACACCTACGGCTTCCCCTACGACCTGACCAGGGAGCTGCTCGCCGAGCGCGGCCTCTCGGTCGACGACTCCGGCTTCGAGGAGCTGATGGAGGAGCAGCGCCAGCGCGCCCGCGGCGGCGCCGCCACCGCGCACGGCTCCGAGGACCGCCACGGCAAGGTGCTCGCCTTCGCCGCCGCGGCACCGCCGAGCCGCTTCGTCGGCTACGAGACCCTGCGCGCGACGACCGGCGTCGCCGCCGCGGAGAGCGACGACGGCAGGGCCCTGGTCAAGCTCGAGGAGAGCCCCTTCTACGCCGAGGGCGGCGGCCAGATCGCCGACTCCGGCATCGTCCGCTGGAGCGGCGGCGAGGGCAGGGTGGTCGACGTCTACCGCCTCGGTGACGACCAGGCGCTGGAGATCGAGCCGGGCAGCGGCACGATCGAGGCGGGGGTGGCGGTCGAGGCGGAGGTCGACCGCGAGACCCGCCACGCGACGATGCGCAACCACACCGCGACCCACCTGCTGCACGCGGCGCTGCGCGAGCGGCTCGGCGACCACGTCCGCCAGGCCGGCTCGGCCGTCCGCCCCGACAAGCTGCGCTTCGACTTCATCCACGGGCAGGGGCTCGGCGCCGAGGAGCTGGCCGCGATCGAGGACCGGGTCAACGGGTGGATCAAGGCGAGCCGGCCGGTGCGCTGGCTGGAGATGGACCGTGAGGAGGCCGAGCGGCTGGGCGCGATGGCGCTGTTCGGCGAGAAATACGGCGAGTGGGTGCGGGTGGTCGAGATCGACGGGGTCTCGCGCGAGCTCTGCGGCGGCACCCACGTCGCCAACACGGCCGAGGTCGGGATCTTCAAGATCGCCTCCGAGGGCTCCAGCGCCGCCAACGTGCGCCGGGTCGAGGCGCTCAGCGGCCCCGCGGCGATCGAGTGGCACCGCCGGCGCGAGGCGGAGCTGCGCGAGATCGGCGAGCTGCTCGGCTCGCCGCAGGACCCGCTGGCGGCAGCGCGCCGCGCCGCCGCGCGGCTGCGCGAGGCGGGCGAAGTGAAAAAGCGCGATTGGGAAAAAACTCTAGATCAAGACCGCGAACGATTCGTCAACGAGGCAACCGAAATCGCTGGGGTCAAGGTGGCATTTCGCGACTCACCACTATTGGCCGAGCCCAAGCAGCTGCTTTCCTTGGCGAAACAGATCCACTCTGATCTCGATAGCGACGAGACGGCCGTCCTGCTGGCGGGCGTTCCCGGGGACCCCACGGACAAGGTGAGCGTTGTCATCTTGCTCTCGGAAGCCGCGGTCAACCGCGGCCTATCGGCCAAGGAGTTGATCCGCAAACCAGCGGAGCTGATCGGAGGAGGCGGAGGCGGCAGCGCTGAAATGGCTCAGGCGGGAGGTAGGGACTCCAGCAAAGTGGCTGAGGCGCTTCAGGCGGCGCGACTGGCGATCGAGCGGGGCCTCGCGTGAGCCTCCCGACGCGCTTTGGGCTTTCTCCTCTGCATGCCGAGGGGAAAAGACGCAGCGAGGGGCCAACCTAGTGCGCGTGCTCGCCCTCGACCACGGCACGGCGCGGATCGGCTGCGCGATCTCCGACCCGAGCGGCACGCTGGCGACGCCGCTGCCGACGATCGAACCGCCGGAGGCGCGCGCGGTCGCCGAGCTGGTCGCCAAGCACGAGGTCGAGCGGGTGGTCGTCGGCCTGCCGCTGCACCTCAGCGGCGAGGAGGGGTCGCAGGCGGCGCTGGCGCGCAGCTTCGCGGCCGAACTGGAGGCGATCCTCGCGGTCCCGGTCGAGACCTACGACGAGCGCCTGACCACGCGGATGGCCGAGGCGAGCAAGCGCGCCGGTGCGAGCGCGCCGCCGGACTCGCTGGCCGCGGCGCACCTGCTGCAGGCGTACCTCGCCGGCCGTGCGGCGATCGAAGGCGGCGAAGGAGATGGGTGACGAGTGGCTCGGCGAGGATCCCGCAGCGGAGCGGCGGCGACGCCGGCACGAGCAGGCCGAGGGACGGCAAGCGGTGGTGCGACGCCGCCGCCGCCGGTTTCTCGGCCTCGCCGCGGTTGCGATCCTCCTGCTCGGCGGGGTGGCGGCCGCAGCGGCGTATCGCCAGCTCGACGACGACGCTCCGCCGCCGGTCGAACTGAAGACCTTCACGCTGACCGTGCCCGAGGGCTACAGCCGTGCCCAGACCGCCGAGCTCGCGCGTGAAGCTGGAGTGCGCGGCGACTACCTGAAAGCCAGCGAGGGGGAGGAGGGCTTCCTCTTTCCCGACACCTACGAGCTCGAGCGCGGCGCTGCGGCGGCGGACCTGATCGCGCTGCAGCTGCGGACCTTCGAGACGCGCATCGCCGGGGTCGACCTCCGCTACGCCCGTTCCAAGAACCTGACCGAGCGCGACGTCGTCACGATCGCCTCGATGGTCGAGGAGGAGGCGCAGCTCGACAGCGAGCGCAGGCAGATCGCGGCGGTGATCTACAACCGCCTGCGCGAGGGGATCCCGCTCGGGATCGACGCGACGATCCGCTTCGCGACCGGCAACTACGAGCGGCCGCTGACCGAATCCGAGCTGGCGACCGATTCGCCCTACAACACCCGGCTCAACGCCGGCCTGCCGCCGGGACCGATCGCCAGCCCCGGCCTCGCCTCGCTGGAAGCGGCGGCGCGGCCGGCGCAGGTCGACTACCTCTACTACGTGGTCGAGCCGGGGACCTGCGGCAAGCACGCCTTCTCCTCCACCGATGCCGAGTTCCAGGCCGACGTCGCCCGCTACAACGAAGCGCGCGCGGCGGCCGGCGGCGAGTCGCCCGACAGCTGCGAGGAATGAGCGGCCGGCGATGAAGCGCCTCGCCGTGCTCGGCCACCCGGTGGCCCACTCGCGCTCGCCGGCGATGCAGAACGCGGCGCTGCAGAAGCTCGGCCTCGCCGAGGAGTGGCGCTACGAGGCAATCGACGTGGCGCCGGAGGACTTCGAGGCGCGGGTGCGGGCGATGCCGGCCGAAGGATTCGTCGGCGCCAACGTGACGATCCCGCACAAGCAGGCGGCGCTGCGCCTCGCGGACGAGGCGTCGCCGACGGCGAGAGCGATCGGCGCCGCCAACACGCTCAGCTTCGAGGCGGGAAAGATCCACGCCGAGAACACCGATGCGGGCGGGCTGCTGGCGGCCATAGGTGACCTGCCCGCCTCCCCGCCTGGAGCCCGCGCGCTCGTCCTCGGCGCCGGCGGTGCCGCCCGCGCGGCGATCTGGGCGCTGAGCAAGGGAGGGGCGGTCGCGCACATCGATCCCGAGCCACGCGCGGTCGATGTCTGGAACCGGACCGGTGAGCGGGCGACGAAGCTCTACGACGAGCTCGGCGAGTACGTCGAGCTGAACGGAGCCCCGGTAGACAAGCCGACGCAGGAGGACTACAAGATCGTCGTCAACACCACCTCGGTGGGCCTCGGCGGCGAGGATCCGTTCGAGCATCTCCCCCTGGACCCCCGCAAGTTTCCTGGCCAGGTCGTCGTCGACATGGCCTACGGCGACCGGCCGACCAAGCTGATCGAAGTCGCCGAAGACAACGGGGCCACGGTGGTAGACGGCATCGAGATCCTCGTCCGCCAAGGCGCCCTCTCGCTTGAAATCTGGTCCGGCTGTCCCGCGCCGCTGGACGTCATGCGTGAGGCCGCGAACGGCTGAACGCCGCGTTGGACTTTGTACGTGCTCTGGCCCGTACAAACTCCGCAGCGTCGCCAAGTTAAGTGGAACCCCTACCGGGATAGGCCCTTTGACAGCGGCACGCAGATAGCCTTGCGGCGATGAGCACCCGCTTCCGCTTCACCACCGCAGGCGAGTCGCACGGCCCCGGCCTGGCCGCGATCGTCGAGGGCATGCCCGCCGGGCTCGAGCTCGACCGCGAGGCGCTCGACCGCGACATGGCGCGGCGCCAGCTCGGCCACGGTCGCGGCGGCCGGATGAAGATCGAGACCGACACGGTCGAGATCCGCTCCGGCGTCCGCCACGGCCGCACCCTCGGCAGCCCCGTCGCGGTCCTGGTCGCCAACCGCGACTACGCCAACTGGGAGGAGCGGATGAGCCCCTGGCCGGTCGGGGCCGAGGTCGACGAGGTCCATCTGCCGCGGCCCGGCCATGCCGACCTCGTCGGCGCCCAGAAGTACGGCCATGACGACATCCGCAACGTGCTGGAGCGGGCCAGCGCCCGCGAGACGGCGGCCCGCGTCGCCGCCGGCTCGCTCGCCCGCGCGCTGCTCGGCGCCTTCGGCGTCAGCGTCCACAGCCACGTCACCCAGATCGCCTCGGTCCGCGCCGAGCCGCGCGAGGACCTCGCCCCGGCGGACTTCGAGGGCGTCGACGAGGACCCCGTGCGCTGTCTCGACACCGAGGCGAGCGCGGCGATGGTCGAGGAGATCAACCGCCTGCGCAAGGCCAACGAGAGCCTCGGCGGCAGCTTCGAGGTGCGCGCATTCGGGCTCGTCCCCGGGCTCGGCTCGCACATCTCCTGGGAGGATCGCCTCGACGGCCGCCTCGCCGGTGCCGTCGCCTCGATCCAGTCGGTCAAGGGGGTGGCGATCGGCGAAGCCTGGGACGTCGCCGGCCGGCCCGGCTCCGAGGCGCACGACGAGATCTTCTGGTCGGAGCAGCGCGGCTACTACCGCGAGACCAACCACGCCGGCGGCCTCGAGGGCGGGATGACCAACGGCCAGCCGCTCTCGGTGCGGGCCGCGATCAAGCCGATCTCGACCCTGACCAAGCCGCTGCGCTCGGTCGACACCGAGAGCAAGCAGCCGGCACAGGCGCTGCGCGAGCGCACCGACTCGACCGTCGTCCCGGCCGCCGCGGTCGTCGCCGAGGCGATGGTCTGCCTCACCCTGGCCCGCTGCTACCGGGAGAAGTTCGGCGGCGACCACGTCGACGACGCGCTCGGCGCGCTCGACGCCTACAAGAAACGCATCGACTGGCGGGGCTAGTGGCCCTTCTCGCGCCCTTCGCTGTCGCTGGCGGCCTCAGATGCCGCCATACTGCGTCCTCAGTCGGCCGAATAGCGCTGCTATTCGGCCTCCCTGCGTCCTTGTCTGACGACATCTGAGTCTCGCCATCGCCAGGCGAATGTCACGAGAATGACCACTAACCCCGCCATTGTCTTCATTGGGTTCATGGGGGCTGGAAAGTCCTCCTCGGCCGCAATGATTGAGACCGCGTCAGGCGTAACCACGGATATCGATGAGTTGATCGAGGCACGTGTAGGAATGCCCGTTCGTGAGTTCTTCGATAGCCGCGGCGAGTCGGAGTTCCGCGAGGTCGAGGAGGATGTCGCTGTTTCGCTGCTAAGCGAAGCCGATGGCGGAGTGATTGCCTTGGGTGGCGGGAGTGTGTTGTCCGAAGCGGTTCGCTCGGCCCTGGATCGGCATGTGGTTGTCTGGCTCGATGTAAGCGCCGAGACCGCATGGGGGCGCGTCTCGGACTCTGACCGCCCCTTGGCCAAAGACCCCGAGCGATTCAGTCGTCTTTTTCAGGAGCGAAGGCCCGTTTATGAATCCCTGGCCGATGTCATGTTGCCTGAGGGTGATCCAGATATGGTCCTCCGGGCGCTGCCCTCGATTCGGGCGCTGGCCGAGCTGCCGGCCGGGACGCGGATGATCTGGGCGGTCAGCGGCTCCGGCGAGTACCCGGTCCTGGTCGGCCCGGGCATCCTCGGCAACGGCCCCTGGCCGCTGGAGGGCCGGCGCTTCTGCGTCACCGACAGCGCCGTCGGCGCGCTCTACGCCGAGCGGGTCGAGCCGCTCGCCGGGCGGGTCGAGGTCGAGCCGGGCGTGTCGGCGAAGACGATGGCCGAGGCGGAGCGGGTGCTGCGCGAGCTGGCCCGGGCGGGGATGACCCGCGAGGACCACGTCGTCGCCCTCGGCGGCGGGGTCGTCGGCGATCTGGCCGGCTTCTGCGCCCACACCTACCAGCGCGGGGTGGCGGTGATCCAGGCGCCGACCTCGCTGGTCGCCCAAATCGACTCCGCCTACGGTGGCAAGACCGGCGTCGACCTGCCGGAGGGCAAGAACTACGCCGGCGCCTACCACCTCCCCGCGGCGGTGATCGCAGACACCTCGACCCTGGCCAGCCTGCCGGCGGAGGAGCTGGCGGCGGGCTTCGTCGAGGTCCTGAAGACGGGCCTGCTGGCCGGCGGCGAGCTCTGGGAGCAGGTGCGCGAGATCGAGTCGCTCGACCCGGAGCGGCTCGAGCAGGTCGTCTTCGCCTGCGCCCGCTACAAGTGCGAAGTCGTTGCCGCCGACGAGCGCGACGGCGGGCTGCGCCAGGTGCTCAACCTCGGCCACACCGTGGGCCACGCGATCGAGGCGGCGAGCGGCTACGGGCACTACCGCCACGGCGAGGCGATCGGGCTCGGGCTGCTGGCGGCGCTTCGCCTCTCCGGGGCGCCTCAGCTGCGCGACGAGGTCGAGGCGATCCTGCGTCGCCACGGCCTCCCGGTCGAGCTCGACCCCGGGGTCGGGGTCGAGGCGGTTCTCAGCGCCCTGCAGCGCGACAAGAAGCGCACCGCCGAGGGGGTCGGCTTCGTCCTGCTGGCCGAGCCGGGAGCGCCGCGGGTGGGCCAGACTCTCGACCCGGATAGGGTGCGAGCCGCCGTGGAGGAACTGCAATGAGCTTCCGCACAGTGGAGGCGGTTTGGTGACTAGTGCCCACAACCGCGTCGCCGTCCTGCACGGGGTCAACTTCGACGTCCTCGAGCGGCGCGACGCCTCGATCTACGGCGGCCTCTCGCTGGGCGAGCTGGAGCAGGGGATCCGCCGCACGGCGCGCGAGCTCGACCTCGAAGCGATCTTCTTCCAGACCAACTCCGAGGGCGAGTTCGCCGAATACCTGCACCGGGCGCCGGAGCTGGCCGACGCGATCGTGATCAACGCCGGCGCCTGGACCCACTACAGCCGGGCGATCGCCGACGCGCTCGAGCTGACCGGCCTGCCGGCGGTCGAGGTCCACCTCTCCGACGTCGAGTCGCGCCAGGACTGGCGCCGGGTCTCGGTCTTCGACGGCCTGGTCCTGGGCAAGGTCTCCGGCAAGGGCGCGGACGGTTATGCCGAGGCGCTCGAGATCCTCGCGCGCGAGCTCGGCCTCTCCCGCTGATGAGCGAGCGCGGCGAGCGGCTCGCCGCCGGCCTCGGCGAGCGCGAGCTCGAGCTGATGCTGGTCACGGAGATGGTCAACGTGCGCTACCTGACTGGCTTCGGCGGCACCAACGGCGCCTGCCTCTGCGGCCCCGACACGCGCCTCCTGCTGACCGATTTCCGCTACACCGAGCGCGCCGAGGCCGAGGTCGAGGGCTGGGAGGTCGTCACCGTCGCCGACGACTGGCTGGGCGGGATCGCCGCGCGGCTGCCCGGCCGCTTCGGCTTCGAGGACGACCACCTCTCCGTGCGCCAGCTCGAGCGCCTGCGCGGGAAGCTGCCCGAGGGGGCCGAGCCGGTCGCCGCCGGCGGCGCGGTCGAGAAGCTGCGCCGGGTCAAGGACCGCGACGAGTTGGAGGCGATCGCCGCCGCGGCCGAGCTTGCCGACGAGGTCTGGCGCTGGAGCCTCGAGCGCGGCCTCGGCGGCCGCAGCGAGCGCGAGGTCGCCCGCGCCGCCGAAGCGCGCATCCGCGAGCTTGGCGGCGACCCCTCCTTCCCGGCGATCGTCGCCGCGGGGCCGAACGGGGCGCTGCCGCACGCCGAGCCCGGCGAGCGCCGGATCGGCGCCGGCGAGCTGGTCGTCTTCGACATGGGCGCCAAGCTCGACGGCTACTGCTCCGACGGCACCCGCAGCTTCGCCGTCGGCGAGCCCGGCGAGCGCGCCCGCGAGGTCTACGAGGTCGTCCGCGCCGCCCAGGGAGCCGCCCTGGAGGCGATTCGTGCCGGGATCTCCGGCGAGCAGCTCGATGCGGTGGCGCGCGAGGCGATCGCCGCCGCCGGCCACGGCGAGCGCTTCGGCCACGGGGTCGGCCACGGGGTCGGGCTCGAGGTGCACGAGGCGCCGCGGCTCTCGCCCCGCTCCGAGGACGTGCTTGAGCCGGGCGAGGTGGTGACGATCGAGCCGGGGGTCTACCTGCCGGGCGAACTCGGGGTCAGGATCGAGGATCTGGTCGTCGTCGGGGAGGACGGCTGCCGCAACCTCAGCGGCCTGCCCAAAGAGCTGCAGCTGGTCGAGTAGGGCCTCCGCTCGCGCCTGACGGGCGGGAATTTTGACTGCACCCTCAAGTCGAGTCGCGGACAGGTCGATGCAGCTCCCGTGAACATCAGCCCGCCGACAATCCGCCGCGCCCGGCCCGCCGGCGACGCGGCCAGCCCGGCGCCGCCGCAGGAGTCGCTGGCGGCGATCCACGACGACGCCCGTCGCGAACGCCTGCTCGACATGCAGGAGCGCCTGCGTCCCTACCGGCTGGTCACCTTCGCGATCCTCGCGCTCGCGCTCGCCTCGGTCAGCACCGAGGTCGGCTGGTGGTGGGTCGTGCCCCTGGCGGTCGGTCTCGCCGGCTTCTCGGTCGCCGATCGCTTCATGCGCACCAGCCAGCACCCGGCGCTATGGGCCGCCACCGCCTGGGGCATCCTGCCCCTGCTGTTGGCCGACGCCGTGGTCATCACCGGCGGCGCCGAGAGCCCGGTGCTGATGTGGTTCGCGCTGCCGGCGGTGACCCTCGGCGCCCGCTTCACCACCCGCGGCACCGCGCTCGGCACCGCCTACATCCTGGCCCTGCTGCTGATCGCCACCTTCGGCCTCGACGCCGCGGTCGCCGCCGCGCAGCACCAGCAGGTGATCGCCGCCATCGCCCTGGTCCTCTGCGCGGTGATCCTCTCCGGCGCCCTGGTCGAGTCCGACCGCGCCCACCGCCGCCGCTCCACCCTCGACCCGCTGACCGGCCTCTTCAACCGCAACGCGCTGGAGCAGAAGCTCGGCGAGCTCGACGGCCAGCAGACCAGTGAGGAGGAGGGGGTCTCGCACGCGCTGCTGCTCTGCGACCTCGACCACTTCAAGCTGGTCAACGACCGGCTCGGCCACGCCGCCGGCGACGCGGTCCTGCAGGACGTCGCCTACACGATGTGCGCCACGCTGCGCGCCGGCGACTCGATCTACCGCGTCGGCGGCGAGGAGATCCTCGTCATCCTGCCCGGCGCCGACGAGAGCCACGCGCTCGAGATCGCCGAGCGCCTGCGCTTGGCGGTGCGCGAGCGCCGCCCGGGTGGGGTTGCAGTGACGATCAGCATCGGGGTCGCCGTCTCCCCGGCGGGGCCGCTCGACAGCGATGAGCTGGTCTGCCTCGCTGACGCGGCGCTCTACTCGGCCAAGGCCGACGGGCGCGACCGGGTCGCGGTCGGCGAGCGGCAGCGCCACCTCGGGGGGGGGGGGGGGG
>JBBDTK010000087.1:0-5529 GCA_040904405.1 Solirubrobacterales bacterium | reverse complement strand
CCGGCGTCGCGGTCGAAAACATCGACATCGGCGGGCCGACGATGATCCGCGCCGCGGCGAAGAACCACGAGGCTGTCGCGGTCGTGGTCAAACCGGAGTCCTACGACGCGGTCGGCGCCGAGCTGGAGGAGTCCGGCGGCGAGATCTCCGCCTCGACCCGGCACTGGCTGGCCAACGAGGCGTTCGCCCAGACGGCGCGCTACGACGCCGCGATCAGCCGCTGGTTCTCGACCTCCTACGAGGACTTCCCCGAGCACCTGACGATCTCCTACGAGAAGGAGCTCGACCTCGCCTACGGCGAGAACCCGCACCAGCGAGCGGCGCTGTACTCCGAGGGCGGGCTGCGCAGCCACATCCTCTCCGGCGTGGCGAAGCTGCACGGCAAGGCGCTCTCCTTCAACAACGTGCTCGACCTCGACTCCGCCCGCCGCCTCAACGACGACTTCGAGCCGCCGGCCTGCGCGATCGTCAAGCACAACAACCCCTGCGGGGTGGCGATCGGCTCCGACGCGCTCGACGCCTATCGCAAGGCGCTCGCCTGCGACCCGCTCTCCGCCTACGGCGGCGTGATCGTGCTCAACCGCCCGATCGGGGTCGAGCTGGCCGAGGCGCTGCACGAGAACTTCGTCGAGGTCCTGCTGGCGCCGGAGTACGAGCAGGGCGCGCTCGAGATGCTGCAGCAAAAGGAGGCGATCCGCATCCTCTGCGACGAGGAGCGGCGTCAGGGCGACCCGGGCGAACGCGACGTCAAGCGGGTCCGCGGTGGGCTCCTGGTCCAGGACCGCGACGGCGACCCCGAGCCGCGGCAGATCATGGAGACGGTGACCGCGACCGAGCCGAGCGAGCAGCAGTGGGCCGACCTGCTGTTCGCCTGGACGGTTGTCCGCCACGTCCGCTCCAACGCGATCGTGATCGCCAAGGGCGGCGCCACGCTCGGCATCGGCGCCGGCCAGATGAGCCGGGTCGACTCGGTCCGGCTCGCGGTCGGGAAGTGCCGCGACGCCCGCGGCGAGGAGGCCGGCGACCTGCTGACCGGCTCGGCCGTCGCCTCGGACGCCTTCTTCCCCTTCGCCGACGGGCCCCGGGCGGCGATCGACGCCGGCGCAACCGCGGTGATCCAGCCCGGCGGCTCCAAACGCGACGCCGAGGTGATCGCGGCCTGCGACGAGGCGGGCCTGCCGATGGTCTTCACCAAGCACCGGCACTTCCGCCACTGAGTAGCGGCCGGATAATCTGCTTATCTGATGAGTTAAAGCCCTTATTTCGTTGTTACTCGTCAGATAACGTGATTAACAGTACCCTTGCGATGGAGGCTGCTAGACTGACAATTGGTCTTAGGAGCAGAGTAACGACCGAGAATAGCTATTAGTCGTCACTTAAGACGAGATATGAAAATCGAAACCCTCAATACCGACCAAACTGTTCTAGCCGAGCTCGGGCGGCGGCTGGCTCGCACCCGGCTGGAACGGAACATCAGCCAGGAGGGGCTCGCAACCGGGGCCGGTGTCTCCAAGAGCACGGTGGAGCGACTGGAGGCTGGGCGCTCGGTGAAGCTGCCGAGCTTCTTGCGGGTTCTGCGCGCCCTCGGTCAGCTCGAGGTACTCGACCGACTCGTGCCAGAGCCGCTGCCCAGCCCGATCGAGCGTGTCCGGCTACAGGGCAGGCGCCGTCAGAGAGCGCGGCCCAGGAAACACGACGGTGCACGGCCGCAGGCGCCTTGGACCTGGGGGACCGGCGAGCCGACAGACGACAGCCCGTGAGCGACGACGCCACCGTCCGTCTTTGGGACAGGACGATTGGAGCAGTCTCCCTGGAATCTGGGGCGGCGGCGGCGATCTTCCAGTACGACCCGCGATTCGTGCGATCCGGCATCCGCGTCTCGCCGTTGACGATGCCCCCCAGGGTCGCCCCCTACGTTTTCCCGAACCTGTCCGAACCAACGTTCAAGAGACTGCCCGGCCTTCTGGCGGATTCTCTGCCCGATCGCTTCGGCAGCGCCGTATTCGACACCTGGCTCGCAAGCCAAGGCCGGCGGCCGGACACCGTCAGTGCGGTCGAGAGGCTCTGCTACATGGGAACCAGGGGGATGGGCGCCCTCGAGTTCGAGCCGGCCATCGGCCCAAGTCGCTCGCCAAGCGACGAGCTTTCCATCGGGAAGCTCGTCGAGTTGGCATCGGCAATCCTGAGCGAGCGCCAGGACTTCATCACCAGGCTGAAAGAGGGTCGCGAAGAAGCGGCTCTGCTGGACATCCTCAGTGTGGGAGCGTCGGCGGGTGGGGCGCGTGCCAAGGCTGTCGTCGCGTGGAATCCCGAAACCGGTTCGATCCGCTCGGGACAGGTCGACGCCGGGCCAGAATTCGAGCACTGGCTGCTCAAGTTCGACGGCGTCACCGGGGTCGATGCCAACGACGGGCTCGAAGAGCCGCAGGGATACGGGGCGATCGAGTACGCCTACTCGAAAATGGCGCTGGAGGCCGGCCTGACGATGTCGAAGTGTCGCCTTTTGAAAGAGAACGGGCGGGAGCATTTCATGACCAGACGCTTCGACCGACCGGCTGGCAACACAAAGCTGCACGCGCAGTCGCTGGGCGCCCTGGCCCACTACGACTTCAATCAGCCGGGAGCCCATTCATACGAGCAGGCACTGCTGGCGATGCGGCAGCTCGGACTCCCGATGGCGGAGATCGAGCAGCAGTTCCGCCGCATGGCCTTCAACGTGATCGCCCGCAACCAGGACGACCACGTCAAGAACATCGCTTTCCTGATGGACCCGGAAGGGAGGTGGTCGTTGTCGCCTGCCTTCGACGTGACCTACGCCTACCGCCCCTCCGGTGGGCCGACTGCACTGCACCAGATGTCGATCAACGGCAAGCAGGACGGGTTTGAGATTTCGGATCTCAAACAGTGCGCCGAGGTGGGCTCGATGAAACGCGGCCGCGTCGCGACGATTGTCGGAGAGGTCCGCGAAGCTGTTGCGAACTGGCCCGGCCATGCCGCAGAGGCAGGCGTTCGCGAACACGACATCGAACGCATCGGGCAGGTGCACCGGCTGGACCTGGGCAGTAGCTGAGCCAGGCGGGCAATCGACCGCACGAGACACAACAGGAGGATGCCCCCGGCGGGATTCGAACCCGCGCCGCGCGGCTTAAAAGGCCGCCGCTCTAACCAACTGAGCTACAGGGGCGTGCGGCCCATGGTAGTCGCCGCGTAGCCGCCGTCGCTGCCCAGGTTCCGCCGCCGGGGCCGGTCCGCCGTGGGGCCGGGCGGGTCAGGAGAGCTCGGGCAGGCCCTCTTCGGGGGTCGAGGCCTCGGCGTGGGTGCGGCGGGGGATGCGGCCGGCGCGGCGGGCGGCGTGGCCGGACTCGACCGCGCCACGCAGGGCGCCGGCCATCGCCGCCGGGTCGGCGGCGCCGAAGATCGAGGAGGCCGCGAGCACGGCGTCGCAGCCCAGCTCCATCGCCAGCGCCGCGTCGGAGGCGGTGCCGATGCCGGCGTCGAGGACGACCGGGACCTCGGCCCGCTCGGCGATGATCGCGACGTTGTAGGGGTTGCGGATGCCGGCGCCGGAGCCGATCGGCGAGCCGAGCGGCATCACCGCCGCGCAGCCCGCCTGCTCGAGCCGGCCGGCGAGGATCGGGTCGTCGTTGGTGTAGGGGAGGACGGTGAAGCCCTCGCCGACCAGGGTCTCGGCGGCATCGAGCAGCTCGACCGCGTCGGGGTAGAGGGTGCGGTCGTCGCCGATCACCTCGAGCTTGATCCACTCGGTCTCGAACGCCTCGCGGGCGAGCCGGGCGGTGCGAACCGCATCGCGGGCGGTGAAGCAGCCGGCGGTGTTGGGCAGGGCGAAGAGGTCGAGCTGCTCGATCACGTCGAGGACCGAGCCCTTCGCCGTGGGGTCGATACGGCGCAGGGCGACGGTGACGATCTCCGCTCCGGAGGCCGCGATCGCCGCCTCCATCTGCTCCAGCGAGCGGAAGCCGCCGCTGCCGGCGATCAGCCGCGAGGACCACTGGCGGCCGCCCAGCTCCCAATGCGAGTCGGAACGACCGAGCGTCATCGTCCGATTCTCCCCGAGGGAGTGAAGACGGGGTCGGTTGGGTCAACGGCGCCGCCCTGGATCGCGGCCAGCACCTCGACGCTGTTGCTCTCGGCGAGCGGCGTCGAGTCCCACTCGCCGCGCGGCACCACCTCGCCGTCGAGCGCGACGGCGAAGCCGCGCCCGCCCGCCGCCGCGCCGCTGGCGCGGACCGCGTCGGCCACCGTCGCTCCGTCCTCCAGCTCCCGCGGCTCGCCGTTGAGACGAATCTCCATCGCTCAGTCCGCCCGCTCCAGAGCCCGGTCGCAGCTCCCCCCGCTATGCGGAGGAAGGTCCGACCGCCCGGAGGCTGGCTGGTCGGTGCGGGTGGGGGCGGCGAGCTGGTCGGCGAGGAGATTCGCGGTCAGCGGCGCCAGCAGGATGCCGTTGCGGTAGTGGCCGGTCGCCCAGATCAGGCCGTCGAGGGGCGAGGGTCCGACCAGCGGCATGTTGTCCGGCGTCCCCGGCCGCAGCCCGGCGGCCGCCTCGACCAGCTCCATCTCGGCGACCTCGGGCAGCAGGCGGTAGGCCTCGCGCAGGAGCTCGTGGACGCCGCCCGCGGTGACCGCGGTGTCGAAGCCGCGCTCCTCGACGGTGGCGCCGACGATCAGCCGGCCGTCGGGGCGGGGCGCCAGGTAGACACGCTCGGCGGCGAGGATGCGCTCGCAGACGGGCTCGCCGTCGCTGGCCCGCAGCTCCACGACCTGCCCCTTGACCGGGCGGACCGGTGGCCGGCCGTGCTCGGGCAACCACTCCGCCCGTCCCGACCAGGCGCCGGCGGCGAGGACGACCGCGCCGGCGCGCAGCTCCTCGGCGCCGCTCGAACCGTGGTCCGCCTCGACAGGCACGTCGATCCCGCTCGGGGGCTCGGCACCCACGCCGGCCGCACGGGCAGCCCTCGCGCGGACGCCGACGAGGCTGTCGCCGTCGAACAGGCCCTCCACCACCTCGCTGCCGAAGCGCAGCTCGACCCCTGTGTCGCGGCAGGCCGCGACCAGCGCCGCGGCCAGCTTCCGCGGGTCGACCGCCGCCTCCCCCGGGGCGTGGACGCCGCCGTTCAGGGCGGGCGTCAAGCCAGGCTCCAGCTCGCGGCAGCGGCGCGGGGGCAGCCACTCCGCCGCCAGCCCGAGCGAGCGCTGCAGCTCGTGCACGCGGCGCAGCTCCGCCGCCTCGTCGCGGTCGAGCGCGACGTGCAGGGCGCCGCTGCGCGCGTACCCGGTAGAGCGCCCGCTCGCCGCCTCCAGCTCGGCGACGAACTGCGGGTAGAGCTCGGCCGCGGCGACGGTCAACTTCAGCAGCTCCGGCTCGCCGAAGGCGAGCTCGCCGACCGGGGCCAGCATGCCGGCGGCGACCCGGGTGGCGCCAGCGGGCGGGCGGGCGCGGTCGAGCACGGCGACGCTGGCGCCGCGCTGCGCCAGCCGCCAGGCGCAGCAGAGTCCGACGACACCGCCGCC
>JBBDTK010000086.1:9437-32258 GCA_040904405.1 Solirubrobacterales bacterium | reverse complement strand
TCGGCAGCCGCCGCAGCAGCTTGCGCGAGTGCTTGTAGGCGCAGTGCTCGGACCAGAGCAGGCTGAACATCGCCAGCTCGACGTCGTTGGGCTCGCGGCCCAGCTTCTCGACGATCAGCGCGTACTCGGCGTCGGTCAGCCCCAGCTCTCGGTGCCGGGTGTCGCCGTCGGCCACCGCCAAGGTTTCGCCCGCCATCCCCGGACGCGGGAGCGAATCCCCCTCCATATCCACCTCTTTAGGCATTCGCGGGAGCAGAGGAGATGGCGGAAAATATTCTCAGCCCGTCGGTCGATCCCGTCATCGGGTCGACCGCGTGCTCTGGGTGGGGCATCAGGCCGACCACGTTGCCGGCCGCGTTGGTCACGCCGGCGATGTCACGCGCCGAGCCGTTCGGGTTCTGCCCCGGCGCGTAGCGGAACGCGACCTGGCCCCGCGCCTCGAGCTCGTCGAGCATCTCCTCCGGCGCCCAGTAGCGCCCTTCGCCGTGCTTGGCCGGGATCGAGAGCGTCTCGTCTGGCCGATCGCAGCTTTTTCCCCCCTCTGACCCGGAAAAAGCTGCGATGAGATCGATCTGGCGGCAGACGAAGCGCAAATCCTCGTTGCGCAGCAGGGCGCCGGGGAGCAGGTCCGCTTCGCAGAGGACCTGGAAGCCGTTGCAGATGCCGAGCACCGGGGTACCCGCCGCGGCCCGCTCGGCGACCGCCTCCATCGCCGGTGAGAAGCGGGCGATCGCCCCTGCCCGCAGGTAGTCGCCGTAGGAGAAGCCGCCGGGGACGACGATCGCGTCGATCCCGCTCAGGTCGCGCTCCTCGTGCCAGACCAGCCGCGCCTCGGCGCCGCTCAGCTCGCAGGCACGCACGGCGTCCCGCTCGTCGCAGGAGCCGGGGAACTGAAGAATTCCCCACCTCATACGGATCCTGGCAATGCCGCCCCCGGACGCGGGGACGAACCCCTGTCCATATCTGATTCTTCAGGGATTCGTGGGAGCGGAGGAGGCGGCATCTATTTCTTCTATCTCGAAGTCCTCGATCAGCGGGTTGGCGAGCAGCTTCTCGCAGAGCTCCGGCAGCCGCGCCGGGTCCTCCGCCTCGAGCTCGACCATGCGCCCGACCCGGACGTGCTCGACACCCTCGAAGCCGAGCGCCGGCAGCGCCCGCTCGACCGCCTTGCCCTGCGGGTCGAGGATCCCCTGCTTGGGCCGGATCAGCACCCGCGCTCGCACGGCGCCCACTAGAAGGAGCGCCCCGCGAGCCGCTCGTAGACCTCGACGTACTTGGCCCGCGTCTGCTCGACCACGTCGGGGGGCAGCTCGGGGGCCGGCGGGGTGTGGTCCCAGCCGGCGGCGTCGGCCCAGTCGCGCACGAACTGCTTGTCGAAGGAGGGCTGGGCCCTGCCCGGCTCGTAGGCGTCGGCCGGCCAGAAGCGCGAGGAGTCCGGGGTCAGCACCTCGTCGGCGAGGACGACCTCGGCGCCGGCGTGGCGGCCGAACTCGAACTTGGTGTCGGCGAGGACGATCCCGCGCTCGGCCGCGCGCTCGGCGCCGCGCGTGTAGACCTCGATGGATATGCGCCGCAGCTCCTCCATCAGCGCCCGGTCGCCGACGATCTCGGCCGCGCGCTCGAACTCGACGTTCTCGTCGTGGTCGCCGATCTCGGCCTTGGTCGCCGGGGTGAAGATCGGCTCCGGCAGCCGGTCGGACTCGAGCAGGTTCGGCGGCAGCTCGATCCCGCAGACCGCGCCGCCCGCCTTGTATTCCTTCCAGCCCGAACCGGAGAGGTAGCCGCGCACGACGCACTCGACCGGGTACATCTCCAGCCGCCGCACCCGCATCGCCCGTTCGGCGACCTCTTCCGGCACGTCGGCGGAGAGGAAGTGGTTGGGGACGATGTCGCCAGTCAGCTCGAACCAGAATTCCGAGAGCCGGTTCAGCACCTTGCCCTTGTCGGGGATCGGCGTCGGCATCACCACGTCGTAGATCGAGATCCGGTCCGAGGCGACCATCAGCAGGTCGTCCTCCCACTCGTAGATCTCGCGCACCTTGCCGGAGGAGTGGAGCTTCAGATCTGCGACCGCAGTAGTGCTCACGAGCGCGATGCTAGCTGGCGCAGAGGCGTGGGTGGGGAGGGGTCGGGGTGTTCCTCCCGCCTGCTGGGTTTTCGCCTCGGACTTTGCGGCCGTCCGAGGTTGTGGTCGGGGCGTCTGCGATCCTTTCCGCATGCTGCCGCCGGAACCGACCAGCCCGCCGCTGCTGCAGACGCTGCGCTGGGTTTTCCGGCCGCTGCCCTTCATGGAGGACTGCCGCCAGCGGCTCGGCGAGAGCTTCAGCGTCCGCTTCCTCGGCTTCGAGCGGCCGATGGTGATGATCTCCGACCCAGCCGCGATCAAGGCCCTCTACACCGAGCGCGAGCACGGCCTCCCGCCCGGCCGCAACCTGCTGCTCGAACCGATCCTCGGCGCCCGCTCGCTGCTGCTGCTCGAAGGCGCCGAGCACCTCGCCCACCGCAAGCTGATGCTGCCGGCCTTCCACGGCGAGCGGATGCGGTCGTATGAGTCGATCGTCGCCGAGATCGTCGACGCCGAGATCGACTCCTGGCGGCTCGGCGAGGAGTTCGCGATCCACCCGCGGATGCAGGCGGTCACCCTGGAGGTGATCCTGCGCGTCGTCTTCGGCGTCGCCGAGGGGCCGCGGCTGGAGCGGCTGCGCGAGCTGCTCGGCCGGGTCCTGGCCGAGACCGCCTCGCCGGTCACCCAGCTGCTCGTCCTGCTCACCCGCCGCTTCGGCGCCGACGGCTTCGCGATGCGGCGGATCGAGCGCCAGCTGCGCGGCGTCGACGAGCTGCTCTACGCGGAGATCGCCGAGCACCGCGAGCGCGAGGACCTCGAGCAGCGCGACGACATCCTCTCGGCGCTGATCCTGGCCCGCTTCGAGGACGGCGGCGGGCTCAGCGACACCGACCTGCGCGACCAGCTGATGACCCTGCTGCTGGCCGGCCACGAGACGACCGCGACGGCGCTGGCCTGGACCTTCGACCTGCTGCTGCGCCACCCGCGCCAGCTGGGCCGCCTGCGCGACTCCCTGGAGGCCGGCGAGGAGGACTACCTGCGGGCGACGATCTCCGAGTCGCTGCGGCTGCGCCCGGTCGTGCCGCTGGCCGGCCGCCGCCTCGCCGTCGACCTCGTGGCCGGCGGCGTCGACCTGCCCGCCGGCACTGACGTGACGCCGGCGATCTGGCTCGCCCACACCCGCGCCGACGTCTACCCCGAGCCCTTCGCCTTCCGCCCCGAGCGCTTCCTCGAGGAAGGCCCCGACACCTACGCCTGGGTCCCCTTCGGCGGCGGCGTGCGCCGCTGCCTCGGCGCCTCCTTCGCCGAGTTCGAGATGCGGATCGTCCTGCGCGAGGTGCTGAGCCGCTGCGAGCTGCGCAAGGCCGACCCGGCGCCGGAGCGGATCGGCCGCCGCAACATCACCCTCTCACCCAAGGACGGCACTCCGGTTGTCCTCACCGCCCGCCACCCGGCGCGCGAGCCGATCGCCGTGTAGAGCCCGGGACTCAACCGGCGCCGCTACGCTGGGCACGGCCTACTGCGGCAGCCGCCATTGCGTCGGCGTCGGCAGCGGCCTCGCCGCGATCGAGCTGGGTCTGCGGGCGGCCGGGATCGGGCCCGGCGACGAGGTCATCGTGCCCGCCTACACCTGGATCGCCACCTGGCTCGGGGTCAGCGCGGCGGGGGCGACGCCGGTCGGGGTCGATGTCGAGGCCTCGACCTACAACCTCGACCCGGGCCGGGTCGAGGCCGCGATCACACCGCGCACGGCGGCGATCCTGCCCGTGCATCTCCTTGGCCGCCCCGTCGACATGGGCGCGCTCGCGGCGCTCGGCCGGGCGCACGGGCTGCTCGTCGTCGAGGACGCAGCCCAGGCGCACGGCGCCAGGATCGGAGGCGATCGCGTCGGCGGCCTCGGCGATCTCGGCGCCTGCGCCGGGGTCGCCGAAGCGGTGCTCGACACCGTGAGTCACTAGCATCGGGGCGCGCCGATGGACGAGCAGCCCTTGGATCGCAGCCTCGCCGCCCGCATCCGGCGGCGCCTGCGCCGGCCGTTCAGCCACCGTCGCGAACTCAGGCTGGACGCGCTCGAGGGCGGGATCGTCGGCGGCTTCGGGCAGGCGCAGGCCGAGTTCGGCGAGATCCGGCTCCGGCTCGACGAGATCGACCATCGCACCCGGCGGATCGAGGCCGAATCCGAGCGGGCGGCGGGGATCGCCCGCCATCTCTACGACGAGGAGCCCGCCAACCGGCGCCGGCTGCACGCGCTGCGCCAGAGCGAGGAGTACGAGGCGGCCTTCGCCGAAGTCGAGCCGCTGGTCAGCTTCATCGTTCCCACCTACGACTCGCACGAGACCCTGCGCGACGTCGCGCTTCCCTCGATCCTCGGGCAGACCTACTCCAATCTCGAGGTGCTCGTGATCGGCGACTGCGCGCCGCCCGAGACCGCGGCGGCGATCGCGGCGGTCGGCGACCCGCGGGTCGTCTACTCCAACCGCACGATCCGCGGCCCCTACCCGCGCGAGCGGTCGAAGCGCTGGTACGCGATCGGCGGGCCGCCGTTCAACGAAGGGCTGGCGCGCGCCCGCGGGCGTTGGATCGCGGTCCTCGGCGATGACGACGCCGTCCGGCCGACCCACACCGAGCGTCTGCTGGCGGCTGCCCGGGAGCATCGCTGGGAGCACTGCTACGGCTACCAGCTGGTCAACTTCGTCGAGGGGGAGCCGCTGCGCCTCGGCCGGTTCCCGCCGGAGCTGGGGCAGTGGGGGCTGCAGGCGGCGATCTACCACTCCGGGTTGCGCTTCTTCGAATCGGAGCTCTCCGACGCGATCTACGAGGAGCCGAGCGACTGGTCGAAGTGCCGCCGGATGCTCCGCGCCGGGGTCAGCTTCGGGATGATCGAGGAGATCGTCGTCGACAAGAACGAGACCCGCCGCCGCTCGGCAGCGGAGTGGCAGACCGGCCCGGCGCCGACGGCGGATTAGCCCCCCGTCACCCCGGCCGCCTCCAGGAACGATGCGTGGTCCCGGAAGTAGTCGGACTCGTCGTAGTGGGCGGAGGCGAATGCGACGTAGATGGTGCCGGGCTGCGGGAAGCTCAGGTCGTGCCAGACCATCGGCGGCAGGTAGAGGCCGAGCCGCGGGTCGGTGAGGGAGAACGAGCGGCGCTCGGCGCCGTCGTCGACGACCGCGTCGAGGCGGCCGGCGAGGCAGAAGACCGCCTCCTCGAGCGCCCGGTGCGCGTGCCCGCCCCGCTGCGCGCCGGCGGGCACGTCGTAGACGTAGAAGACCCGCTCGATCGGGAACGGGACGTGCTTGCGCGCCTCCGCGAAGGTCAGGTCTCCCTCTGGGGCCGCGACAGTCGGCAGCTCCAGCAGCCTGCAGTCGGATGCGCCCACGCCGCCAACCTACCGGTCGAGCGGCCGGCGATAGTGTCCCGATCCCGAAGGCCATGGCAGCGAAGATTCATCCCAGCGCAGAAGTCGAGAGCGACGCGATCGGCGCCGGCGTCTCGATCGGCGAGTTCTCGATCGTCCGTGCCGGCGCCGTCCTCGGCGAGGGGGTGATCGTCCACCCGCAGGCGATCGTCGAACCCGGCGTCGAGGTCGGAGCCGGGTCCGAGATCCTGGCCGGGACCTACCTCGGCCGCCGGCCGCGCGCTGCCGGCGCGGTGGCCCGCAAGCCGGCCTACCGGGAGCGGGTCCGGATCGGCCCGGGCTGCGTGATCGGCGTCAACGCGATCGTCTACTACGACGTCGAGATCGGCGCTGACACCCTGGTCGGCGACGGAGCCTCGATCCGGGAGCAGACCTGGATCGGCGACGGCTGCGTGATCGGCCGGCAGGTGGCGGTCGACCGCGACGTCAGGGTCGAGGCCGGGACGGTGGTCATGTTCAGCTCCTCGCTGGTCTCCAAGACGCGGGTGGGCAAGGGGGTCTTCATCGCCCAGTGCGTCGTCACGACCAACGACAACGCGCTCGGCCGGGATGGCTGGAACGAGGACGTGGTGGCGGGCGCGACGATCGGGGACGGAGTGAGGATCGGGGCGAACTCGACCCTGTTGCCGGGGGTGGTCGTCGGCCGCGATGCGCTCGTCGGCGCCGGCTCGGTGGTCACCCGTGACGTCGAGGCGGGGACCACGGTGCTCGGGGTCCCGGCACGGCCGCACCGCGGGCCGGACGGCTGACAGCTTGCGGTGCGCCTTATGTGTCCCCCTGGTGAGGTAAGGCGCACCGGAAGCCTCAGCGCAGCGCTTCCAGCCGCTCGAAGATCTCGGGCAGATGGCCGAGGTAGGCGTCGTAGTCGAAGACGGCGTCGAGGTCGAGCTCGGGCGCGGCCTCGGCGAGCAGCTCGCGGAAGTGGGTGCCGCTGTCCCAGGCGCGCTGGGCGTTCTCCTGGACGACGCGGTAGGCCTCGTCGCGGCTGAGGCCGGACTCGACCAGGGCGGTCAGGGCGCGCTGGCTGAACAGGGCGCCGTGGGTCAGCTCGAGGTTCTGCTTCATCCGCTCGGCGCGGATCGTCATCTCGGCGGCGACCCCGGTCGCCAGGGCGAGCATGTAGTCGAGGCCGATCGTCGCGTCGGGCAGGATCACCCGCTCGGCGCCGGAGTGGGAGATGTCGCGCTCGTGCCAGAGCGCCACGTTCTCGAGCCCGGTCTGGGCGTAGCCGCGCAGGACCCGGGCCAGCCCGGTGATCCGCTCGGTGCGGATCGGGTTGCGCTTGTGTGGCATCGCCGAGGAGCCCTTCTGGCCGGCGGCGAACGGCTCCTCGACCTCGCGCAGCTCGGTCCGCTGCAGGTTGCGCACCTCGGTTGCGAAGCGCTCCAGGCCGGCGCCCGAGATCGCGATCCGCGAGGTCAGCACCGCGTGGCGGTCGCGCGGCACGACCTGGGTGGCGACGTCCTCGCGCTGCAGGCCGAGCCGCTCCATCACCCGCGCCTCGACCGCCGGCGGCGCCGAGGCGTAGGTGCCAACCGCGCCGGAGAGCTTGCCGAAGCGCAGCTGCTCGAAGGCGTCCTCGAGCCGGGCCAGGTTGCGGTCGGCCTCGAAGGCGAAGCCGGCGAGCCGCAGGCCGAAGCTGGTCGGCTCGGCGTGGACGCCGTGGGTGCGGCCGACGCAGAGCGTGTCGCGCTGCTCCAGCGCCCGCTCGATCAGCGCGTCGCGGTAACCGCGGGCGCCGGCGAGCAGGATCTCGCCGGCCTGGCGCAGCTGCAGAGCGAGCGCCGTGTCGAGCACGTCGGAGGAGGTGAGCCCGTAGTGGACCCAGCGGCCGTGCTCGCCCACCGACGCGGCGACTACGTCGACGAAGGCGGCGACGTCGTGGTCGGTGACCTGCTCCCGCTCGGCCACCGCCTCGACCGTGAAGGCGGCGCGCTCGCGGCAGGCCGCGGCGGCCTCGGCCGGGACCACGCCCGCCTCCGCCCAGGCCTCGGTCGCCGCCAGCTCGACCTCGAGCCAGCACTCGAGCTTGCGCTGCTGGGACCAGACCTCACCGATCTCCTTGCGGGTGTAGCGGGGGATCACGAGTTGATGATTCTTATCGCGAGCAGCCCGGCGTTCCTGGCGCCGTCGACGGCGACGCAGGCGACCGGCACGCCGGGCGGCATCTGCACCGCGGAGAGCAGCGCGTCGAGGCCGCCGAGGCTCTTGCCGAGGATCGGCACGCCGATCACCGGCAGGTCGGTGTGGGCGGCGGCGACGCCGGGCAGCGCCGCCGACATCCCGGCGCCGGCGATGATCGTCTTGAGGCCGCGCATGCGGGCGTTGTGGCAGTACTCGCGGACCTGCTCGGGATCGCGGTGGGCGCTCATCACCCGCACCTCGTAGCTGATCCCGGCCTCGTGCAGGGCGGTACCGGCCGGCTGCATCTTCGGCTTGTCGTTCTTCGAGCCCATGATGATGCCGACCTGGGGCGCGTCGACGTCGATCTCCTCGAACGCCTTCTCGACCGCCGGCATCGCGGTCGCCCCGGTCGGCTGCGGCTGCTCTGAGATCTCGCTCATCCCTTCCTCTCTCTTTCTGCTGTCAACTGGGCACCCGCTCGACCGCGCGGGCGGCGATGTCGGAGCGGATCTGCATTCCATCGAAGGAGATCCGACCGGCCGCATCGTACGCCCGATCGCGCGCCGCGGCCGGGGTCGGCCCCAGCGCCGTCAGGTTGAGCACGCGACCGCCGGCGGTGACGACCTCTCCGCCGCGCTCGGCGGTCCCCGCGTGGGTCACCTCGGCGAGCTCGGCGGCGGCGTCGAGGCCGCGGATGACGTCGCCCTTGGAGGAGGACTCGGGGTAGCCGGCCGAGGCGAGCACCAAGGTCACCGCCCAGTCCTCGCCGAACTCGGCTTCGACGCCGGCGAGGCCGCCCGGCTCGCGCGAGGCCCAGCAGAGCTCGAGCAGGTCGGAGCGCAGCCGCGGCAGCACCGCCTGCGTCTCGGGGTCGCCGAAGCGGGTGTTGAACTCGAGCACCTTCGGCCCCGCCGGGCCGACCATCAGGCCGGCGTAGAGGACGCCGCGGAAGGGCGTGCCGCGGGCGGCCATCGCCGCCACCACCGGCCGCTGGACCGAGTCGACGATCCGCTCGACCTCGGCCGGGCCGAAGCCGGGCACCGGCGAGTAGCTGCCCATGCCGCCGGTGTTCGGTCCGGCGTCGCCGTCGAAGATCCGCTTGTAGTCCTGAGCGGGCGCGAGCGGGACGACGTTCTCGCCGTCGCAGAGGGCCAGCAGCGAGAGCTCTTCGCCCTCGAGGAACTCCTCGAGCACCACGGCCGTCGCCCCGAAGCGCCGCTCGGTGAAGAAGACCTCGGCCGCGGCCCGAGCCTCGTCCTCGTCGGCGCAGATCAGCACCCCCTTGCCGGCGGCCAGTCCGTCGGCCTTCAGCACCGCGGGGTAGGCGGCACGGGCGAGCTGCTCGAGCGCCTGCTCGCGGCTGCGCAGGAGGACGTGGGAGGCGGTCGGCACGCCGGCCTCCGCCATCAGCTGCTTGGCGAAGGCCTTCGAGCCCTCGAGCTCGGCCGCCGCGGCGCTCGGGCCGAAGGCGGCGATCCCGGCCTGCTCCAGCGCGTCGACCGCGCCGGCGACCAGCGGCGCCTCGGGGCCGACGACGACCAGGTCCACGGCGCGCTCGCGGGCGGCGGCGACGATCGCCGCGACGTCCGCGGCACCGACCTCGGGCAGGCATTCGGCGTCGGCGGCGATGCCGGCATTGCCGGGAGCGCAGAGCAGCTCGGGAGCGCGCGGCGAGCGGGCCAGCGCCCGCACGATCGCGTGCTCGCGGCCGCCTCCCCCTACGACCAGGACGCGCAAGCGCCGCCCTAGAGCACGCCGGCCAGCTCGTCGGCGGGCATCGCCGCCAGCGTCTGGCTGGTCATCGTCCCGCGCGAGCCGAGCTCGACCGAGACCTTGGCCATCGTCTGCTCGTCGGGGGCCTCGACGATGGTGACGAAGTCGTACTGCCCCAGCGTCGCGTACTGGGCCTGCACTTTCGCCCCGAGCTGTTCGACCTCCTTGTTGACCTCGGCGACCCGCCCGGGGTTGTTCTTCAGCGTCCGAACACCCTCGGCGGTCAAATTGGTCAGCATCACGTAGGTGGGCATGTGTCTCTCCTCTCGGCGGGGTTACGACAACGATAGTCGTCGACGGATGAGGGTGGGTCCGGTGAGATTGGTGAAGTGCCTCGATGTCGGAGGCCAAGCCAGAGTGTGACGGCACTCGCCGGGATAGCAGCGCTATCGCGGCGAGGGACGGTGGGCTATGGCGCCGGCATCCGGCGGCGAGGCGCCACCAAGATCGCCGGACCCACCCTCATCCGTCGTAGGCGGCGTGGATGTGGTCGCAGTGGTCGGCGCGGGCGAAGGCCGGGCCGGGGCCGTCGACGTCGAAGCAGTAGATCAGCTCGGTCGGCATCGCCGGCGCGGGGAGCTGGGCGAGGGTTACCGCGAGCTGGGCGCAGGGCGCGGTCGGCGCGGTGTCGGTGCAGGAGACGCCGTCGACCGCGGCGATGTCCATCGCCCGGCCGTAGTAGTGGTTGGAGACACCGCCCGAGACCGTGTGCATCGAGTGGTCGGAGCGCAGCGAGGAGATCGTCACCTGGTGCGACTGGGTGATCGCCCCGATCAGGCCGACGATCCGCGGGTCGACCGAGCCGCTCTCCAGGTCGGCCGCCTGCGACTGGTTGGTCAGCGTCAGGTTCTCCCACTTGATCGGCGCCAGGACGGCGTTGGGCAGCGCCAGCGCCCAGTCGACCGTGCTCGCCTTGCACTTGCCTTCGATCCGCGTCGCCTCGACCAGCACCGCGTCGACGTACCACTTGGCGTGGTTGTGCTCGAAGAGGCCGGCGCGCAGGCCGCCGCGCGACCAGGCGAGCCGGGCCAGGGTCGCGGCGGAGTCGTCGGGGTCGGCGCGGCGGATGCGGCCGTCGTTGTCGCCGTCGACCGCGTAGCGGCGCCACTCGCTCCCGACCAGGCCGAGCGGCCCGTGCTTGCGCATTTCCGCTTTGCTCATCCCGCGGCCGAAGTTGGACTCGAGCCGGGCGACCGCGGCCAGCGCCCAGACGCCGCGACGGCCGAGGCCGTAGCGGGCGGCAGCGCTCTGGAAGGCCTCGAGGGAGCCGGCCGGGATCCGCTTGCGCCACGGCTTGGCGACCTGGCAGCTCAGCACCTGCAGCTTCGGGGTCAGCTCGTAGGCGCCGGCGGCGGCGTTGCCGAGGCGGGCGTAGCACTGCGCCCCGGCGAGCACGTCGGCGACGTACCAGTCGGCATGGTTGTAGGCGAAGATCGCCCCGTACCAGTCGCTGGGCGCGCCGGAGGCGCTGAGGTAGTTGGCGGCGGCGAAGATCGCGTCCTCGGGGTCGTAGGGGTCGGCGACCCCGTCGCCGTTGGCGTCCACCCCGTAGGCGGCCCAGGTCCCAGGCATGAACTGCATCCAGCCGAGCGCGCCGGCCGAGGAGACGTTGAGGTTGGTCCCGAAGGCGGTCTCGATCTCGTTGATCGCGGCGAGCACGCTGGGCCCCTGCGGGCCGAGCCCGTAGGCGGCGGCGGCGCGCTGGTAGATCGGCACGAGGACGGCGGGCACGGCGCCGGGCGAGCAGCTCGAGGGGGGCAAGACGGGAACCGCGAAGGCGCTGGGCGGGGGCAGGACGCCGCCGCTGCCCTGCTGCGTTTCGGCCCGCGCTTCGGGGGCGGGCTCGGGCTTCGGCTTGGCGGCGACTCCGCCCGAGCCGGGCTTCGGCTTGGGAGCCGGCTCCGACACGGGCGGCGCGGCGATCGCGGCGCCCTGCTTCACCTGCGGCGCCGGCGCCTCGGTCTGGCTGGCGGCGGTCGGCTCGGCGGCCGGCGCGACTTCGCCGGCCGATGCCTGCGGCGGGGGCGCCGGCTCGGCGAGCGCCGCCGTCAGCCCCAGGCCGACCGCCATCGTCGCCAGCCGGCGCATCAGCCCCTCACGTCCGTGACGCTCCATGACCTGCCGTCGCGGCGCAGCTCCAGCCGCAGCTCGGTGGTCAGCCCGACCCGCAGCATCGAGACGCTGACCGTGTAGGCCTTGCCGGCGCGGGGGCCGGGAACGAGGTTGAGGATGCGCGCCTTCGGCACCTTGCCGTTCTGGGGCTGCCGCGGCGGCCGTTCGGCCAGCGCCTCGGCCAGCCGCGGCGTCGCGGTCGCGGCGAAGACGTCCCTGGCCCGAGCGCGCCGCTGGCCGACCTCGTAGAAGAGGAAGGCCTCGGAGAAGCGCCGCGCGACCTTCATCGCCGCCGGGCCGGCCGGGACCGGCTTCTTGCCGGCGGAGCTGATCACGGCACCGCTTTCGTCTTCCGCCGCGGCGCCGGAAACCGGCGAGGGGGCCGAGGAGGTCGAGCCGGCGGCGGCGCCGGGGGAAGCCTCGCCGGGGGTCCCGGCGAGGCCGACTCCGGGCTCGACGTCAAAGGAGGGGGCGACGCCGCGCAGCTCGCGGCCCCGCGGCTGCTCGGGCGTGGCGGCCGGCGCGGCGATCGCGGCCCGGGCCGGCGCGGCTGCCTGCTCGCGCTCGGGGTCCTGGCCGCTGAAGGCGAGCACTCCGATTGCGGCGGCAGCGACGACGACGGCCAGCCCGCCCGCCCCGGCGGCATGGCGCGGCGGGCTCCACCCGGCAACGCGCTCGCGCAGCGGCCAGAGCAGTCGCCGCTCCAACGCCCAGGCGAGTCGCTCGAAGGGCCAGCGGACGACGTCAGCGATGCCCAGAGCGAGGCGCGCGATGCGCCCGGTCGGATCGGCGTTGATCTGGCGTCGTCTCAACATCTGTTCGAACCCGCACAATCTTACGTCGGATCGCCTTAGCGATTCCTAAAGGCCCGACGCCTGAATTGCGGTTCCCGGTCAGGCGGACGCGGCCACGGGCTCGGCGGACTTCTCGAACACGAGTTCGCCGCCGGCGGCGTCGACGCGGACCGTGTCGCCATCGCCGAACTCGCCCTCGAGGATCTTCAGCGCCAGCCTGTCGACCAGCTGCTTCTGGATCACGCGCTTCAGCGGCCGGGCGCCGTAAGTCGGGTCGTAGCCGAGGTTGCCGAGCAGGGTGCGGGCGTCGTCGCTCAGCTCGACCGTGATCCCGCGCTCGCGCACCCGGGCGACCAGCTGCTCGGCCTGCAACTCGACGATCCGCTCGATGTCGGCCTTGGAGAGGCGGTGGAAGATCACCGTGTCGTCGATCCGGTTGAGGAACTCGGGCTTGAAGGTTGACTCGAGCACGGATTCGACTTTCTCGCGCACCTCCTCCCACTCCGCCGCCCCCGGACGCGGGAGCGAGTCGCGGTCCATATCTGATTCCCCGTGACTCGCGGGAGCAGAAGCGGCGGCGGCGATGTACTCGCTGCCGACGTTGGAGGTCATGATCAGCACCGTGTTGGTGAAGCTGACGGTGCGCCCCTGGCCGTCGGTCAGCCTGCCGTCGTCCATGATCTGCAGCAGCGTGTTGAAGACGTCGGGGTGGGCCTTCTCGATCTCGTCGAGCAGCACCACCGCGTAGGGGCGCCGCCGCACCGCCTCGGTCAGCTGTCCGCCCTCCTCGTAGCCGACGTAGCCGGGCGGGGCGCCGATCAGCCGTGCCACCGTGTGCTTCTCCATGTACTCGGACATGTCGAGCCGGACGATCGCCTGCTCGGAGTCGAACATCAGCTCGGTCAGGCTCTTCGCCAGCTCGGTCTTGCCGACCCCGGTCGGGCCGAGGAAGAGGAAGGAGCCGATCGGGCGGTTGGGGTCCGAGAGCCCGGCGCGCGAGCGGCGCAGCGCGTTGGAGACCGCAGCGATCGCCTCGTCCTGGCCGATCACCCGCTCGTGCAGGCGCTCCTCCATCTGGATCAGCTTCTCGACCTCGCCCTCCATCAGCCGGCTGACCGGGATCCCGGTCCACTTGGCGACCACCTCGGCGACATCCTCCTCGGTGACCTCGTCGGCCAGCATCGAGCCGCCCTCGGCGTGCAGCTCGGCGAGCCGCGCCTCCCCCTCGGCGGCGGCCTTCTCCAGCTCGGGGATCTCGCCGTAGCGCAGCTTCGCCGCCCGCTCGAGGTCGGCCTCGCGCTCGGCTCGTTCGGCGTCGGCTTCGGCCTGCTCGAGCTTCGCCTTCGCCTCGTTGATCGCCTCGATCGCGTCCTTCTCGTTCTGCCAGCGCGCCTTCATCTCGCCGGAGCGCTCGCGCAGCTCGGCCAGCTCCGCCTCGAGCGCCTCCAGGCGCGCCTTCGAGGCCTCGTCCTTCTCCTTCTTCAGCGCCTCGCGCTCGATCTCCAGCTGTTGCTCGCGCCGCTGCACCTCGTCGATCTCGGTCGGCACCGAGTCGATCTCGATCTTCAGTCGCGAGGCCGCCTCGTCGATCAGGTCGATCGCCTTGTCGGGCAGGAAGCGGTCGGCGATGTAGCGCTCCGAGAGGGTTGCCGCGGCGACCACAGCCGAGTCGGTGATCCGCACCCCGTGGTGGCTTTCGTAGCGCGGCTTCAGCCCGCGCAGGATCGCGATCGTGTCGTCGATGTCGGGCTCGCCGACGAGCACCGGCTGGAAGCGGCGCTCCAGGGCGGCGTCCTTCTCGATCTGCTTGCGGTACTCGTCGAGCGTGGTCGCGCCGACCGCGCGCAGCTCGCCGCGGGCCAGCATCGGCTTCAGCAGGTTGGCGGCGTCGACCGCGCCCTCGGCGGCGCCGGCGCCGACGATCGTGTGCAGCTCGTCGAGGAAGAGGACGATCTGGCCCTCGGCGGCCTGGACCTCGGAGAGCACCGCTTTCAGCCGCTCCTCGAACTCGCCCCGGTATTTGGAGCCGGCCAGCAGCGAGCCGATGTCCAGCGCGATCACGCGCCGGTCGCGCAGGCTCTCGGGCACGTCGCCGTCGACGATCCGCTGCGCCAGCCCCTCGACGATCGCGGTCTTGCCGACCCCCGGGTCGCCGATCAGGACCGGGTTGTTCTTGGTCCGGCGCGAGAGGACCTGGATCACGCGGCGGATCTCCTCGTCGCGCCCGATCACCGGGTCGAGCTTGCCCGCCTCCGCCTCGGCGGTCAGGTCGCGGCCGAATTTCTCCAGCGCCTGCACGCTGTCCTCGGGGTTGGGCGTGGTCACCCTGTGCGGGCCGCGCACCTCGGCCACCGCCTGTTCCAGCGAGCCGCGGTCGGGGAGCACGTCGGCGACGCCGGAGGCCTTGTCGGTCAGGGCGAGCAGCAGGTGCTCGGCGGAGATGTACTCGTCGCCGAGCTTCGCCATCTCGTTCTCGGCCTGCTGCAGGACCTTGACCAGGGTGGACGAGGGTCGCGCCTCGGGCCGCTCGTCGCCGCTCAGCTTCGGCAGCGCTTCGGCCGCCTCGTTGGCGCGGGCGGCGATCGAGCTCGGGTCGGCGCCGAGCTTCTGCAGGATCGGCACGGCGAGGCCGTCCTCCTGGCCGAGCAGGGCGATCAGCAGGTGCGCCGGGGCGACCTCGGGGTTGCGCCGCTGCGAGGCGATCTGCTGTGCCGACGCGACGGCTTCCTGCGACTTGACGGTGAACCGGTCGGGTTGCATCAGCCCCTTCCCTCCTCGGAGTTCCTCTGTTCGAGCCGCTCGGCCCGCTGTCGCGCCCTCGCCAGCTCGCTGCGCAGCTTCGCCACTTCCCGTTCCAGCCTGAGCACGGTCTCGACCGCGGCCAGGTTCAGCCCTTCCTCGGAGGTCATGCGCTGGATCCGGCGCAGCCGCTCGACGTCGCGCTGGGAGTAGAGGCGCGTGTTCTTCGGCGAGCGCTGCGGTTCGATCAGCCCCCGCGCCTCGTAGGTGCGCAACGTCTGCGGGTGCATCTCGGCCAGCTCGGCCGCCACCGAGATCATGAAGACCCCGCGCTCGGAGTCGACCGCGACCTCGATTCGCTCGCGCCGCACCGCGCTCATGTTGCCCCCCGCGCGAGGTTGCGTTTATGCCCGCATAGCGGGTACGGATGCAACCTCGCGAGCGTTGGCGGGTGGGACGGACTCATCGCGCCGCCCTCGTCAGCAGGTCGGCGCGGGGGTCGGTGCCGTTGAGGGTCTCGGCAAGCCTGTCGACCGCCTCGATCTGCTCCTCGGTCAGGTCCTGCGGCAGCTCGATCTCGAGCCGGTAGCGGATGTCGCCGCGGCCGCCGCCCGGCTTCGGCGCGCCCTCGCCGCGCAGCCGCTGGACCGAGCCGTGCCCGGTCCCCGACGCCACCTTGATCTTCTTGGTGCCGTCCAGGGTCGGCACTTCGATCGTCGCTCCACGCAGCGCCTCGGCGACGCTGATCGGCACCGTCACCTCGAGGTTGCCGCGGTCGAGCCGCCTGAAGACGGGGGAGGCAGCGACCCTGGTGACGACGAAGAGGTCTCCCGGCGGCCCGCCGCGCGGGCCCGCCTCGCCCTTGCCGGCGAGCCGGATGCGTCCGCCGTCGCGGACCCCGGCGGGGATGTTGACCTTGTAGCGCTTGGTCTGGCGGGTGAGCCCGCTGCCGCCGCAGGTGGGGCAGGGGTCCTCGATGATCTGGCCGGCGCCGCCGCACTGCCGGCAGGGCTGGCTGATCGAGAAGAAGCCCTGGCTCTCGGCCTCGACGCCGCGGCCTTCGCAGCGCGGGCAGGCGGCCGGCGCGGTGCCCGGCTTGGCGCCGCTGCCGTGACAGGTCTCGCAGCGTTCCTCCTTCGGCACCGCGACGCTGACCTGGGTCCCGTTGACCGCCTGGTCGAAGCTGAGGCTGACTTCGGTTTCGAGGTCGCGGCCGCCCTGCTGCTGGGCCTGCGGCCCGCCGCCACCGCCGAACATCGAGAAGATGTCGCCGAGGTTGGAGGCGAACCCGCCGCCTCCGCCTCTCCCACCAAAGGGGCTGCCGGCGCCAAAGGGCTGGCCACCGCCGGAGCCACCGGGCCCGCCGAAGCCGCCGAACCTCCCGCCCGCGTCGTACTGCTTGCGCTTCTCGGGGTCGGCGAGCGTGTCGTAGGCGCCCTGGACCTGCTTGAACTTCTCCTCCGCCGCCGCGTCGTCGGGGTTGCGGTCCGGGTGGTACCTGCGGGCCAGCTTGCGGTACGCCTTCTTGATCTCGTCGTCGGACGCCTTCTTGGAGACGCCCAGGACTTTGTAGAGATCCTCGGCCAAGAGCGCCTCCTACTCCGCTACCACGACCCGGGCCGGCCGGATCAGCTGCTCGCCGAGCCGGTAGCCCTTCTGCATCGTCTCGACGACGACCCCCGGGTCCGCCCCGTCGGCGGCGATCTTGGAGAGCGCCTCGTGTGACGTCGGGTCGAACTTCTCTCCCTTCGGGTCGAATACCTCGACGCCGCTGCCCTTCAGCGCGACGCACAGGTCGCGGTAGGTGAGGAGGATGCCCTGGGCCAGCGGCTCTTCGGGCGCCTCTTCGCCGCCGGGATCGATCTCGGCGGCGGCGAGCGCACGCTCCAGGTTGTCGACCACATGAACCAGCTCACCGACCAGCGCAGCCTTGCCGCGGGTGGTGGCCGCTGCGACCTCGGCAGTCATCCGCCTCCGGTAGTTCTCGAAATCGGCTTTCGTTCGCTTGGCGAGGTCCAGGTACTCGTCCCGCTCAGCGAGGAGGGCATCGAGGTCCTTCTCCAGGGCCTCGTCCGCGGACTCAGACGCATCTCCGGCGGGAGGCGTCGGGTCTGGGCCCCCAGGCGGGTGAGCCTGGGGCCCCTGCCCGGCGACAGGACCCGCCGGCCGATCCCCTGGTCCCTTACCGACAGGACCCGCCGGCCTAGCGCCCGGTCGATCGTCGTCCTGAGGCACGCTCACTTGTCGTCGCCCTCGTCAACCACCTCGGCGTCGACGACCTCCTCCTCGTCCGAGGGCTCGCCGCCGCCATCCGCGCCGTCCGCGGAGGCGGCCTGCGCCTGCTCCTGCGCCGCCGCATAGATCTGCTCGGAGACTTTGGTCATCGCGCCGGTCAGCGCCTCGGTCTTCGAGTCGATCTCCTCTTTGCTCCCCGACTCGAGCGACTCGCGCACCTCCTTGATCGCGGCCTCGATCTCCTCCTTGTTGGAGTCGTCGAGCTTGTCGCCCAGCTCCTCGACCTGTTTCTCGGACTGGTAGGCGAGGCTCTCGGCCAGGTTGCGCGCTTCGGCCAGCTCGCGCTGCACGCGATCCTCGTCGGCGTGCGACTCGGCGTCGGAGACCATGCCCTGGATCTCCTCCTCGGAGAGCCCGGAGCCGGACTTGATCTCGATTTTCTGCTCTTTCTCGGTGCCGAGGTCCTTCGCGGTGACGTGGATGATGCCGTTGGCGTCGATGTCGAAGGTGACCTCGATCTGCGGCAGGCCGCGCGGCGCCGGCGGGATCCCGGTCAGCTGGAACTTGCCGAGGCTCTTGTTGCCGCTCGCCATCTCGCGCTCGCCCTGCAGCACGTGGATCTCGACCGAGGGCTGGTTGTCGTCGGCGGTCGAGAAGATCTCGGACTTCTTGGTCGGGATCGTCGTGTTGCGCTCGATCAGCTTCGTCATCACGCCGCCTTTGGTCTCGATCCCCAGGGTCAGCGGGGTGACGTCGAGCAGCAGCACGTCCTTGACGTCGCCGGCCAGCACGCCGGCCTGGATCGCGGCGCCGACCGCGACCACCTCGTCGGGGTTGACCCCCTGGTGCGGGTCCTTCCCGGTCAGCCCCTTGACCTTCTCGCGCACCGCCGGCATCCGGGTCATGCCGCCGACCAGCACCACGTGGTCGATCTCGGCCTCGGCGTCGCCGAGCGCCCGCTTCACCGGGCCGACCACGCGCTCCAGCAGCTCGGCGGTCAGCTCGTTCAGCTTCGAGCGGCTGAGCTTCATGTCGAGGTGCTTGGGTTGGCCCTCGACCGCGGTGATGAAGGGCAGGTTGATCTGCGTCTCCTGCGCCGAGGAGAGCTCGATCTTGGCCTTCTCCGCCGCCTCGTAGAGGCGCTGCAGCGAGTTCTTGTCAGCCGCCAGGTCGACCCCCTGGTCCTTCTTGAACTCGGCGACCAGCCACTCGACGATCGCCTTGTCCCAGTTGTCGCCGCCGAGGTGGTTGTCGCCGGCGGTCGACTTGACCTCGAAGACGCCGTCGCCGATTTCCAGCACCGAGACGTCGAAGGTGCCACCGCCGAGGTCGAAGACGAGGATCGTGTGGTCGGCCTCCTCCTTCTCCAGCCCGTAGGCGAGCGAGGCGGCGGTCGGCTCGTTGATGATCCGCTTGACGTCGAGCCCGGCGATCTTGCCGGCGTCCTTGGTCGCCTGCCGCTGGTCGTCGTTGAAGTAGGCGGGGACGGTGATCACCGCGCTGTCGACCGTTTCGCCGAGCTTCGCTTCGGCGTCGGTCTTCAGCTTCTGCAGGATCATCGCGCTGATCTCCGGCGGGCTGTACTGCTTGTCCTGAGCGTCGACGCGGACGTCGCCGTTCGGCCCGGCCTCGACCTTGTAGGGGACGATCGTCTCCTCCTCCTTGACTTCGGCCTCCTTGCGGCCCATGAAGCGCTTGATCGAGAAGATCGTGTTCTCGGGGTTCATCACCGCCTGGCGTTTGGCGACGGTGCCGACGAGCCGGTCGCCGGAGTCGGTGAAGGCGACCACCGACGGGGTCGTGCGGCCGCCCTCGGCGTTCTCGAGGACGGTCGGCTCGCCGCCCTCCATCACGGCGACGCAGGAGTTGGTCGTGCCAAGGTCGATCCCGATCGTCTTTCCCACTTCGTGCGTACCTCCAGGTAATTAGTCTTGACTGGCTAAGGCTAAGAAATCTGAGTCTCAGTATGGCAGATCGTTCTCGGGATTCAACCCCACCCGAGATGCCGGGGCCCCCGCTCACTTATAGTGGGTTTCGCGTGTAGCGGCGTCGGGCATCCAGGGATTGAGTGCTCGGCGAGAGGCGCCTCGACCAATCCGGCCCCCGGGGCCGCGGAAGAGGAGGACATCTTGAGTCACGCTCACGCAGCCGCCCGGCGAATCGTTCTGATTGCGATCGCCGCGGCACTGACCCTCGCCCTGTCGCTGCCCGCCGTGGCGATGGCCGGCGGAAAAGGCCACAACGTCGGGGTCCACTCCGCCAAAGGCCACAGCAAAGCCAAAGGCCACAGCAAAGCCAAAGGCCACAGCAAAGCCAAAGGCCACGGCAAAGGCAAGCACCACGGCAAGGTCGTCGGCACGATGACCCGCAACCTCTACCTCGGGGCCGACCTGACGCCGGCGATCGGCGCGCCCTCGATCGAAGCCCTGGCCGCGGCCAACGGCCAGATCCTGCGCGAAGTGACCGCCAACGAGTTCCCGACCCGGGCCGAGGGCCTGGCCGACGAGATCCTCGCCAAGCGACCCGACCTGGTCGGCCTGCAGGAGGTGGCGCTGTGGCGCACCGCGCCGCCGAGCCTGACGCCGCTGCTGACGGGGCCGAGCGCGACCACGGTCCGCTACGACTACCTGCAGGAACTGCTAGCCGAGCTCAACGCGGGAGCAAAAAAGCCGCGCTACGAAGTCGTCGTGGTGCAGCAGGAGTTCGACCTCGAGGCGCCGGCCGACGAGAACGGCGAACCCGACGACGGCCCCGGTGGGCCGCTCGCCGACGCCGAGATCAACGGCAGGCTGACGATGCGCGACGCGATCCTCGCCAAGCGGGGCCACGGCGTGAAGACCCGGAACCCGCAATCGGACAACTTCGACACCCTGCTCGAAGTGCCGGTCCTCGGCACGCCGGTGCCGATCGCGCGCGGCTGGACGGCGACCGACGCGAAAGTGCGCGGCAGCAAGCCGTTCCGCTTCGTCAACACGCACCTCGAGGCGTTCCACCCGGGGATCCGGCTGGCCCAGGCGGCTGAGCTGGTCGCTCCCGGCGGGCCGGCGACCAGCGCGCTGCCGGTGATCCTGCTCGGCGATCTCAACTCCGACGACGACACCGTCGCCGGGGCGGACCGGCTCGCCTACGAAGCACTGCTGGCGGCGGGGATGGTCTCGGTCAGCACCGACGACCCGCTCAGCTGCTGCCTCGGCAGGAGCCTGCTCGCCGCGACGCCCCAAGAGGAACTGGAAGGCAGCGCCGACTTCGACCACCAGGTCGACCACATCATGACCCGCGATCCGGCGCAGGTGACGCTGCGCAGCTCGTCGGTCACGGGGCTGTTGCCGGTCAACGGCTTCTGGAGCTCAGACCACGCAGGAGTCTTCAGCACTTTGAGGTTCCAAATGCACTAACAAGCTCTCCGCAAAGGACATCCCGGTAGGGGTGAAACGTCTTGTACTTTTTCCGCGGCGAGGCCGGCGGACAAACTCAAACCGTCTTCGGAAAAAGTTAAGTGGAACCCCTACCGGGATGTCCTGTAGCTAACCCTGGCCGGCGGTGTGGGCGACGAACTCCGCCACCTCTTCGGCCTGCTCGCCGGAGAGGATTCCACCGGGCATGCGGCCCGGCACGGTGCTGCTGTCGGCCCCTTTCTCGATCGCGATGAGGACGCGGCCTTCGAACCCCTTGATGGTGTCCTCGGCGCCCGAGCCTTCGGGCGCGCCGGCCGGGGCCAGCAGATCGTCGAGGTCGGGGCCGAAGTTGCCGTCGGTGCCGGCTGCGTAGAGCGCGTGGCAGTTGCCGCAGTTGGTGTCGAAGAGGCTCTTGCCCGCCTCCATGCCGGCCGGGACCTCGGCTTCGGAGATCCTGTCGCCATCGGCCTTGAACGCCCACCAGGGGATCGCGACGGCGAGGATGGCGACCAGGACGGCGAAGGAGATGAAGGTCTTCTTCGTCATTTGCGCTCGGCACGGTACCAGCCACACATCCGGCGCAGCGCGCACTCGCCGCAGCGCGGTTTGGGCCGGCAGACCTCGCGCCCGTGGCGGATCAGGTTCATGTGCAGCTCGTAGGCGTCGGCCGGGTCGACGACCGCCAGCATCTCGTCGTGGGCGCGCTCGAAGGACGCCCTGGGAGGGAAGAGCCCGAGCCGCCCGCCGACCCGGTGGATGTGGACGTCGACCGGGATCTCGGGGATGCCCCAGGTGAAGATCAGCACGCAGGCGGCGGTTTTGCGGCCGACCCCGGGCAGCGAGAGCAGGAACTCCAGCGACTCCTCGCGCGGCGCGCCCTCGGTCCAGCTGAGGTCGGGGGGATCGCCGAGCCGCTCCAGGATCGCCTGGATCCGCGGCGCCTTCTGGCGGGCGAGCCCGCCGGGCCGGATCGCCTCCTCGAGCTCCTCGACCGGGGCCTCGCGCACCGCCTCCCAGGTCGGGTAGCGCTCCCGCAGCCGGGCGAAGGACCGATCCCGGTTACGGTCGTTGGTGTGCTGGGAGAGCACGGTCTTGATCAGCTCGGCGATCGGCTGCCGGTGCGGCTCGGCCCGCGGCCATCCGTACATCTCCCGCAGCCGGTCGCGGATCGCCCGCACCCGCCGCCTGTTCGGTCGCTTCCATTCCACGGCGCTGACGCTATCCCCGCACAACCCGCTCCGCTGTTCCTTTACCTCACATAGCGAAGAAAAGGAACAGCGGAAGCTAGGGTGGCGGGGTGGCGACGGTCGAAGAGGCGGAGCTCGTTGTGGATGGGATCGAGGTCTTCTATCGCCGTGTGGCGGGGGAGGGGACGCCGGTCGTGTATTGCCACGGCAATCCCACCCACGGGGAGGACTGGCTGCCGTTCCTGGAGCGGGGTGGGCCGGCGCTGACGATCGACATGCCGGGATGGGGGCGGTCGGGCCGGCCGCGGCGCTTCGACTACTCGATGGGCGGCCTCTCGGCCTTCCTCGAGCGCTGCCTCGCGGAGCTCGGGGTCGGGCGGCGCAAGCTGGTCGTCCACGATTGGGGCGCGCTGGCGCTGATCGGCGCCCAGCGGCGGCCGGAGCTGGTCGAGAAGCTGGTGGTCGTCGACGCGGTGCCGCTGCTGCCCGGCTATCGCTGGCACTGGGTCGCCCAGCTCTGGCGCCGCCGCGGCCTCGGCGAGCTCGCCAACGCGACCACGACGCGGCGCTCGATGGCGCTGACGATGCGCCAGGCCCGCGGCGACCGCAGCCCGATGGCGGAGGAGTTCGTCGACATGGTCTGGGACCACTGGGACAAGGGAACCAGTCGCGCTGTCCTCCAGCTCTACCGCCATGCCAACCCCAACCGCCTCGCCGCCGCCGGCCGCGACCTCGCCCGCCTCGAGTGCCCCGCCCTAATCCTCTGGGGGGATCGCGACCCCTATCTCCCGTCCCGCTTCGCTCACGCTTACGCCGAGATCCTCCCAAACGCTGAGCTCGACCTCATGGCCGGCGCCGGCCATTGGCCCTGGATCGACGATGCTCGCGTGATCGACCGGATCTTGGATTTCCTGCGCTGAGTTGGGGTGGGGGGGGGTGTCCCCTCCCACGGAGGCTCAAGGACCACGCTTGCGCCCTA
>JBBDTK010000086.1:0-9427 GCA_040904405.1 Solirubrobacterales bacterium | reverse complement strand
CCCCCCCCCCCCCCCCCCCCACCCATCATTAACAAGGGAATTACAATTGCCGGATGCAGCGCGCATTTGCCGCAGTCACGGCACGACTGCCCAACGGATGGGGGGATCTGGGCAGGCAGATCGGCCTGCTGGTCGTCATCGACCTCGCCTACGAGACCGTTCGCGGCCTCGCCGACGGCCAGCGCGCCGTCGCCTTCGCCCACGGCCAGCAGATCATCGACGCCGAGCGCGCCACCGGCACCTTCTTCGAGCCCGGCATGCAGGCCTTCTTCATCCAGGCGCAGTGGCTGGTCGACTTCGCCAACCAGATCTACATGAACAGCCAGTTCGCGGTCGTCGTCGGGTTCTTCTTCTGGCTCTACTTCTTTCACAACCAGGCCTTCTACTTCGTCCGCAACATGTTCATGGTCGCGATGGGCCTGGCGCTGATCGGCTACGCCCTCTATGCGACCGCGCCGCCGCGGTTCTTCCCCCAGCACGGCTTCGTCGACACGATCAACGACTTCTCCAGCGTCAACCACGACTCCGGCCTGGCGAAAGCGTTCATCAACCCCTACGCGGCGGTGCCCAGCATGCACTGCGCCTTCGCCCTGATGGTCGGCATGACCGTCGCCCGGCTCGCCAAGCTGCGGCCGGTCAGGGTCTTCTGGGCCCTCTGGCCGCTGCTCGTCGCCTGGGTCGTGATCGTCACCGGCAACCACTACTGGGTCGACGTCGCCCTGGGCTGGGCCGTCGCCGCCGCTGCCGCTCTGGTTGCCCAGCGGCTACTTGCTCGGGCTCGGCCGCACGCCTGGGCCTGGCGCGCGTCGCCGCAAGGGGGGGACGCATGAGGGCGTCCGGGTAGGGGTGGAACGTCTTGTACTTTTTCCGCGGCGGCGTTCTCGGACGGCCACCAGCGAGTTTCGGAAAAAGTTAAGTGGAACCCCTACCGGGACGCCCTCTTGGGTTAGCCTCACGCGAATGGATTCGTCGGCCCCCCCGCGGGTCCCGAGCAGCCGCCGCAACGGGCAGGAGCTTCGCGCCTACGCGCGCGGGCGCCTGATCGAGTCGCGGCTGACCCCGAACGCGATCTCGGTCGCCGGCCTGCTCGGCAACCTGATCGCCGCCGGCCTGGTCACCCAGCGCCTCTTCTTCCTTGCCGGCGTCGCCTTCATCCTCGGCTCGGTGATGGACACGCTCGACGGCCGCTACTCGCGGATGTCGGGCAAGGGGACGCTGTTCGGCGCCTTCCTCGACTCGACTCTGGACCGGATCGAGGAGGGGGTCGTGCTGGCCGCGGTCGCCGGCTACTTCGCCGCGACCGGCGACGACTTCGCCGCCGCGATGTGCGTGGTCGCCGTGCTCGGCTCGCTGATGGTCTCCTATACCCGCGCCCGCGCCGAGGCGCTCGGGGTCGAGTGCAAGGTCGGGTTGGCGACCCGTCCCGTCCGGGTAGTCATACTCTCCGCTGGCTTGGTCTTCGCCAAGGGCGCCGGGCTCGGCGACTTCGAGCTGCTGGCGCCGGCGGTCTACCTGATCGCGGCGCTGACCACGATCACCACGATCCAGCGCGTATGGCACGTCCGAAACCAGCTGACGAGCGAGGCTCCGGAGACGCCGGAGCTGTAACCAGTCGAGGCGGCGGGTTAGTTTGCCCGTCACCGAGATCGAGAGAGGATTCTGAGCTTGATGAGTGAGACCAACGGAGCAAGCGGCAACGGCGCCGCCCGCCAGGACCAGAAGGTCCGCGTCGCGATCGTCGGCGTCGGCAACTGCGCCAACTCCTTCATCCAGGGCGTCCAGTACTACAGGGACGCCGACCCGGCGGAGGAAGTGCCGGGCCTGATGCACGTCGACCTCGGCGGCTACCACGTCGGCGACGTCGAGTTCGTCGCCGCCTTCGACATCGACTCCGAGAAGGTCGGCAAGGACCTCTCGGAGGCGATCTGGTCGGGCCAGAACGACACGATCAAGTTCGCCGACGTGCCCGAGCTCGGGGTCGAGGTCGAGCGCGGCATGACCCACGACGGGCTGGGCAAGTATCTGAAAGAGAAGATCACGAAAGCGCCGGGCGAAACCGCCGACGTGGTCGGGATCCTCGAGGAGAGCAGGGCGGACGTGCTGGTCTGCTACCTGCCGGTCGGCTCCGAGCAGGCGACCAAGTGGTACGTCGAGCAGGCGCTGAAGGCCGGCGTCGGCTTCGTCAACTGCCTGCCCGTCTTCATCGCCCGCGAGGACTACTGGGACAAGCGCTTCCGCGAGGCGGGGCTGCCGATCATCGGCGACGACATCAAGTCCCAGGTCGGGGCGACGATCGTCCACCGCCAGCTCGCCCGCCTCTTCCACGACCGCGGTGTGCGGATGGAGCGCACCTCGCAGCTCAACGTCGGCGGCAACATGGACTTCTACAACATGCTCGAGCGCGAGCGGCTCGACTCGAAGAAGATCTCGAAGACCAATGCGGTCACCTCGATCATGGGCCACGATCTGCCCGACGAGGACGTCCACGTCGGCCCCTCCGACTACGTCGCCTGGCTGACCGATCGCAAGTGGGCGCACATCCGGATCGAGGGCAAGGCCTTCGGCGACGTGCCGCTCAACCTCGAGCTCAAGCTCGAGGTCTGGGACTCGCCCAACTCGGCCGGCGTCGTGATCGACGCGGTGCGGCTGGTCAAGCTGGCGCTGAACAACGGCATCGCGGGCCAGCTCGACGGGCCCTCCAGCTACCTGATGAAGTCGCCGCACAGCCAGCGCCCCGACGACGAGGCGCGCGAGCAGACCGAGGAGTTCATCGCGGCCAACGCGCGCGGCAAGTCGCCGGCGCCAACTAACGCCTAACCCCGGCCGAGCCTGCATCCAGCGTCGGTATTCGACGCTGGATGCAGGCTCGGCGGCGGGCGGCGGGCTCTTATGCTGCGTGGCCAGTGGGCGAGCCTCTCTCGATAGCGCAGGTCACGCCGCACCGGCGTACCACCCGGAACCCGGTCAACGAGTTCGTTACGCGGGTCTCCGTGGAGCTGGAGAGCCGCGGCCATGAGGTTCTGCGCGTCGCTGCCGGCGATCCGGTCAAGCGGCTGTTGAAAGCCAACTCGCTCGACATCGTCCACGTCCACGAGCCCTTCGCCCCCAGCGTCTCCTCGGCCGCCCTTCGCCACTCCTTCTCGCTCAACGTGGCCACCTTCCACGCGCCGCAGGAGCGGGTCCTCTCGACCCAGGTGGCGCGGCCGCTGGTCGAGGTCTTCTTCGGCCGCCTCGACGCGCGCACCGTCGCCTCGGCCGCGACCGGGGCGCGGGTGGAGCGCTACTTCCCCGGCTCCTACGAGCTGGTCGAGCCGGCCGGGGGGGGCCGCGACTGGGCCGCCGTGGCAGCCGAGCTGGAGGCGATCTACCGCCGCTTGCTCGCCCGCCGCCACGATCCCGACGGCGACCCCGAGGTGCGGCGGCGGATCGCCGGCCGGCCGCTGATCGAGGTCGACCTGCACATGCACACCGACCACTCGCCCGACTGCGCGACGCCGGTCGAGGTGCTGCTGGAGACGGCCCGCGACCGCGGCCTCGGGGCGATCGCGATCACCGACCACAACGAGATCTCGGGGGCGCTGGAGGCGCAGCGGATCGCGGCCGAGCTCGGCGGCATCGAGGTGATCGTCGCCGAGGAGGTGAAGACCGCCGAGCAGGGCGAGGTGATCGGCCTCTTTCTCGAGCGGAAGATCCCGCGCGGGCTGACGATGGCGGAGACGATCGCCGCGATCCGCGAGCAGGGCGGCCTGGTCTACGTCCCGCATCCCTTCGACCGCTTCCACTCGGTGCCCGATTACGAGCACCTGCTCGAGATCGTCGAGGAGGTCGACATCCTCGAGGTCTTCAACCCGCGGGTCGCGCTGACCGCCTTCAACGAGGAGGCCGAGCGCTTCGCCCGCAAGTACAGGATCGTCCCCGGCGCCGGCTCCGACAGCCACGTCGCCCAGGGGCTGGGCAGCGTGCGGGTGCGGATCCACGAGTTCGAGGGACCGGCCGAGTTCCTCGAGGCGATGCGCGACGCCGACATCACCCGCAAGCACAAGAACCTGGTCTACGTGCAGGCGCTGAAGCTGCTGCAGACGACCGGGCGGCCGAAGGCGGCGAAGCGCAGCGTCCCCGATGCCAAGCCGGTCCGCGGCGGACAGCGGCGCAAGCGGAAACGGCGCACGCCGGGACAGCGGGGCGGCGGCAAGAGCTGATGCAGGCAGGCGGCGCGAAAGGACACGCGAGCGCCCCGTCAAAGAGATCGCCCAGCATGCCGTCGACCGACGATGAGATCAGAGAGAAGTACCTCGAGCGGGCGATCCGCGAGCTCAACCAGCTGACCCACGAGCTGCAGGACTGCCCGCACTGCCCACGCGGCAAGCTGATGCCGGTGCTCGGCTCCGGCCACCCGCAGGCCGACGTATTCATGGTCAAGCACGCCCCCGGCGTGGCCGAGATCGAAGAGGGCGTCGCCTTCTACGGGCGGGCCGGCAACGCGCTGATGAAAAGCTTCAAGCGGCTGGGGATCGACCCGCTGGCCGTCTACGGCACGCTCTGCGTCAAGTGCCCGATCGCCGAGCCCGATCTCGCCGCCGAGGAGTGCCTGCACCGGCTGCTAGAGGAGCTGGCGATCGTGCAGCCGAAGATCGTCGTCGTGATGGGCGAGCCCGCCCTGCGCGTGCTCAACAAGCTCGAAGCTCCGCTGGCCCGCCCGATCGAGCCGCGCCAGGGCGAGATCCAGGCCTTCACCCCGACCGTCGACGCCCTCTACACCCCCGACATCGACGACTCGCTCGACGAAGAGAGCGCCAAGCAGCGCTTCTGGCAGTCGTTCCGAGCGTTGGGCGAGTGGTACGAGGATCTGCCGCCGTACTGAGCGGGTGGGCGGCGGGGAGGGGCGGGGTGACCCTCTCCCGAAAACCGTCGCGCAGCTGGGACCTGGTTCAGGGTTCTCGCGTGGTTTCTTGAGTTTCCGTGAGAGGGTCACCCCGCCCCTCCTGTGGCGCAGCGGCAGCGACTTCGTATATATGGTGGGTTCATGGCACGGGGATTCGGAGTCGCTGCCGGGCTCGATCCGGAGGTGGCGGGGCCGCTTGCGGTGCGCTGTGCGGAGCTGCGGTATGACTCGGTTTGGTCGAACGACCATCCCGGGGCCAAGGGCCTTGAGACGCTGGCGGAGTTCTCGGCTGCGGCGCCGGAGCTGGAGCTGGGCGTAGCGGTGATCGCGCTCGACCGGCAGTCGCCCGCAGAGATCGCCGCCGACATCGAGCGGCTTGGGCTCGAGCGCTCGAAGCTCTGGCTCGGCGTCGGCGCCGGATTCTCGAAGAAGCCGCTGACGCGGATGCGGGAGGCGCTACCGGTGCTGCGGGAGGCGCTGCCCGGCGTCCGCCTCGTGCTCGCCGCAATGGGGCCGAAGATGTGCGCACTCGCCGGGGCCGAGTTCGACGGCGCCTTCTTCAACTGGATGACGCCGGAGTTCGCCGCCCGCGCCCGCGGCCAGGTCGAGGCAGGCGCCAAGGAGGCCGGCGGCAAGTGCCCGCCCGTCTTCGGCTACGTCCGCACCGCCGTCGGCCCCGACGCCGCCGCCCGCCTCGCCAAGGAGGAGTCCTTCTACCGCGATCTGCACGCCGGCTACCGCAACCACTTCGATCGCCTCGGCGAGCCTGAGGGCACCGTCGGCGTCGCGGCTTCCAGCTCCGCCGAAGCTCAGAAACGCCTCAACGCCCACACCGCTCTGGACACGGTGGTCGTGCGGGGTCTGGCCAGCGCCAAGGTCGAGTCGATGACCGCCGTAGCCGAGGCCGCGTCACCGTAGGGAAGAATGCCATGGGGAGTGTCGCAACTGCAGCTGCACCGTAGGAGGGCCGGGGTGCCCCTCTCACGGAAACTCAAGGAACCACGCTAGGACCCGGAACCACGACCCAGCTGCGCGACGGTTTCGGGAGGGGGACACCCCGGCCCTCGCACCCCAGTTGCGCGACGGTTTCCGGGAGAGGGGCACCCCGTCCCTCCTACCGCCTACGCCCTGTCGAACTCCGCCACGCACTCGATATGGGGGGTCTGGGGGAACATGTCGACCGGGCGCACGCGGCGCAGGGTATAGCCGGCCTCGACCAGCTGCGCCGCGTTCGGGGCCAGCGTCGTCGGGTTGCAGGAGACGTAGACGATCCGCTTCGGCTCGCACTCGAGCACGCGGCGGACGATCTTCTGCGAGAGCCCGGGGCGGGGCGGGTCGAGCAGGACGACGTCGGGCTTGCCCGCCTGCTCGACCAGCGGTCGCACGCCGGTCCTGGCGCTGCCGGCGAGGAAGCGGGCGTTCTCGATCCGGTTGCGCTCGGCGTTGCGCTCGGCGTCGACGATCGCCTCGGGGACGATCTCCAGCCCCCAGACCTCGCCGGCGCTCGCCGCCATCGTCAGGCCGATCGTGCCGATCCCGCAGTAGAGGTCGAAGACCCGCTCGCCGCCGCTCAGCCCGGCGTACTCGGCGGCGACCGCGTAGAGCCGCTCGGCCATCTCGGTGTTGGTCTGGAAGAAGGCGTTGTAGGACATCCTCAGGTCGAGCCCGCAGAGCTCCTCCCGCAGGTACTCCTCGCCGAGCGCGCCTGTCGGCCCGTCGCTGCCGCCGGCGCCGGGGTCGACCACGGTGTGCAGGTCGACCGGCGGCTTGGGAAAGCGCTGCGGTGTGGTGACGAGCCGGGTCTGGATCTGCCCGCTGCGCCGCCCCTCGCGCACGACGAGGTTGCAGAGGGTGCCCTCGCCGCTGGGTCGGTCATAGGGCGCGACCGCTTCCTCGCGCGCCCACTCGCGCACCTCGTTGCGGGCCGCGTTGCCGCGCTCGGAGCCGAGCCGGCAGTCCTCGACGCCGACGATCAGGTCCCAGCGGCCCGGCGCGTGGAAGCCGAGCACGGTCTCTCCCTCCCGCTCCCCCCAGGAGTATTCGAGCTTGTTGCGGTAGCGCCACCGCTCCTGCGCGGGGACGATCGGCTCCAGCTCGAAGCCGTCGAGCTTGCCGATCCGCCGCAGCGCCTCGTCGACCTGCTTGCTCTTGTGCTCGAGCTGGCTCTCGTAGGCGAGGCCCTGCCAGGGAGCCCCCGGACAGGGGACGCCTTCGTGCAGGCAGCTGTCGGGGACCCGGTCGGCGCCGCCGCGGATCAGCTCGACGCTGCGCCCCTCGGCGAAGTTGCGCTTCGCCTTGGTGATCTCGGCCCGCACCCGGTCCCCCGGCAGGCCGCCGGCGACGAAGACGACGTAGCCCCCGGCGCGGGCGATGCCGCGACCGCCGAAGGCGAGCGACTCGACCTCGACCTCGAGCTGCTCGCCCTTGCGCGGGTGGGACGCCGGCTCGGGGCGCGCCTCTTGTCCTATGGACACGAAAGCGTCCCGCCACTAGCCGAGTTTCTTACGCGCCCGGCGCGCCGCCTGGGTCGCCTGTTTGCGCACCGGCGCGGCCCGGCCGCCGACCCCCTTGCGTGCCTGTTTGACCAGCCGCTCGAGCTCCTTGAGCAGGCTGTCGGTCTGCTTGCGGCCGCGCTTGATCAGGTCGGAGACCATCTTCTCAGCGTCGCCGCGGGTGATCCGGCCGCGCTTGACCGCGTCGTCGACGACCTCCTGCAGCCGGTCGCGGCTGAGCGTGACGCTGTGCTCGAGGCTCTCGCGGAACTGCTCGACGCTCTTGTCGAGGCCGCTGCTGCGGCCGCTGCGGCCGGGCGATTTCCTCGCCGCTTTCGCTTTCGGTTTCGCTTTGCCGTTGGCTTTCGATTTCGTCGCGGCCGGTTTGCGAGCGGACGCCTTGGCGCGCGTCCCGGCTTTCGATTTTTTCGTCGTTTTGCCGGACGACTGTTTTTTCGCGGCCATGCTCGGTTGCCTCCTGTCTCGCGGTGGACGTAGACGACGAGATCGCACTTACCCGCCATATTGGCGGGAAACTGCAACCTCGATCGACTGACTATCGCATTACCTTGGGGTCAGGGTCGCGAAACGCGCCTCGACCGGGGCGTGGTCGGAGAGGCGCAGGGCGAGGCCGTCCTCGCGCAGCTCACGCCGCTCGGGCGGCCACTGGCGCGGCGGGTCGATCGCCTCGAGGCCGCGCGCCAGCAGGTGGTCGATCGCCCGCGGGCCGGTCGTCCCCGCCAGCCCGAAGCGCTCGCGCAGCTTGGCGAAGACGGCCGGGCTCTCCGCCGGGCGCAGGTTGAGGTCGCCGCCGAAGAGCAGCGGCGCCTCGCCCGCCCAGGCGCTCGCCGCCGCGCCCGCGCGCAGCACGTCGGCCGCCGCCAGGTCGGGCCGGTTGGCGCTGGCGTGCAGGTTGGCGACGCAGAGGAGGGCCTCGTCGCGGCCGGAGCGGCCCGACCCGTGCCCCGACCCGTGCGCCACCCGAGTCAGGGCCATAGCCCGCCGCTCCAGCGGCCCGGCATGAATCGTCAGCTCGCGCCGCTCGACGATTCGCCGTGGGCGAGATTCGGTTCCGCTGTTCTTTTTGTGTACATAGGACCCAAAAGGCGCAGCGGAACGGGATGAGGGGGCGGCGGGGCGGACCAGGGTGAGGTTCGAGCCGCCCTCGGCGGAGGCGATCAGATCGGGGTTGAGGCGCGCAGCGGCGGCGCGCAGCCGGCCGAGCGAGTTGCGCGAGGTGAGGACCCGGTGCGCCTCGGCCCCGCAGGCGCGGGCGAGCGGCGCCGCGCAGCGCGGCGGGGCCTCCAGCAGCAGCGCCACGTCCCAATCGGCGGCGGCGAGCAGAGAGGCGAACTCGCGCGCCAGGTCGCGGTTGACCTGGACGTGGGTGGCGTTGCGCTCGCTGCGCCGCAGCAGCCGGGAGCGCCAGGTGAAGAGGGCCGGGTCGGGCGGGAAGTCGCGCCCGTGGAAGAGGTTCCAGCTGATCGCGGTGAACCGCACGGTGCGTAGTATCCGCCGCTTGAAGCGGGATTTCCTCACCGGCGAAGAGCTGGGCGCGTTCGAGCTCGGCCAGCTGCTCGACCTCGCGGCCGAGCTGAAAGCGGCGCGCGCGGCGCGCCCCCGGGGGGGCGCCGGGCGCACGGGGGACGGCGCGGCCCGCGCGGAGGACCTGGCCGGGCGCAGCATCGGCCTCGTCTTCGAGAAGCCCTCGACCCGGACGCGGATCTCCTTCGAGGTCGGCGTCACCGAGCTGGGCGCGACGCCGATCGTGCTGCGCGGCGACGAACTGCAGCTCAGCCGCGGCGAGTCGATCGGCGACACCGGGCGGGTGCTCTCGCGCTACCTCGACGCGATCGTGATCCGCTCCGGCTCGCACGAGGCGGTCGCCGAGCTGGCCGCCGGCGCCGAGGTGCCGGTGGTCAACGCGCTGACCCCGCTCCACCATCCCTGCCAGGCGCTTGCCGACCTGCTCACCCTGCGCGAGCGCCGCGGCGACCTGCACGGCTTGCGGCTCGCCTACGTCGGCGACGGCAACAACGTCGCCCGCTCGCCG